>CP001625.1:0-300000 GCA_000023185.1 Rhizobium leguminosarum bv. trifolii WSM1325 | reverse complement strand
GCAAGTAGTAGCTAATCGCGATCATCGAAAAGCCTTCGACCGCGCGCTGGATCTTGACCTGCGTCGCGGCCCGATCAGCCATCGCCTGGATCTGTGTAGAGTTCTGGAACTCAATCTCGACCTGGATTCGGGTTTGTAGCAGGTCGAGCAGGTGCATCGCAGCCCTTGATAGGTGCTCAAGCCTCAACGCGGTTGCTTCGCAGGTACGCACCGCAGGCTTGAACCGGCGCTCCACGAAGGTACCGAAACGTTGAAAGCCGGGGACATGGGTTTCCCGTAAAAGGGCGATCCTTTCTTCAACGATTTTGGCATAGGCAGCGGTTGCGCCAAACCTGTTTCTGGTTTCCGCGGTGGCTGAAATGATATGCGAGGAGAGAACAGTAATTTCCTCGAGCAATTGTTTGTGCTGATGTGCAGGCGTACTCAAGTTTCGATTGGTCAGCCGAACGAGCTCCGCGTCATATCCGCCCAGAAGCGGGGCAAGACGACGCGCCTCCGGCAATCCGAGCAGCGCCATTGACCTATAGGTTTCGATCTCAAAGATCCGCCGTACCATGCGCCCCAGCCGATGTGCATTCAGGTCCTTGTTGAACAGGATGATCCTGCTTGAATTGTCCCCTCGAACGCGAAAATCGGAGCAAACTTGCGCCGCCCCGCCGCCGATTGATGACGCGGCGGTGTCGCCGAAGTCGAGGGATTTTAGAACCGTTCCCAGCTGGTCCGGAGGGTTTCCGAGGACAAGGATACTCACGTGGCAAACGAGGAGAGGAGAGCTCAACCCTGCTAGCCGCGCAAAATCACCTTCACAAAGGTCAGTTTCCGGCCAATCCTCGGGCTCGCTGGCCAATTTTCGGACCCGCGTGACAGTCACGAACTCAGTGTGCCGTTCCACTCTGACGGAAATTCCACCATCAGCTTGGAGACTATCGTGGAACTCCTTGATCACGCCATCCGACGGCATGAAAGCAAAGTGTTCGACGATCGCCGGACCGGTGAAATAAATCGACGGTCGAGCGTGAAGCTCCGAGTTGAAGTCTGCGGGCTTCTGTTCAAAAGCAGCTGGACGAGACACCTGTGGTGCGGAAGCAGACCCCGTTGGGAAGAATGCTTCCTCTGCGCCCTTTGAATTCATGTCTGTCTTCCCCATTTCCGAAAGCACACCAATCGGCAAGCCTATATGAAGCCAATGCAGTCAACTTGAAAAGCCCTGCGTGAGTGCAAATGATTTGGCGCCCTCGTCGAGGTGCGAGCTGTAGCGGTCGACTTGTGCGGCAAGCCAGGGGCGTTGCTTTCCTGTTAACAGGACTAGACACTCGGTCGGCTGACGCCGAGCGTGCCCCCATGCACACCTCCGAGCTTTTGAACGGACATACGGGAGGTAAGGCCGATAACACCTTCGTCAGGTCCGACGAACCGTTTCCTTGTTAACACGCGTCTTAAGCAACCATTCAGACGACATGCATTGTCATCTTCTAGTCTTTCCAGGCATCCTGCTCGGGCAGCTCAAAATGGCCGCAACATTGTGACGCGAGGTGAAGTTATGCTGACCGAACGCGAGGATCAGTTTTACATTGGTGGGAAATGGCAGGAATCTGGGGACGCAAACCGTCTGCCTGTTGTGAATCCCGCGTCGGAACGTGTTGTCGGGCATATTGCTGCGGGCGGTGCTGATCACGTCGATCTCGCGGTTGCTGCTGCGCGCGACGCGTTCCCAGCCTTTTCTCAAACATCGGTGGCTGAACGGCTCGGTCTGCTCGGCAGGATGCATTCTCTCCTGAAAGAAAGAGCAGAGACGTTCGCGGAGGCGCTTGTTATGGAAATGGGGGCGGCGATCAGCTTCGCGCGGGCTTCCCAGGTTCCTTTTGCTTCCGAGCACATCCGTGTCCAGATGGAAACTCTCTAGAAGTACCGCTTCGTAACGATTGATGAGCGTACCGCGACCGCCAAGGAGGCGATCGGGGTTTGTGCGCTGATCACCCCCTGGAACGGGCCACTTTAACTGCGAAAGGCGCTCCCGCGATTGCGGCAGGCTGTACCGTCGTCCTCAAGCCCAGTGAACTATCACCTTAAAGAGGCGCCGGGCTGTTGCCGTTACAGCCGCGCAGCAAAAGCGGCCCTCGTCGCACTGGACAGACAGATCATATGTTTGGCATTCGCGACGGCAGCACGAGCCACGGATATCAGAAGCGCGGGCGCAAGCCGGGTAAAAGGAAGGATTTCATGAGCGATCCGGACTTGATTGCTAAGCGACAGAAAGCTCTGGCTCGTATGGAGGCTGCAGAATGAATGGTGGCGAGCATATCTCAAAGCTAAAGCCGAAGGCATCTCATCAGCCCCCGCTCCTCCCTAGCAACCCGGCCTAGCCGGTCGGATCGGGGGCTGATCCGAGGAACAAGTGTCGCGTTTCTAATTGGCTGGAACCGTCGCGGCTCTAACCAGCTTTGACAAGTCGAAATAGTGGGTCCGGCGTTCTGATCCTTTCAAGAGCACTAACGGGCGGGGCCTCGGCTCAGTCGCACCGATTTACAACGATTGCTTCGAGTCTTTCTCGCAACACCTGAGCGGGAACTGTAATCTTGGACAGATTTGGCTGGATTAGAGTGATTCAGTTACGGTATCCGTCGGACTGCGAAGCGATTTGCGCGAGCGGGACAGCGAGAGAAGGCACGTCCGCATCTCCTAAAGCAGGACCTTGATGAACGCGGATATGATAGTCGCCTGGGCGGTGGAAAATGGATTCCATGCGATGGATTCCGGGAATTATCGTCGCCATGACAATGCGGGCGTGATCACGATCGAGATAAAGAGGATGCCTCTCGCACTGTCCTCCAGCTCCTGAACCGGATGAGGCTGGACTTTGCCGTTTGTAGAGCGCCCCATTCTAACATTTTGGTGCCGACGCTTGGGAGCCTTTCAAGCGATCATCGCGCGATTGTGGATGCCATCCCACGCCTGCCATTCGCGCATGGTGAAAAAGGTTAGGCGCTTGTGGTAATCCCCGTTGACGATCTCACCAATCGCGCACCTTATCACGCTTTGATAGCGCAACGATACCGGAGCCAGTTCTTGATTGGACAGCCAGCTCCGATTACGAGTCCGATGGCGACTTGCAATAAAAAGGTAGCGATGTCACCAAATAAACCAGCAAAAGCCTAGAGCAACGCTACGAACCGTTGCCCAGCACCTACTCCGTCTTTCTGTTTGCGGCGGTCGTGATCTCCAGCCTGCCGCTGCTCGTCCTCTACCTTCTGTTCAGAAAGCACCTTCAGGCCGGGTTCTCCATGGGTGCGGTCAAGGGCTAGGCTCAGCCCGTGTCGTCACTAATTTGCAAAAGCAGGAGTAACGAACATTCTTTGTGTAGAAATCCTTGGACCGCGTCAGGCGCAGGTCTCCCAACGGCCGGAACCGCAAGCCTCCGGTGATATAGTCAAGATCCAGGTCCTGATCGCGCCCATGTGCACGGAATGGCAATCTTGGCGTTCTGGCAAGCTTTCGTGTGAGCTCGGTCATGAGGCGGTCGGCGTTGTTGTCGATGCCGCACAATCAAAGCGCCTGAAGGTCGGCGACCGCGTCATCGTCATGCCGCATGCCGGCTGTGGCGTCTGCCCGGCTTGCCGCTCGGGGGAACATATCCACTGCACCTCGCAGCGCGATCTTTTGGACGAGACGGGTTCATCGTCCGGCATCGGCTGTTACGCCGAATTCCTGTTGAAGCCGGATTACCTGTTGCAACTTGTCCCTGACGACATCGAAACGCATCACGCCGCAATGGCGATTTGTGCCCTCGGTCCGAGCTTCACGGCGATGCACCGCATGCACGTAACCGCACAGGATACCATGCTGATTTCCGGCTGCGGCGCCGTCGGCCTTGGGGCGATCATCAATGCGCGAACAATTGGCGCGCGCGTCATCGCGCTCGAATTGAACCCATATCGCGCTGCACTGGCGCAGGAGTTGGGAGCAGAGCTGGTCATCGACCCCCGTGCGCCGGACCTTATCGAGCAGGTGCGGGCCGCAAGCGGCGGTTATGGCGTGGATGGGGCCCTCGACACCAGTAACAATGAGGGCGCTCCCGCAGTGGTCCTGGAGTTGCTGCGGGCGCGGGGGAGGCTTGCCTTCGTCACCTGGAGCGGTTCGCTACCGGTCAACCGCATCACGGGCAAGGGCATCGACATCTTTGGCGCTTGGCACTGGAACCATGACGTCTTCGCCGAAGAGTTGTTGCAGCGCGTGCGCGATGCCAGGCCGCTTCTCGACAGATTGACCACGCATCGTTTCGCCATGTCGGAGGTCGCGTCTGCCTTTGCTCTTCAGGAAACCGGCAATTGCGGAAAGGTGCTGCTCTATCCGGGCAAAATTCCTCAGGCTTGAAGGCCTCAGAGACAAGATGCGGCCGGGGACGCGTTGGCCGCCGCCCGCCAACAGAATCAATTTGGGAGACTATTCATGACGTTCAGACTCGGTGGCTATGGGATCGAATATGGGGGTGATCCCGAAGCCTATGCACGCGCACATGTGGAATTCGGGTACAACGCGGCCTATATGCCGACCATCAAGCTCGAGAACCGCCAAGAAATCGCCGATCTGGTGAAAAGCTTCGCCGCCGCCGATCTCGTCATTGCCGAGGGAGGTGCCTGGAAAAACCTCATTGCCCATGATGATGTGACGCGGAAAGCCAATCTCGAATATGCCGTGCATCAACTGGCTCTGGCGGACGAACTGGGAGCAGGCGCCATCGTCGCCTACCACGGAACCGTTGGCCATCCCGATGACCGGTGGCAGCTGAGCGACAATTACGACTATGGCCCGCATCCAGACAATCAAAGCGAGGCTGGATTCCAGCGCGCGGTCGATACGGCCCGCTATGTCATCGATATGGTGAAGCCCAAGCGCACCAAGTTCTCGTTGGAGATGGTGCCGTGGCTGGTGACCGATACCCCGGAAAACTATCTCAAATTGTTAAAGGCGATCGACCGGCCGCAGTTCGGAGCCCATATTGATGCGGCAAATATGGTCATCTCGCCGCGGCTCTATTTCAATACAGGAAAGATGATCCAAGATTGTTTCGCCCTTCTTGGACCCTGGATCGTTTCGTGCCACGCGAAGGATCTGGTGATGAAAGGCGGACCTGGAACGATCTCTTTCCATTTGGATGAAGTCGTGCCCGGCGAAGGTAATCTCGACTACAAGGCTTATGTCACCGAGATTGCCAAACTCGGGCGCGAAGTTCCGCTCATGCTCGAGCATTTCGATGTGCCCGGCTATCGGCGTGGCCTCGCGCACATCAAGACGGTCGCACGCAGCGCAGGGGTTGTTTAAGAGCGGTGACCAGCTACGAAACTCTTGTGACGATTGGACGGGCCGTGCGCCCCAGGCGCGTCACCGTTCGTTTATACTCCCGAACGCATCGAGCAGGCACGCTGAACGAGCCGCAGGCGAAACCTTTCAGGTGGAAGGGGTGTTCATCGGATGCGGAATGCCGCGAGCAAATGTCACGGCTTCCTCCTTCAGCCAGTCGGCAAACCGGACCGCGCTTTTCTTCTTGCCAAATGACGGGCCCTCGATCAGGCGATAGGCATAGCCGGGCAGAATGGGTCCCTCAATTCTGCGCAACGTTCCGTCGCGCAGTTTCTCATCGACGAGTACATTGCTCGTCAGCAATGGACCCAGGCCACGTTCGGCGGCGTGAACGGCCAGTGTCTCTTCACTGAACCAGGATATCTTGAAATCGCCGCCAACCTCGTGCGGCGTCTCCGCCAGCCACGTCGACCACGTGGGGCAAGGGAATGCGGGATTTTTCCACTTGTAGGCAAGCAGGGGGCGCTTGCGGTAGTCGTCGATCACGGGCTGCCGCTCGGAGTTCGATATCGATGAGGCGGCCACGGCCAGATAGACGTCCCGCAGAAGTATCATCGGTTTCGCCGCGAGATCGACCGGCCCGTACCGTATGGCGAGATCGATGCTTTCGGCCCGGAGGTCGACCACTTTTTCCGAGGCGTGGACGTTCACGATTACATCGGGAAAAGCGGAATGAAACCGGTCGAGCCTCGGCATGAGCCAGCGCTCGGCAAACACCTTCGTCATCGAGACGGCGACGACATCGGCTTCTTTTTCTCCGGAAACCTGAGCAAAGGCTTCGGCCAACTGATCAAAGCCGTCACGCAATCTCGGATAAAACGCAGCGCCCGCCTCGGTTAGGACGACAGCCCTTCCCGAGCGTTCGAAGAGCTTCTTGTCGATCAATTCTTCCAGTTGCCGGATCTGGTGGCTCACGGCCGTGACCGTGACGAAGAGTTCCTTCGCCGCTGCGGTGAAGCTGCCGTGTCTTGCGGCAGCTTCGAAGGCCCTCAACGAATTCAGCGGGGGAAGTTTTCGCATTCCAGCTCCTCGACGTATGGATCGGCGGGTCTTCATAACACGGCTGCATCTCTTGGAAGGGCGATAGAACTATTCCATCCTTGTTGGAGCCGTTGAAGCCTTGATGCCGGCCGGACGCAACGTCCTGGGCGGTCCTGCTATCTGATATCGATACCCGCATCCATGGAAAGACAAAACCCGCCTGTCCGGCGGAGCGCGCCGTCTTCATCCGATTTTGAAATGCGCCTCGGTCGGGTCCATGTTGTTTACGGGTACCATGTCCTGGGGGCAGGCGGAGAAGACGATGATGAGATCCATCTCCGCCCTGAGGGCGATGTACTCGCCCGGCTTGCTGGCCGGAGGCTGGAATGAAAGGGCACCGTCGGCTTCGACCGGAACGTTCATGAACAGGTTGAGCGGGCTCGGGGTTCCCCCGGCCTTGAGCTGGATTGCCGCAAGCGCATTGTGGAGATTGTCGGTGCAATTGTCGTGATAGCCGTGTGCACCGAGTTGTTCGTATCGGTGAATATCGCAGGCTGCCATCAACGTATCGTGGATACCGGGGGTCGTATCCTCGACGATGGTGAGAATTGGTTGGCGCCTGTTCGTCTTGAATACATCCCCGGCTTTCGGAAACAAGGTGAGCATCGACGCCCGGCTGTGCTCCATCGACATGAATTCGGTCAGGTCGGTTGCGTTATAGGCCCAAGTATCGACAACCTGGGATCCATGGGTGTTGATGACGGTGACCACGCGACCGGCGGCGACATGTGCGGCGATCCCTTTTCGGGCGGGAATCCGATACACCGAATTCGAATCCAGCTCTGTCTGCTTGTTCATTCCTCGAGACCTTCCGTCGTATCGTTGCGGATCAATTGAAGCAGAGTGGCTTAGCGAATTCCAATAATAATAACGGCATTCACTATAGCCAAAACCTATAATGAAATGAACCGGTCACAGGGCGACCGGTTTGGCGTAATAGGGCAGATCGTCGGTCCGCGCCCGATAGCGGCCGGCCTTTTCCAGCTCATCGACATAGGAAACAATTTCCTCCAGCGGAGCGAACCAGACATTTTTCGTGGAAAGGATGTGTTCGAGCCAGCGCTCGACAACGCGCCATCGGGCCAGACGCCCCGTCAGGAACGGGTGCCAGATGCCCATCCAGAATCCACCAGCCTCGTATTGCGCATCGAACTCCTCGAAGGAGGCCGCGAGACCTTCCGTCGGCGACTTTACGGGCATCATGTAGCCGATCTCCGCGAAATGCGCGAAGGGAGGCCAATCGTCCGAGCCCCAGTGCGGCGGCACCTCGAAAAGCGCGCCTCCCGCGGTTTTCATTCTGTAGGGAATGTCGTCCGCCATCAGGGATGAATCGTAGGTGAAGCCGTGTTCGATCAGGAGGTCGATCGTCGACTGAGTCGCGTTGTAGACGGGCGCTCTGTATCCCCGCGGTCTGCGTCCCGTCATCCTGACATGCACGTCGAGCGCCTTTTCGAACCAGTGGCGTTGTTCCGGCGGCGAAATCTCGCTCGGGTCCTCGTGGATGTATCCGTGATGGCCGATCTCGTGGCCGCCCGCCAAGATGGCATCAACGATGTCGGGATACTGGTTCATCGTCCAGGCCGGGATGAAGAAGGACTGCTTCAGACCAAGGCGCCTGTAGGTCTCCAGAATGCGCGGGACGGCAACCTGATCGTACCTGCCCATGGTGATCGGGTACAAACGGTCGAAACTGTCTTTTGGTTTCGCGACATGGATGAGACTGTCCGCGTCGATGTCGAAGGAGATCGAGCAGGCGCATCGTGCTCCGTTTGGCCAGGGGATCGGGTTCTGGATCATGGTTATTTTCCTTGTGATCTGAGAATATGGTCGATGCGGACCGCCGATCGAAGCAGGCGGCCATCCTGGCCATTCGGTGCTGAGAACAGAGCCGAGGTATTGCCGCCGGAACCGTCAGTGCCGGTCGGGATCGCGAAGCCCGGCATGTCGAGAAAGCTTCCGATCATCGTCAGCGACAGGGTTTCCAGGTTGACCCGCGAGAACACGTCGTCGTCTTCCACATCGAGAAGGTGCGGAGCCGCATGTTTGACCGTGGGGATGACAAGTATCCGGCCTCTGAGTGCCTGTGCCGCGTCGAGCATGAGTTGTCGCCGCTCGCGGTAAAGCGTGGTGACCTGCTCCTGAGAAAACCCTGATGATGCGAGGAGCCGCGAACGGACCCTACGGTCCAGGATGATACCGTTCTTGCTTGTCACGACGTCCTTCAGAAAAATCCACGCCTCATGGGAACCCAACCAGCCGCTTGTGGCGATGAGGTCGCGCACCCGTGAAATGACATCGACGCGGCCGGAGGTCACTCTGGCACCGGCCCGCGCAACCGCTGCCAGCGCGATTTCCAGATTTTTCCTGACGTCGGGCTGGACATCCAGTTCATTAAGGATCGCGCTATCGATCACGAGATCGAGTTGGTCCGTCGGGAGGGGGCGGACAGGCTCCGGGGCGATCCCGCGCATGGCCTGATCGATCAGCAGGCAATCCGAAGCGGAGCGCGCGATGGGGCCAAGCGTATCGAAGGAGCTGGCAAGCGGATGGACGCCCCGCATGGGATATCGACCCGTGGAGGGCCGAAATCCGTGCAAGCCGTTGAAAGCGGCGGGAACGCGAATGGACCCGGCCGTATCGGAGCCGATAGCGGCGAGGACGACGCCCCGCTCGACCGCGATCGCCGAGCCTGAAGACGATCCGCCCGGGACGCGCTGTTCCGGGGCATAGCCGGGAATCGGAGTTCCAAAATGGGGGTTGATGCCAAGGCCGGAGAACGCAAACTCGCTGAGGTTTGTTTTTCCGATCGATATGAGCCCCACACCGTGGATCGAGGAGACAACCTCGGCATCCTCTCGGGCCGGTGCCAGATTTCTGCGGATCTCCGATCCCGCGGTCGTCACGGTTCCGGCAATGTCGAGGAGATCCTTGACCGCAATCGGAACACCGTCGAAGGCACTCAGCGGCTTGCCCTCCCGGTGGCGACGATCCGACGCTTCGGCCCGAACCAAAGCCTGATCGGCCTGGATGGATATGAAGGCATGGGGCGCGGAGACGGCCCGCGACAATGCCTCATCGACAAGCTGCATCGATGTTGTTCGACCGGTGGCAAGGGCCAGCGCGACTTCGGAAAGGCTTTGCATTTGGAGTTCTTTCCGGCTCACTCGGCAGCGATCGGGCAAACTTGGCCGATCAGCTGGTCGACGAGGCACGGCACCGCCTCAAAAGCCTCCCGGACCGATTTTTCATGCCTTTCGTCGCCGAATTCCTGATAGTCGATGGCAAGCACGTGGCTCTCTTCGACGCCGAGATAGTTGGCGCAGGTGACAATGTGCGTCTCCAGATGGTTCATGTGTTCGCGAACCCCACCGACGCCGAAGCCGAACTCGCCTCTCGCGCTGAGTATGACGAGCGTCTTGCCCGACATGATCGGTGCCAGGGGGTAGTCGCCTCTTTGAAGATCGAAAGTGAAGGTTTTCCCGATCCGGATGACTTTGTCGAACCAGGACTTGAGAGCCGCGGGCATTCCATAATTGTGCATCGGCGCGCCGATGACGATCAGGTCTGAACGGCCGACCTCGTCGATGAGGGTGTCGGAGAGCTTCAGTTCCCGCTGTTGAGCCGGAGTGAGCGTCTCGGCGGGCGTGAAGACGGCGGCGATCCATTCTTCGGTGATGATCGGCGGTGGAGACCGTCCGATATCACGCGTTATGACGACCGCCGACGGATCCTTTGTCTTCCAGTGATCGACAAAGGCCGCGGAAAGCCGACGGCTTAAGGATCGGTCGCCGCGAGGGCTCGCATCAATATGCAAAATCGTGGTCATGAATATGCCTTTCGCTGAAGATCTAAGACCGTTGGATCATCGCGCAGATCGGCATGCATGCGTTATTGAGGTTTCTTTTGGAACTCTTGAGTTAAACTTAAGAATAAATCCCGGCCAGAACGCAGAGGCAGCCATATAGGGCTGCCAAGCAATCCCGTCTTACATGCTTCTCCCCTACTTTCCACTTTGGCTCAACCCGGGTTGAGAAGTTTTCATTTTCATAAATCTGTCACACCTGCGGAAAGTGGCGTCCGGGAGTAGGAGCAACAACCTGACAGGGGAATCCAATGTCAAAATCCGCCAATTTCACCTCAGACGAACTGTCGGCATACGACGTCCATGGCATCGCGCCGGTTCCAGTGTCGCACCGAACGTCATCACCACTCGACCAATTCTGGATCTGGGCCGGCGCGAACGTCGCTCCGATCAACTGGGTTCTGGGAGCGCTCGGAATCCAGATGGGGCTTAGCCTCTGGGATACGTTTCTCGTCATTGCGATCGGCAATCTCGTGGGGGCAGCGCTTTTCGCCACATTCTGCCTCATGGGATACCGAACCGGCGTTCCGCAGATGGTTCTCACTCGGCTCGCCTTCGGTCGCCGCGGCGCCTACCTGCCGACTTTCGTGCAGCTTCTCATGGCGATGGGCTGGGTGGCGACGAACACCTGGATCGTACTCGATCTTTCGGTCGCTGCGCTCGATCGCATGGGAATTGGTGGTGGGATGGAGGTGAAATATGCGATCGCCCTCGTCATCATGGTGGTCCAGATCGGGATAGCCGCCTGGGGCTTCAATGCGATCAAGTATTTCGAGCGCTACACGATGCCGGCGATCCTGCTGATCATGGTCGCGATGACATTCATGGCGTCTTTTACGGTTGATATCCAATGGTCCACCTCAACAGTCACGGGTATCGCGCGGTGGTCCGCGATGAGCCAGCTGATGACGGCAATCGGTATTGGCTGGGGCATATCCTGGCTGGTCTATGCGTCTGACTACACGCGGTTTTCAAAACCAGGCTTGAAACCGTCCAGCGTCTTCAAGGCAACGTTCCTGGGAATGTTCGTGCCCACGGTCTGGCTCGCCACGCTCGGCGCGGCGATTGCTTCCGCCGGCGTCGGGTCCGATCCGGCCCAGCTCATCATCGCGGCGTTTGGCGTGATGGCCTTGCCGGTCCTGCTCGTGCTGGTTCACGGGCCGATCGCAACGAACATCGTCGTCATTTATTCCGCCGCGCTTTCAAGCCTTGCCATGGATATCAACAAGCCCCGCTGGGTCGTTTCGCTCGCTTGCGGCGTTGCGGGATCGATCATTCTCTACGGCTTCATGCAGTCGCAAGATTTCGCGCATGCGTTCGAAACGTTCATGGTGACGATGGTCGTCTGGATCAGCCCCTGGGCTGGCGTAACCGCTGCCGATTTCTTCATTATGCGCCGCGGGTCGATCAATGTCGACGAATTGTACAAGCCGCACACGACGAGCCGGCTCGGTGACGTCAACTGGACCGGCGTCCTGTCATTGCTGGTCGGCGTCTTCGCTGCCTATCTCTTCCAGATGAGCGTCGTCGAAGTCCTTCAAGGCCCCCTTGCCCTTGGCCTGGGCGGAATTGATCTTTCCTGGCTGGCCGGCTTTGTCGTCGCGTTCATGGCCTACATCGTTTCTCACAAGCTCCGAAGGACCGCGGATGTCGGCGCGTCCGCACTGACGTTGCCTGTCCGTGGCGAATGAGACCGAAGGGGTCGCGGCAGCGCGACCATCTCTCCGAGAAAAGGAAATGCAATGACTATCGTTCTTCAACAGGACAGCGTCCTGAAGGCGCTTTCCGGCGGGGCTGAAACCGATTCTTTCCTCGGCAACGTGGTGGAATTGGCGATCGTCACGAGCGATCACAAACGTACCATGGACGGCCTGCTGAAGCTCGGCATTGGACCTTGGCGCGTCTACAAGTTCAGCCCCGAAAACACGGAAAACCAGACCTACAGGGGTGAAGCGGTTTCATTCGAGCTCACCGTCTGCTTTGCGCAGTCTGGCAATATGGTCTGGGAACTGATGGAGCCGGTCTCCGGCCCGACGATCTTCGCGGACTTCCTCAAGGCGCACGGCGAAGGCATTCATCACGTGGCCTATGACTGCAACAATATCCCCTTCGAGGAACGGATTGCGGAATTCGAGCGCCGCGGTTTCAAGAAGATACAATCGGGGTCGTGGATGGGGCGTAACCACTTCGCATTCTTCGCCACCGAGGAGGATACAACCACCTGCTTCGAGACATATGCGTTCCCGGATGACTGGGACTATCCGGAACCCGACTCCTGGTATCCACCGCTGCGGGATTGAGCAGCCCGACTTAAAAATCCTGCCCGCCCTTTGAGGGGGTGGACAGGACCGACGGCTTCAAGGATGCCGAAATGGCTTGGTTTTATCTCGCGCTGGCGGGGTTTTTCGAGTGTGGGTCGGGGATCGAACCGAAATATACGCACGGCTTCACACAGACTCGGTAAACGTCCGGTGGCTCCGTTTCATGACCATACGCCCGCGTCGGGAAAACCTAGGCCGCTAATCCACGCGACCGTCATTGAAAGCCTTGCGCAGGATCTCCACGAAATCCAGTGCTACACGCGATAGCTGGTCGTGAATGGGGTAAAGAATGGCGATCTGGTATGTGATCGTCGGCTCGAAAGGGCGCAGTTCGACCTTGTCGGTAAAGGCCGCGCTGATCACAGGGTCGATAAGCCCGACGCCGTGACCGGAAGCGACGAATTCGCAAGCGCTCGTGAGGAATTCCGTCTCAACAACGACATTCCAGGCGGCATTCATCTTTGAAAAAGCAGCGGCGGTACTGAGGTAGAGGGGATCGCCCTTGAAAAGAGTCACGAAGGGAATTCCGTCGAGCTCTCGTGGCGTGAGCGTGTCGAAGCGACACAGCGGATGTCCCTTCGGAAGCATGCATACGCAATCGAACGAGAACACCTCCATATGCGAGATAGGATAATTCGTCGGAAGTTCGGAGATCGCGATGTCGAATGTATTCGTAGAGATTAGTTCCTTGACCGCCTGGGATGGCCGCGTGATGATCTTGAGTTGCAGGTCGGGCCTGTCCGCCGCGAACGATGACATGAGCCGTGGCAGCAAGCTTATCGAAACATTGGGATAGGCAACGATGCTGAGGGAACCGCGCCGGCCGGACCTGATCTCCCGCGCGGCCTGCGCAGTTCCTTCGATCGCGTCGAGGGCCTTGCTTGCTTCAACGTAAAATAGCTGGGCTTCGGGGGTCGGATGCAGCCGCGAACCACGTCTGACGAAAAGCGTCAGGCCAATCGAATGTTCAAGTGCGGCAATCGTGGTGCTGACGGCAGGCTGCGACATTCTAAGCATTTCCGCGGCGCGGGTCATGGTGCCGTGGAGCATGAGCGCGCGAAAGCATTCGAGTTGTCGTAATCTCATGCCTTCTGGTAATTTCTTCTTCGGCCAACCACAATCGTTTTTCTGCTGTCGCGGATTGATACCTTCAATCGGCATCGGCAGACCTGGTCGTCGGCGCTCCAGGTGCGGCTCGATGCATCATCGCGATCTTGCACGGCTATCTGTTCGGGAAAATATTCCGTGAAATCGAGCATGGAGGCTCAGGCGAATGAGCAGTATCAAGGTTCGGCCGCCTCTTCTGGCGATTTTTGTCATTGGCGTCGTGGGTGTCGGATTCGCGATCGGTCTAACCATCAGGCCGGGCGCGTGGTACGAGTCGCTCGAGAAGCCGTTCTTCACCCCTCCAAACTGGGTGTTCGGTCCAGTGTGGACAGTCGTATATTTGCTGATCGCGATAGCGGGCTGGCGCGTAGCGTTGAGCGAAGGTTTCAGCTCGTCGGCGTTCCGTCTTTGGGGATTGCAGATGGTGTTGAATTGGGCGTGGACCCCGATCTTCTTTGGTGCCCACTCTATCTCGCTGGGGCTGATAACGATCCTGAGCTTGTCGGCGGTTGCTATGTTTTTTATGGCCAAGGCTCGTGACGGGTGGGCGTTCTGGTGTTTCGCACCGTATATTGTCTGGCTGTGTTATGCTTCCGCATTGAACGCGGCAATCCTGGCGCTCAACTGAGATGGATTATTTCCGAGGTGCTCCTCAGGCAAACCGCAAACTATCCTTCGCGATCGCCTGGAGGACGAAGTGCTTCCCCATTTTGCCGAACGGAAGGCGATCGCAAGGCGGATGGATATATTGCGGCCACCGCCGTAGCGAACGGCCTTGCCGTCGCAACTCGCGACACAAGCCCTTTGAGGTCGCTGGGTTGAAAGTGATTAGCCCCTGGCTCCCATAAACATCCTGTGATTTTAGGTGCCGTGGGTTCGACTCCCATCAAGCCCGGCTATGCTCAGCGACTGATTGCATAGTTATTCATTCGGTATCTTCGAATTCCGGAGGACGGGATCTGCATTGCTTCACAGATGGTTGGTCTGGGCGGCAAGGCAGATAGCTTCACGAGATTCCTGATGGTTTCAGATAATTCTCACAGAAACCGGCGACCGGTGGACAACCTGTGTCCGGGATCAAGACGCTGTCACCAGGCATGATGACGGTGAGGAAAACCGACACCATAAGGCTTTGCCAGAAGACATTACCGCATCAAACGGCCCAACGAGCTTGCGCATCACATTCCATTCAAACGAGGAAGGCGTGAATTTTCAGGTGGTTCACCAAGTTCCGAACCAATTAGTCGCTTCGGGCGCGACCACTGCTCACGTGATACTTCGCTAAGAACAAGACCATGGCCTGGCCGATCGGGAGCATAGGCGAATCCATCGCGAATTAGGATCGGCTGCTCCACAAGGTGATCAAAATTCTGGAACGAGTATTCGAGCCACTCGACTTCCGGGAGTGCGACGGCCATGTGGACGCCTACTTCCAGGAACGTATTTCCCAAGCAAACCGGAATGCCAAGCTCGGCAGCCAGCCATCCGATGCGCATGACGTCCGTGACCTGGCCATGAACATTGAGCAGATCGGTTGCGAAGTTCTCCATGAGAAGACGCTTTCCACTGGCATCCAGATACTCTCCGCTGTTGATCTGCGTCCAGTTCACGGCGTGACGGAGCGTACGCAAGCCCTCGAAGTCATGGCGAAGAATTGGATCCTCTACCCACAGCAGGTCATGGCCCGCATCGCGGATCGCCGTCAATTTGACGAGCGCCTCCTTGGAATTCCAGGCTTCATTCGGGTCGATCATAATCTGCGACCCGGCGGGGACGACCTCTTTGAGCAGGTCGAGCCGGCGCATGTCCCGCCGGAAGTCGGGATGACCGACCTTGATCTTGAATGCCTGGTAGCCGAGGGCGGCGGCGTGCGAGAACAGCGCGCGGAATGCCTCGTCGCTGAGATGAAAGTCTAGACCGCTGGCATAGGCGCGGACCCGGTCACGGCGGCTTCCGAGCAGCTTATGCAAAGGCAATCCCACTTCCTTGGCCGCCAGGTCCCACAATGCGACCTGAAGAGCTTCGTGAAACGGCAGCGAGAAAGCCCGCTGATTGCCGCCTCGCGGGCGGTTGACGCGATGGACCAGCCCGATCGCTTCTTGCCCCGCGATCGCGGGCCATGCTTCATGCTTGAACACGGCTTCGATCTCTGCTTGATCCGGCAGGGGATGAAAGAGCGTTTGAATAAAGCCGAGCCCAACCTTTCCGGTTTCGCCGATAAGTTCGAGAGCGGCCACGTTGACGTCATCTGCACGGACCTGACTGTCGCCGATTACCCTGTCGCGGGCGAATTGAAATCGGGTTATACGAAATCCGGATAGGGGCATGGAGCGTGCTCTCTGATCGCTTTATATTGATAACTGATCTATCAGAGGTATTATCGGACGGATGAAGAAATCGCAAGCGCGCAAAGCGAAGGCAACTGTACCGGAGGTCGCTGCCCCCCGGCTCAGCGATCTCGCCTATGATCGCATCCTCGAAAGCCTGTTTGAACGAAGGGTCCCTGTTGGCGCATTTATCTCCCAAAGCGAACTGTCCGAGATTGTCAGCGTGCCAGTTGCGCCGCTTCGCGATGCGTTGCGCATGCTGGAAGCCGAAGGCATTCTGACAATCCATCCTCGTTCCGGCATCCAGTTCGTGAGGCCCGGCCTTGAGCTGACGCGCTCGACGTACCAATTCCGCGCGATCATTGAACGCTCAGCGATTCGCGTGTTCGCCGAGGAAGCCGGAGAGGACTTGATGAACAGCCTGGAAGTCCGGCATTCCAGGCTTTTGCGAAAGCTCGAGAAGGATGGTCTAACGCCTGACCATATTGCGGAAATGGACCTCATCGAGCTCGATCTTCACGGTCAAATCATCGCCGCCTTGCGCAATCCACTCATCGATACCGCATACCGGCGCATGCACAACTATCTGCGTTTGCTGCGATTGGAGCGCAAGGTGACGCCCCCCATGCTTATTCGAACGCTGAAGGAGCATCTGGAAATCCTTGAAGCATGCTCTTCGAGAAACGCCGACGCGGCCGAGAAGGCGCTTCAAGCCCATTTCCAGGCGGCGATAAATCGCAATCTCGGCTTGGCTTGATCCCAGGCTATCTAGGTCAACTCCGGTGTTGCCGTACCTTCAAAAGGCTGCTATCTCCATCTGATCGATCAGATCGCCATTCTGATATCTGGGAGGATGAAGAGATGCAGATCACCAAACGCGAATTCCTTGTTGCGACAGCAGCGCTAGCGCTTGCCAGTGGTGTCCGCTCCGCAAGTGCTGCCACAGCGATCAATTATTGGCATCACTTCGCCAGCCAGTCGGAAATGGCCGGCCTGGTGAAAATCATCGAGCTGTTTGGGAAATCCCATCCAGGCATCACCGTCACGCAAGAGAGCATTCCGAATTCGGAATATATGGCCAAGGTTTCATCGGCTGTCGTGGCCGGCGGGCGGCCCGACACCGGAATGGTCATTGCGGAACGCTTTGCCGATCTGACGGCGATGGGCGCGCTGACCGATATCACCGAGCGGGTAAAAGGATGGAAGGGAAAAGCCAATCTGCCGGACAACCGGTGGGCTGGCATGTCTCAGGACGGCGCGATATACGCGGTTCCGGCCTATGCTTTCGTCGACTGGATGTACTACCGGAAAGACTATTTCGAAGAAGCGGGCCTTTCGGGCCCACCAAGGACTTTTGATGAGTTTGTCACCGCTTGCCGGAAGCTCACCGATCCGGCAAAGGGACGCTACGCTTTCGGAATGCGCGGGGGCGCGGGGGCGTTCAAATACGTCATCGACGTCATGGAGGCCTTTGGCTCGCCAATTGTAAAGGACGGTCAGGCGGCCATCGATAAGGCTGCCGCGGTGGAGGCGATCACCTTCTACTCAAGTCTGTTCTTGAAAGAGAAAGTCGTTCCTCCAAGTGTGCCGAACGACAGCTATCGGCAGATCATGGAAGGTTTCCGAACTGGCCAGACAGCCATGGTCTGGCACCATACCGGATCGCTGATCGAAATCTCGGCCGCCTTGAAGCCGGGAGAGCAGTTCGCCACCGCTCCAATGCCCGCGGGACCGAAGGCACATATCGCGCGTGTTGCCTACGCCGGCAACGGCATCATGAAGGACGACAATATCGACGCTGCCTGGGACTGGATCAGCTTCTGGGGAGAAAAAGACGCGGCGATAGCCTTGTTGGAAGCGACGGGTTATTTCCCGGCATCAACGGCAGCGCTTGAGGATGAGCGCATCAAGACCAATCCAATCTACCAAGCCGCTTCGCAGACGCTCGACTTCGGTCGTCTGCCGAACAGTTTCGTCGGCGCTGCGGGCTGGTCCGAAAATGTCGTCAATCCCACGTTCCAATCCGTTCTGACGGGTCAACTCACCCCTGAGCAGGCCGTCGACCGAATGATCGAGGGTCTGGAGACCGCGCTCCGGTAGTGAAGCCGACGCGACGAGAAGTCGTCGCGTCCCAGAGGACGGCAAGCTGCCGTGAAAAAATGAAGCCAGCCTTGCACCGTGGTCCACTTACGCTTCTCGGCGACCTATCCGAAACACGCTACTGGGTCTACTTTCTGCTGTTTCCGAGCCTGATCCTGCTTTTGCTGGTGGTCGCCTATCCGACCCTTTATGGCTTCGTCATCAGTGTACGTGAAATGCGTCTCACCCGACCAGCTCTCAACGGCTGGGTCGGGGCAAAGCACTACGTCGCGATGATGTCGGATCGGGTGTTTTGGATATCATTGAAGAACACGGCGATCTGGGTGGCCGCAGCCATCGCAATCGAGGTGACACTTGGCTTCATCGCCGCAGTCGCGCTGAACCGCAATGTTCCAGGCACGAAGCTATTTGGTGTGTTGATCCCGCTTCCCTACTTTTTGCCGAACGTTGTCGCAGGGCATATGTGGGCGCTTTTGCTCGACCCTCGTCTGGGTGTCATCAACGATCTGCTGGTGCGCAGCGGCGTGTTGAGCACCTACAAGGCATGGTTCGCCGATCCGGCCACAGCCCTGGCCGCGACTATCCTTGTTGAGGCATGGCATGGGTTTCCATTCTTCGCACTGCTGTTTCTGGCCGGTCTCAAAGGCATTCCCGAAGATCTTTACAAAGCCGCTGCTGTCGACGGCGCAGGGCCGGTTCGGCAGTTCAAACTGATCACCGTGCCGATGCTGAGAACGGTGATCACCGCGGCCGTTATCCTGCGCGTGATCAGCCTGGTGAACTCACCCGATTTGCTGCTTGTTCTGACAGGTGGGGGGCCAGGAAACGCCACACAGGTGCTGTCGCTCTATGCCTTCCAAACCGCCTATCGCGAATTCAATTTCGGATATGCCGGGGCACTCTCGGTCGTCATGTTCGTCATCCTCATGGTGTTCGCAACCCTCTACATCAAGTTCACGCGGGTCTCCAAGGAATGACGATTTTCAAAACCCGTCGCGGTCGCCGCCTCATGGCCGATATCCTGACCTATGCCGTGCTCTTGACGATGACGACTTTCTGCCTTGGACCCATCGTCTGGATGTTTTTGACGTCCCTGAAGAACGAAGCCGACATCGTGACCTCCCAGATGCAGTACATTCCCCGCACGATTACGTTGCAGAACTACCGCTCAATCTGGACGCAATCGAATTTTCCGGTGCTGATCACAAACAGCCTGGTGGTGACGACGATCACGGTGGCGATCTGCGTCCTGACTGGAACGCTTGCAGCCTACGCATTCTCGCGGCTATCGTTCAGGGGCCGCGACAGACTAATGCTCAGCTACCTCCTGGTGCGGATGTTCCCGGCCGTCATGGTGATCATTCCGCTCTTTGTGATGATGCGGACCGTTGGCCTCGTCGACAGCCGCTTCGGCTTGGCGCTTGCCTATACCAGCTTTCTGCTGCCGCTGTTCGTCTGGATGCTTAAAGGTTTCTTTGACGCGGCCCCGAAAGAGCTTGAAAGCGCCGCCCGTATCGATGGGTCCACCAGATTGGGCGCCATGGTGCGCATCGTCTTGCCGCTCGCGCGCAACGGTCTTGTCGCCAGCTCGGTGTTTATCGCGATCGCCGCCTGGAACGAGTTCATTTTCGCGCTGATGCTGACGACCGGACAGGGATCGAGGACCTGGCCGGTCGGTCTGCAACTGATGGTCGGCGAGTTTCAACTGCCCTGGGGCGTTCTTGCTGCGGGTGGCATGCTCAGTATTCTGCCAGTCGTCATTCTGTTTGCGTTCGTCCAGCGCGCGATGGTCCAGGGCCTCACCGCAGGCGCGGTCAAGGGTTAGGAGACGATCATGTCGAGCTTGTCCATCAGGGATGTTCAAAAGTCTTATGGCGCATTCAAGGTGCTGCACGGAGTAGACGTCGACCTCGAGGATGGTGGCTTTCTCGTGCTCCTTGGACCGTCAGGATGCGGCAAGTCGACCTTGCTCAATATCATTGCGGGATTGGATGAGCCGTCGTCTGGTGATATCGCGATCGGCGATCGATCCGTGACGGCCCTCCCACCGAAGGATCGAAACATCGCCATGGTATTCCAGTCCTACGCGCTCTATCCGACCATGTCGGTTGAGCGGAACATTGGCTTTGGCCTCGAGATGCGTGGTGTTCCGGAGCAGCAGCGCAGGGCGGAGGTGCAAAAGGCGGCCGAACTGCTGCAGATCGGCCACCTTCTCGATCGGCTTCCAGCCAACCTCTCCGGCGGGCAGAGGCAGCGCGTTGCCATGGGGCGGGCGATTGTTCGCAGTCCGGATCTGTTTCTCTTCGACGAGCCGCTCTCAAACCTTGACGCGAAGCTGCGCGTCGAGATGAGGACCGAGATAAAAAGGCTGCACGAACGCCTCGGCACGACTATCGTCTACGTGACCCACGATCAGATCGAGGCGATGACGCTGGCGACCAAAGTCGCGGTGATGAAGGGCGGCTATGTCCAGCAGCTTGCCGATCCCAGGACCATCTACGAACGACCTGCGAACATGTTCGTCGCCGGCTTTATCGGATCTCCCGCGATGAACTTCATCAGGGGCGAATTGATCTCGGACGACGGCGGCTCCCGGTTTGAGAGCGGTGGCGTGATCGTGCCTGTCAGTATACCAGATAGCGCAGCCAGACGCCGGGATTGTGTCCTTGGGGTAAGACCGGAAGAGCTTAAGGTCGTCGAGAGGGATAATGCCGCGATCCACGGAGTGATAGACGTCGTGGAACCAACGGGTCCAGACACAATGGTCACCGCTGTGGTTGGCGACCACGCGATCGTGGCCAGAGCTGAAGCGCGCTTCCAGGGACGCAGAAGCGATCAGGTTCGTTTTAGCGTCGATGCGCAGAGCATCAACCTGTTCGATGCTGAAACTCAGGATCGAATAGAAACGGGGGTTAACCCACAGCACTTGTGAATTATCGGACCGCGAGTCCGGTCTCTGTCGAGAGCAAGATGACATTGGATAAAGCCACCTCGACATTGCCCACCATCCCTCTTGCGAATGTCTTTCGCCGCGCCCAATCCCTCGCGGATTGACGAAGGTACAGCGCGAAAACGCCGCAGACAGGCCAGGAAAGCGGACGTCGTCGATGTCGTTTCGCGACCATCTCCACGCCTTGCCATCGTTTCCGACGATGCAATCAGGCTTGATGGAGAAATCAGGCTGCTCCGGGATCAACTGGCGGGGAAGCTTCGGCTGCAAAACGCACAACTGAAGAGCATGCTGGATCGGTTCGAACGCTGAACGCCGCATTATCCACTCTCCGGGTTTCGGCCTGAAGAACATATAGTCTTTAAGGCGTCGCCGAAAACGCGGCTTAGGGCTGACTAGCGACCGAAACAGTAACCTGCGCTCGCGCTCGGATGTCCGCTGATCAAAAGAACTGGCGCCGGTTCGTATCTCGCGATGACGTTTGAATCCACGCAGGCGCCGGCATTATAATCGGGCTCAAAATCGACGAGCATAATGTGTCCATCAATTTGCGTTGCTTCATCGATGGCGAGGAACAATGCGGCCTTTGCGACTTGCGGCTCACCATGCGATGACGCTTAGTCGTGGATGTTTGTGTTTCGTTGCCTGCCTAAGACCTGCGCTGGTGCGGACCGGCAAAAGCAGGGCAACCGGGATGTTTGGAGTTCGCCCCATGACGGATCAGACCTATACGCTTAAGCAATTGGCACAGGGGCATCGACCGATCCGGATCGGCTTTTTCCTGGTGCCGGACTTCCCTCTGATGACCTTTGCAGCGGCGCTCGACTCGTTGCGGCAGGGCAATCGTCTGGCCAAGCGAAAGGCCTTTGAGTGGCTCATCCTGTCGGCGGATGGCGGCCATGTGAAGTCCAGCAGCGGACTAGGCTTCGATGCAGATGCGGCAATCGGCAGGGCGCCGCGCTGCGATATCGTCATCCTCTGCGCAGGCATCAATTATGCCGATGCCTATGATGCCAATGTCTTTGCATGGTTGAGGCGCATCCATTCGGAGGGGTGCGTGCTTGGAGCAGTCAGCACTGCGGTCTTCTTCCTGGCAAAGGCGCGATTATTGGAAGGGCGACGATGTGCCGTTCATTGGGAGTCGCTTGCAAGCTTTCGCAGCGAGTTTCCGAACTGTCTCGCCACCGACGACATTTTCGCGATCGACGGACGTTTTCTGACCTCGTCGGGCGGAACGGTTACATTGGACATGATGCTTTACCTCATCTCTGCAGTGGAGGGTCGGGAGTTGGCAGCACTCATCTCGGACCAGTTCAACCACGCGCGGATACGGCGCCAGGATGACGTTCAGAGGATGTCGCCCGAAGATCGTTTCGGCATCCGGAACGCCAAGCTCGCCTTCGTTGTTCGTCGGATGGAAGCCAGCCTCGGCGATCCGGTCGAAATTTCCGATCTCGCCAGTAGCGTGGCGCTTTCGCTTCGACAGCTCGAGCGGCTGTTTCACGCCAACCTCGGCAAGAGTCCTACCAATTTCTACATAGAGCTTCGCATGACACGCGCGAAAGAACTGCTGGTCTACACGGAATTGGCGATCGGTGAGATCGCCGAAATCTGCGGTTATCAGTCGGCTTCGCATTTCGGCCGTTCATACCGCACGCGGTTTCGCGAGAGCCCTGCCGCGACTCGAAAGGCGGAGAAACGGCGAGAGGAGCCAATGTCATGAACAATGTCGATTCGCGCAGAGAAGATGTCGGATCACCGCATGTCACAGAGGTCCATCCCGTCTTAACGTAAATCAAGACGGATGGGTGACGGACAAAAAGTCCGCTGCGACCGAGCCTGGGGCGAGTGTCTTGCCGGCCGGTCCGACCAACAAAAATTCGGAACAGTTAAAGCGCTAACCAGGAGATGACAACCGTGGACAAGTCTGAGCATTCCTATATCCCGACTCTGGTCGAACAGATGTCGAGCGGCTCGATCGGCCGCCGAGAATTTCTGCGAAAAGCGACGCTTCTTGGTATTTCGGCCGCAGCCGCATATTCTCTGGCCGGCGTTCCGGTGCCAGGCGGCGCCCGGGCCGACGATATGCCGAAGGGCGGAAACCTGCGCATCGGCATGCGTTGCATGGAAATCAAGGATCCGCATCTGGCCGATTTCGCCGAAAAATCGAACGTCATCCGCCAAGTCTGCGAGTATCTGACCCTCACCGATCGCCACAACATTACCCATCCTTATCTGCTGGAAAAGTGGGAAGTCAGCGACGACCTGAAGACGTGGACGCTCCATCTCCGCACGGACGTCAAGTGGCGCAAGGGCAGGCCATTGACCGCAGACGACGTGATCTGGAACCTGAAGCGCGTCTGCGATCCAGCAATCGGTTCGTCGATGCTCGGGCTCTTCACCGGTTATCTCGTGCAGGAATACGAAACCGGCGAAAAGGACGAGAAAGGCAATCCCAAGAAGTCGAGCAAGCTCTGGGCCGACAACGCCATCGAGAAAGTCAACGACCACACCGTCCGTCTCAACTGCTCCTCGGCGCAGATTGCCGTGCCCGAGCACCTCTATCACTACCCGATGTTCATCATCGATCCCGAAGAAAATGGCGCTTTCGGTCCTGACGCGAACGGCACGGGTCCCTTCGTTATCACCGAATACGTCGTCGGCAAGGGCGCCAAGTACAAAGCCCGCACCGACTATTGGGGCACCGGGCCTTATCTCGATACGTTCGAATATGTCGACCTCGGCGACAATCCGGGGGCCGGTATCGCGGCCATAGCTTCCAAGCAGGTCGATGGCCTGTCGGAAGCCGACGCGGTCCAGATCAATGCGATGAAGAATTTCCCGCATGTGGCGGTCCACCAGGTCGAGACGACCCAGACGGTCGTTGCCCGCATGCACCCCGATATCGAGCAGTTCAAGGACAAGCGCGTGCGCCAGGCGATGCGCTATTCGATCGACCGCGACAAGGTCATTCAGACGGCACTCCTCGGCGCCGGCATTCCCGCCGAAGACCATCACGTCGCGCCCTCGCATCCCGAATACGCGGCACTGCCGAAATATCCGCGCGACATCGAAAAAGCGAAGAAGCTTCTGGCAGATGCCGGCTATCCGGATGGTTTCGAATTCGACATGGTCACACGTCCCGATCCGATCTGGGAACTGAACACGGCGCAGGTCCTTGCCGAGCAGTTCAAGGACATCGGCGTAAAGATCAACATCAAGTCCCTGCCCAGCGCCCAATACTGGGAAGTCTGGACAACGGCGCCATTCAGCCTGACTGCCTGGGGTCACCGGCCGCTGGCGATCATGACATTGTCGCTTGCCTATCGTTCGAATGCCGCCTGGAACGAGTCCAATTATTCCAACGCGGATTTCGACAAGCTGCTGACCGAAGCCGAGGGCATCCTCGATCCGAAGCAACGCAGCAAGGTCATGGCGAAGATCGAGGCGATCATGCAGGATGACGGGCCCATCGTTCAGCCCTTCTGGCGCGTCTTCTCGACCGTCATGGACAAGAAGGTCAAGGGCTTCGAGCTCCATCCTTCTCAATACATCTTCGCGCATCAATACGCGATCTCGGCGTAACCTCCCGGCTGGCGCCTGGCCGCGTTCGCGCGGTCGGGTGCTGGGCTCGGACATTCGGATTCCTCCGGCTATGGCGAATTTCTTCCTCAAGCGCTTGGCGATGATGGTCGTGACGATGCTCTGTGCTTCGTTTCTCGTCTTCGCCGTTTGCGAGTTCACTCCCGGCAGCGTGGCGCGCAAATCGCTCGGTCCTTTCGCTACCCAGCAGCAGGTGGACCTGCTGTCGCAGAAACTGAAGGCCAATGATCCGCTGCTGGTACGCTACGGCCGCTGGCTCGGTGTGCTCGTCGGCGCAATTCCCGATCCGCTTCAGGATCCGACCACCGGGTTAAACTTCAAGGATCCGCGCGGCGCCCAGTACTTCGGCAACTTCGGCTACTCCACCCTGAATAAGCTGCCCGTCAACGATGTCATCTGGGATCGTCTCGGCAATACCTCGATCCTCGCCGGGCTGGCGTTCTTGCTGATCGTCCCGCTGTCGATCATTTTCGGCATCCTGTCGGGGTTGAAAGAAGGTGGGGTGCTGGACCGGACGCTATCGGTCATCTGTATCACCTTCACGTCTATTCCGGAGTTCGCGTCAGGCGTCTTCCTGGTGACGCTTTTCGTGATCCTCTGGCCGATCCTGCCAGGCACCAGTCCGCTCAACAGCGATGGCGGCTGGGCTGTGCCGTATCAGTTCGTCCTGCCCGTCGCGGTGCTCGTCATCTATGACTTCGGCTATGTGGCCCGCATGATCCGGGTCTCGATGATCGGCGTCATGGAGCGGCCCTATATCCGCACCGCAATCCTCAAGGGCATGAGCACGCGCCGCATGGTTCTCGGCCACGCGTTGCGGAATGCGATGATCGCGCCGTTCACCGTGTTGCTGCTGCAAATTAACTTTCTGATCAGCGGCGTCGTCGTCACCGAGCTCGTCTTTGCCTATCCGGGCTTCGGCCGCCTGATCCTCGATGCAAGTCTGTTCGGCGATATCGCAACGCTCGAGGCCGCTACATTGATCACCGTCGCCATCGCCGTTGTCACGCAGCTGCTTGGCGACCTTGGCTACATGCTGCTCGATCCACGCATCCGGGTGAGGTAAATCATGGCTGTTCGAGGCAATATCAGTGGAGTGATCGCCGCACCGCCAAAGCGTGCTGCAAGGCCCAACTGGATGCGCATCCTTCATTCGCGCACGGCCGTCGTCGGGTTGTGCCTTGTTCTCTTCTGGGTGCTTGCAGCCCTTCTTGCGCCCGTCCTGCCGCTACCGTCGCCGACTGATTCCGATGTCATGGCGATGAGCAACCCCTATCCTTCCGCTGCCCACTGGCTGGGAACCGATATTCTCGGTCGTGATATGCTGTCACGGTTGATCTTCGGCGCCCGCACAGTGCTCTCCGTTGCGCCGCTGTCGGTGGCGGTTGCCATGATCGTCGGCATCACGATGGGGATGATTGCAGGCTATTATGGGGGCTGGGTCGACGTGTTGATCAGCCGCTTCTCGGACATCATACTGGCATTTCCGGTTCTCGTTATCTACGTCATCCTGATCGCCAATATCGGACCGTCGGTCCTGAACATCGTCATTGCGACGATGATCGCCTCGGCGCCGGGTATCGGTCGCATAACGCGCGGCCTAGTGCTGGGTCTGAAGCAGCAGGAATATGTCGCGGCAGCAAAGCTGCGTGCGGAAAGCACGCTCTACATCATGATCGTCGAACTGCTGCCGAACTGCCGCAGCCTCCTGATCGTCGATGCCTGTCTGCGCATCGGCTACACGATCATCACCATCGGCATCCTCGGTTTCCTCGGCCTCGGTTTGCCGCCACCGAACCCGGACTGGGGTGGCATGGTCAAGGAAAGTGTCACTGTACTGAACGTCTGGCCACACATGTCGCTTATCCCGTCTGCCGCGCTCGTCAGTCTGGTCCTCGGCTTCAACCTGCTCGCCGACGGCATGCGGGAGGCATGGAAACCATGAACATCATCGCGTCCAGTCTTCAAGGAGCGGCCATGTCCATCACGCCAATGATCGATCGCGAACCCCTTCTCGACATTCGAAACCTGCGCATCGAGTTTCGCGGCAAGAGCGAAACGGTGGTTGCGATCCCCGATCTCTCGTTCAAGGTTATGCCCGGCGAAAGCTACGGTCTGGTGGGTGAATCGGGCTGCGGCAAGAGCACGACGGCCATGGCGATCATGGGTTATCTCGGCGCGACCGGCGTTGTTGCCGGCGGCAGCATCCGCTTCAACGGCAATCAACTGGTCGATGCCGCCCCCAAGGAACTGCGTTCCATCCGCGGGCGGCAGATTGCGATGGTCTACCAGGATCCGATGAGTGCGCTCAATCCGGTGAAGACGATCGGTGCGCAGCTTGCCGAAGTCCCCCTGCTTCACATGGGCGCCAGCAAGAAAGACGCGATGGCCATGGCGGAAGCGATGCTTGCCGACGTCCGCTTGCCGGACCCTGGTGACATGATGAAGCGATATCCGCATCAGCTCTCCGGTGGCCAGCAACAGCGCGTGGTCATCGCCATGGCATTGCTTGCTAAGCCATCCCTTCTGCTGCTCGACGAACCAACGACCGGCCTCGATGTGACTGTCGAGGCTGCGGTCATCGATCTGATCGAAGAATTGCGCCAACGCTATTCGACCAGCCTGCTGTTCATCTCGCACAATCTCGGTTTGATCGCGGAAAGCTGCGATCGTCTCGGCATCATGTATTCCGGCGAGATGGTAGAAGAGGGAACGACATCAGAAGTATTCCGCCGGCCGAAACATCCGTATACGCGCGGCCTTATCGATTGCATTCCCGACATTACCGGCGATAAGCGCAGCCGCACGCTCGCTGCCATCCCGGGTTCGATCCCGCTGCCGCAGGAACGGCCGCAGGGCTGTCTGTTCGGGCCGCGCTGTTCGAGTTTTGTCTCCGGCCTCTGCGACCGTCCGGACCTTGCTCTGGAGCCGGCGTCGGAAGAGCATCTGGTGCGCTGCGTCCGCTGGCCCGAAATTTCGGCAGGAGAAGCGACGGTTGCTCCGGTCGAGACACAGATGATTGCAAGATCGACGGCGATAACATTGTCTGATGTGAACCGTCTCTACCCCGTCGGCCGCCGGAAGACCGTCAAGGCAAACGAAGCGGTCAGTTTCGAAGCGGCAACAGCCGAGATCGTGGCGCTGGTCGGCGAGTCCGGCTGCGGAAAATCCACGCTGGCGCGCATCGTGACGGGTCTCGACAAGGCGACGTCGGGCGAAATCCGCATGGCTGGCGAGAATATCGCCGAACTGCAGGCCAGCGAACGTCCACGCGCGCTGTTGCAACAGATCCAGATGATCTTTCAAAATCCGGATAGTACGCTCAATCCCTCGCATTCGGCCGCTTTTTCCATTCGTCGTTCGATCAAGAAATTCGGTATCCGCAAGGGAAAGGCGGAGATCGAACAGCGCGTCCGCGAGCTCCTGGAAATGGTGCGTCTATCTCCAGCCGTCGCGGACAGAAAGCCGAACCAGCTGTCCGGCGGTCAGAAGCAGCGTATCGCCATCGCACGCGCCTTTGCGGCGGAACCTTCGCTCATCGTCGCTGACGAACCTGTCTCGGCACTCGACGTTTCGGTGCAGGCCGCGGTCGTGACGCTTCTTCTCGATATTCAACGGGAAAAGCATGCCACGATGCTGTTCATCAGCCACGACCTGGCGCTGGTTCGTCACGTAGCAGACAAGGTTGTGGTCATGTATCTCGGCAAGATCATGGAGCAGGGGACCGTCGAGGAAGTCTTCAGTGAGGGTGCGCATCCCTATACCGAAGCACTTCTCTCAGCGATCCGCAGCCCGCACCCGGATGAAGCGCCGCGCGAGCGTATTCGCCTGTCCGGCGAAACACCGAGCGCGGTCAACGTACCCGCCGGCTGCCGTTTTGCGACGCGGTGCCATCGCAAGCTCGGCAGCATCTGCGACACCGCTCCGCCCCCACTGCGCAAGATGTCCGATACGCACGAGATTCTCTGCCACATCGATCAGGCAGATCTGGCCGCCCGGCCTTCCGTCCTTGCTTTCGCCGAAAAGGCATAATGATGCGCGATCCCGATCGGATTGGTGAATTCTGGCGGAAAGCCGCAGGGCTTCGTGCAATCCTGCATGTCATGGCGAGCATCTGCATCGTCGCGACTGGCAATTCTCTTCTGACGACCACGGTTTCTCTGCACCTCAGTGACCCCGCAATCGATCCCCACATCGTCCAGTTGTTGCTGACGGCGTTTCCCGTAGGCTTCCTTGCCGGCTGCCTCTCAGCTCGTGTCATGGTCGTCCGCTTGGGACACGAGCGGGCTTTCCTGGCCGTCGCATTGCTCGCTGCTTTCGGCGCCTGCGGCTACATGCTGACGCAAGCCGCTCCGGTCTGGTTCTGCCTGCGTCTGATAAACGGTTTTTCCATCGCAACGCTGTTCGTCGTGTCCGAAAGCTGGATCAATCTCTACGCTGACCAGAAGAACCGCGGAGCTTATTTCTCGCTCTATATGCTGATGACGTCGCTGGCGACCCTGTTTGCGCAATTGCTTGTCGAAGCGGCCGGAGCGGACTCTCCCCATCTCTTTCAGATCGTGCTCGGCGTCATCCTTCTTGGACTGATCTACGCCCGCTTTATCGGTGGACCCTGGCCCACCTTGCGCCTGCCGCTGGCAGTAGCGGTCGAGGCCGGCAACGCCCACTCCGGGCATCGCTATGGCATCTGGCGGCTCGTCGCTCTCGCACCGGTGGCTGTCGTCTGCGTCTTTCAAGCGGGCATGACGAATATGAATGTCTATACGATGACGCCGATCTATGCGGAGCGGGTGCACCTCGACGCGGCGGTGGCGGTGACACTGGTAACCGCTTTCAGCCTGGGCGGCATGCTCGCTCAGGCCCCGGTCGGATGGTTGTCGGATCGTATGGACCGGCGCGTTCTACTTCTCGTTCAGGGATTGGCGGGAGCAGGACTGTGCGCAGCAATCGCCTGGCCCGGAAGCTATCCGCAGATGCTTCTCTACGGTCTGTTTTTCGCCTATGGCGCAATTGCGCTGACGATCTATCCGGTCGGTATCGCTTACGCTAACTCACAGCTCGATAGCCGCCATATGGTCTCGGCATCGGGTAGCCTGCTGCTCCTTTATTCGATCGGCAACATCATGACACCTGGGCTCGCCGCCCAGCTGATGGAGCTGTTTGCACCGCAGGCACTCTTCCTTCTGCTCGGGAGCGGCGCGTTCCTGGTTGCTGTCGCTGCCTGCTTCAATCTCTTTCGCCGTCCGATCGGCGCCACCAAACCTTGCCTTGTTTCGGGAGGAAGCGAATGACGCCCGCCAAGCCTTATGACCTCGTGATCCGTCGTGGCCGTGTGGTACTGCCGGATGCGACCAGACAGATCGATATCGGCGTTCGCGACGGCGCGATTGCGGCGCTCGGGCCGGATCTGCCCGAGGGGAAACATGAAGTCGTGGCTGAGGGGCGCATCGTGCTGCCCGGCGGCGTCGATAGCCATTGCCACATGGATCAGCAGCCCTGGGAAGGGAAGGCGACAGCGGACGATTTCAACACCGGCACGCTGTCGGCGATGTGCGGCGGCACGACAACTGTCGTGCCTTTCGCCATGCAGATGCGTGGCCAGTCGCTACGCGACATCGTCGAGGATTATCACGAGCGCGCCCGTTCGAAAGCGCGTATCGACTATGGTTTTCACCTGATCGTCGGCGATCCATCAGCCGAAGTGTTGCGCGACGAGATCCCTCAGCTGATTGCCGAGGGCTGCACTTCGATCAAGATCTACCTGACCTATGACGGGCTGAAGCTCGACGATTATGAGGTGTTGAATGTGCTCGACCTTGCGCGTGCTCAAGGCGCGATGGTCATGGTTCACGCGGAAAACGATGCCTGCATTCGCTGGTTGACCGAAAAGTTCATCGCCTCGCGCAAGACTGAGCTGCGCTATCACGAAAAGGCGCATTCGGCGATCGGCGACCGTGAAGCGACCTTCCGGGCGATCAGCCTTTCGGAGCTGATCGAGACGCCGATTCTCGTCAGCCATGTCGCTGCGGGCGGCGCCGTCGAAGAAATCCGCCGCGCCAAGGCGCGGGGGCTTCCGATCTACGCCGAAACCTGCCCCCAATATCTTTTCCTTTCGGCCGAGGATATCGACACCCATGATCTCTCAGGCTCCAAATGCGTCTGCACGCCGCCGCCACGCGACAAGTCGAACCAGCCTGCAATCTGGGCCGGTATCCTGGACGGCACGCTGGAGGTTTTTTCTTCGGACCATTCGCCGTGGCACTATGCGGATAAGATAGCGGGCGGGCCGGGGACACCGTTCCACCGTATTCCTAACGGTATTCCCGGTATCGAGACACGGCTCGCCTTGCTCTTTTCTGCTGGCGTGAACGGCGGCCTGATCTCGCTGCAGAAATTCGCTGACCTGACCGCCGGCGCCCCGGCGCGGCTGTTCGGTCTTCATCCGCGCAAGGGCAGGATTGCCGTAGGCGCAGACGCCGATATCGCGATTTGGGATCCGGATCGCAGCATGACGATCACCAATTCGCTCCTGCATCACGCGACTGACTACACGCCTTATGAAGGACAGGTCGTCAAGGGCTGGCCCATCATGACGATCTCGCGGGGCGATATCGTCTGGGACGACGGAAGAATCATGGCCGAGCCCGGGCGCGGCCAGTTCATTGCCCGACAGCGACCTTTCCCACCGCAGCAAGGTCTTTCGAAGGTCCTCGCATCATGACCGCATCGATGTCACGTCTTGACGGCAAGGTGGTCTTTCTGACGGGCGCTGCGAGCGGTATCGGCGCGGCAATTGCGCGCCGCTGCATCGATGAAAGCGCTTCGGTGATCTGTGCGGATCAATCGCCGGAGGGCGTCTTGGCGCTCGCGCAATCCCTTGGCCCCCGTGCTTTCGGCATCCAGTGCGATGTGACCGACAATATTTCGGTCGGTCGCGCGGTAGGGACCGGTACCAGACATTTCGGTCGACTCGACGGTCTTGTGCACAATGCCGCGGCACCTTCGATGGACGGCACGGTCATCGATCTTGCTGAAAAGCAATGGCGACTGGAAATTGATGTCATCCTGACGGGTGCCTTTCTAGTCGGCAAGCACGCGCTTCCGGCGATGATCGAAGGCGGCGGCGGATCCGTCGTCTTCATCGCATCGCAGTTCGCGCATGTGGCGACCGGCAAGGCCGTCGCCTATTGCGCGGCAAAGGCCGGGCTCGTGCATCTCGCCAGGGCCATGGCGGTCGATCACGCCGGCGATGGTATCCGCGTCAACAGCCTGTCGCCTGGTGCCGTGGCGACGCCGAGATTGCTGCAGCGGTGGCCGGACCTCGAGGCGGCCAATGCCGGGCTCGGGCCTGCGCATTTGCTCGGCCGTATCGCCAAGCCTGATGAAATCGCTGCCGCCGCCGCCTTCCTCTTGTCGTCGGATGCATCGTTCGTCACCGGAACTGACCTCCTGGCCGACGGCGGCTACGTTACCCGCTGATACCTGCGTTGAAGATCTTTTGGATGGATTTGAAATGACCCTTCTTGTCACCGGGGGAACCGGCTTCGTCATGAGCGTCCTTGCGCGGGAATGGCTCGAACGCGATGCCAAGGCGCGTGTCGTCATTCTCGATCGCGCCGGCCTTGATGCGATGGCGGAGCGCTATTTTGCGCCGGTCCGCGATCGACTGACCGTGATCACGGCCGACATTTGCGAGCCCGCCCAATGGGAAGCGACACTCGACGACCACGATATCCGCTACGTGGTCCACGGCGCCACCGTCACCCCCATCTCGCGCGGCAGTCCCGCCGAGGCAAAGCGCCAACCCGAAGCCGAAGATCCCGCCAGGATCGTCGATATCAATTTCATGGGCACCGTGCACATTCTCGAATGGCTGAGAAAGCGTCCGGGCTTTCAACGCCTCGTCTTCGTCAGTTCGGGCTCGGTCTACCGTCATCACGGGCCGGACTGGACGGGCGAACCGCTTCCCGAAGACGGCTATGTTGCACCGCTGACACTCTATGGCATCTCCAAATTTGCAGCGGAGATGGTGGTCAACCGCTACGCTGATCTTTTCGGCCTGTCGGCGGCCTCCGTCCGGCTTGCATCGGTTTATGGGCCGATGGATCGGGTCACCGGCAGCCGTAATTTCCGGCATGTTCCGAACCGCGTCGCCCATATGGCGCTTGCAGGGGAGACCGTGCGGCCGAATAGCCTGGAACCTGTTGGCGACTATGTCACTTCGACGGATGTGGCCGGCGCAATCATCGCGCTGCTTCTCGCAGAGCGCCTGCGTTATCGGCACTACAATATCGGAAGTGGCGGGACTTCGACCATCGGCGACATCATCGGCTGGGCAAAGGAGCGCGCGCCTTCCCTGCAGGTCGAAGTGAGCCCTGCGGAAACCGCCAACGTCATCCAGGACCTTTCACTGAAGGACGGCATGTGGGGAGCCTACGACATCGCCCGGATCGCGCGAGACACGGGCTGGCAGCCACGCAGCTCCAGGCAGTCGTTCCACGACTACATGGATTGGATCGTCGAGAACGAAAATCAGAGCGAGGGAAAGTGATGAGCGCTGGTGCAAAAGATCAATTGCGCGATTTTGTCGGCTATGGCCCGAACCCCCCGGTCATCTCCTGGCCAGGCGGGGTCAAGCTGGCGATCAACCTCGTGCTGAACTACGAGGAGGGCGCGGAGTATTCCTGGCTCGAGGACGGACGAAACGATAATTGGGGCGAGTACAATATTCCCAACAGCCCGCCGCTGCGCGACCTCGGCACCGAGACCCATTTCGAATACGGCAGTCGCGCAGGCGTCTGGCGCCTGGCTCGCATGTTCGACCGTTACGATATTCCGGTAACGATCTCGGCCTGCGCCGTTGCGCTGGAGAAGAACCCGGCTGTCGTCGATTGGATGAGTGCCCGCGGCCACGATCTGCTCGGCCACGGGCTGCGCTGGAGCGAATATTCCGGCATGCCGCGCGATGAGGAGGAGCGGCAGCTTCACGAAGCACTGGCCCTTTATGAGAAATTGACCGGCACAAGGCCGATGGGTTGGAATTGCCGATCCTTTCCAAGCGTCAACACCCGTGACCTGATCGTCAGGGAAGGCGGCTTCCTCTATTACTCGGACCCCTGCAACGACGATCTTCCGTATTTCCTCGATCACGAGGGTACGAAGCTTCTCGTCGTGCCCTATTCGAAGACGCTGAACGACAGCCGCTATCTGATCGCGCCCGGCTACAGCAATCCGCGCGATTTTGCCGAGGATTGCCGATCGGCGATCGACTACATGATCGGCGAAGCCGACGAGACAGGCGGGCGTATGCTGACGATCGGCGTGCATGCCCGCTGGATGGGCCAGCCTAATCGCGCCTCGGGTCTGCGTGACGTGATCGAGCACGTCAAGAAAACGCCAGGTGCGGCCTTCATGCGGCGCCAAGATATTGCCCGTTACTGGATCGATCATCATGGCTGACGGCACGCATGCACTGCCGAATGACCATTTGCCCGCCGAGGCGAAAACGATGAGCGGCGCCGAATATGTTGCAGGGGTCCTGAAGGAGGAAGGCGTCAAGCAGATCATTGGCTTTCCAGCAAGCGAGCTTTTCGATGCCTCAGCGGCGCTTGACATTCCGCCGCTCATTGCGCGGACGCAGCGTGTCGCCGTCAATATCGCAGAGGGCTATGCCCGGGCGACGGCCGGCAGGGAGCTTGCCGTTGTCACTGTGCAATATGGCCCGGGAGCCGAAAGTGCATTTGCCGGCATTGCCCAGGCTTTCAACGACCGCGTACCGATGCTGTTCTTGCCGACCGGCTACCCGCGCGGATCAGAAGCCATCGCCCCGAATTTCGAATCCCGCCGCAACTTTCGGCACATTACCAAATGGTGCGAGGCGGCAACGCAGGTCGATGATCTGCCCAAGCTCATGCATGCGGCGATATCGCGTGTCAGGAATGGGTCGCCGGCGCCGGTCCTGCTCGAATTGCCTGTCGATCTGCTGGCCGAAAGGCTTGATGCTCTGCCGGCGGATCATCGCCGACCGCGCCGCAGCGTACCGCAGGCCGGTGATCGTGAGGTGGTCGATCTGGCCAAGAGCCTGCTGGCCGCCAAAAATCCCGTTATTCTCGCGGGGCAGGGAGTGCTGTCAGCCTCGGCGACGCCGGAACTGATCGAGCTTGCCGAACTCTTGAACATTCCCGTCATGACGACGCCGAACGGCAAGAGCGCTTTTCCCGAAGACCATCCGCTTGCTCTCGGAACAGCCGGGCGTGCCCGACCCGCGACCGTCGACCATTTTCTAGCAAAGGCCGACGTGGTGTTCGCGCTCGGCAGCAGCCTGACGCGCTCCTACTACATCCTGCCGATCCCCGAAGATAAAACCATCCTTCATGTCACGCTCGACGATGCGGATCTCGGCAAGGACTATGCGATCGCCCAGGGTGTGGTCGCAGATGCCGCCTCGGTCCTGAAACAGATGATCGCACTGATCCGTCGCGATCACCTGCCTCTCGGCGAACGTCAGCAGCCGGCGGCGGAAATCGCTGCCGTTCGCGCGGCTTTCATGGAAAAATGGATGCCGCTCCTGACGTCGGACAGCACGCCGATCTCACCTTACCGTGTCGTCTGGGAGATCATGCAGGCGATCGATCCGAAGACCTCGATCGTCACACACGACGCCGGCAATCCGCGCGACCAGTTCTGCCCATTTTATGTGGCAAGCACACCCGGCGGCTACATCGGTTGGGGAAAGACCACCCAACTCGGAAGCGGCCTAGGCTTTGCGATGGGGGCCAGGCTTGCTCGCCCCGATGCGACCGTCGTCAATCTGATGGGAGAGTCCGCGTTCGGAATGGTCGGCATCGACTTCGAAACTGCGGTCCGCTGCAATCTGCCTGTCTTGACCATCGTGCTGCGCAACAACGTGCTCGGCGGCTACGCGAAAAGCATGCCGATCGCCACCACGAAATACGGCGCGAATCGGGTAACAGGCAGTTACGCACCGATCGCGGAAGCTCTCGGTGGTTACGCGGAATGCGTCGTGGATCCGGAAATGCTGCGCCCCGCGTTGCTGCGTGCCCTCGACAAGGTCAAGGCCGGGCAGGCGGCGCTTATCGAGGTCGTCACGCACGAAGAGCCGCGGCTCGCGGGTCTATGGTAGGGGAGGCGAGGGCGACTATGTTCGACACGCTGATCACCGGCGGCATGGTCGTCAACGCAAGCGGTCAACTTCCTGCGGATATCGGCATTCTCGACGGAAGCGTCGCGGCCGTCCTAGCGCCTGGCGAGCCCGCCATGGCGCGCGGCTTCGTCAATGCGAGCGGCAAAAAGGTGCTGCCCGGCCTGGTCGATGCGCATGTTCATCTGCGCGAACCGGGAATGACGCAGAAGGAGGATTTCGAAAGCGGCACACACGCAGCGGCGCTCGGCGGCGTGACGACCATTCTCGACATGCCGACGGACGATCCCTGGACGGCGACTGCGCAGCAATTGTCGGATAAGATGGCGAGCGCGGCGGGCAGAATTCATGTCGACGTCGGCTTTCAGGCCGTGGTTTCAAAGAGTTATGACAGCCTGGAGGCCCTGCTTGCTTTGTCGCCGGTCTCTCTTGAACTGTTCACGGCTGACGTACCCGTCGACTATCGGTTCGATAGTCTGGATGCTGTCACTGAGACGCTGCGCCGGCTGGCGGGTACCGGCGCGGTGATAGGCGTTTCCCCCGGCGACCAGTCGATCCTCGAGGGAGCCGGCGTGCGGGAGCGCAGTGTTGGCGTTCCGGCATTTTTGGCCAGCAGACCGCCGCTCGCCGAAGCCGGCGGTATTGCACGCGCGGTACTGGCGGCGGCTGAGACCGGCGCGCGCGTGCATGTGCGTCAAATCAATTCGAGGCTCGGCGCCGAGACCTGGAGCCGTCTTCGGAGCATGGCTGATGTCACCGTGGAAACGACACCGCAGAACCTGTTCTTCATATCCGACGACTACGAGACGGAAGGTGCCCGGCTGAAAGGATCGCCTCCGTTTCGCGGTCGCGACGATGTCGCGGCCTTGCGCCGAGCGGTCTCTGAGGGCCTGATCACAATCATGGCGACGGATCATGCGCCGCACAGCCCGGCCGAAAAGTCGGCAGTCTATGGATCTTTCGCAGATATTCCCGGCGGGATGCCGGGTCTTCAGACATTGCTCTCGGTGATGCTGGACCTTGTGGCGGAGAAGGTAATAGGGCTTTCGGATCTCGTGCGGATCTGCGCCTACAATCCCGCTCATCGCTTCGGACTTGGACGTTCGAAAGGCTCGATTGCCGTCGGCAGCGATGCCGATATTCTAATTGTCGATACGGACCGACCGACTGTCATCACCAATACCGAGCAGGCCTCCCGTGCCGCCTATTCACCATTTCACGGCAGGCGCACGGCCGGCGGGCTGACCGACGTCTTCCTGCGCGGCGCACGCATCGTCAAAGACGGAACGCTTATTAATCCCCGTCGCGGCCAAGTCGTCCGCAGGACTGCATAAAGGAATGCCGATGCCTTTGCTCGACAGGAAAATTGCCATTGTCACCGGCGCGAGCTCCGGCCTCGGCCGGGCGATCGCACTTCGCTACGCCGAAGAGGGCGCGGTCGTCGTGATCGCCGACGTCTGCGAGGCTCCGATCGAGGGGGGTGAAACGACCCTTTCCTGCATCGTTGCGGCAGGCGGAGAGGGCATGTTCGTAAGGACCGACATCTCCAACTGGGCTGACGTCGATGGGCTGGTCTCACAAACGGTGAAAGAGTTCGGTCGGCTCGACATCATGGTCAACAATGCCGCGATCTATACCTCGACCAATCTCCTTGAAACCTCGCCCCAACAATGGGATAGGGTGATCGCCGTCAATGTCACCGGGTTCTTTTATTGCTGCAAGCGAGCCGCGCAGCAATTTCTGGCGCAGGAGCCGACCGGTGAAACGCGTGGCCGCATCATCAACATTTCATCGCAGCACGGCATGGTCGCTTGCCCTGGTGATTTCCCATACGGCGTCAGCAAGGGTGCAGTCGTACAAATGACCCGGCAAATTGCCGTCGACCATGCTGCGACAGGTATCGTTTGCAATGCGATTGCCCCCGGCAAGATCGTCACCGGCAAACCGGGTGTCGCCAACGATCCCGACGCTCTCGATTATTCGCGCCGTCGCACCCCTTGGCCGCGGCTCGGCGAGCCACACGATGTCGCGAGTGCCGCGCTTTTCCTCGCCAGCGACATGGCGAGCTACATGACCGGCGTTAACCTGATGGTCGATGGCGGCTGGATGGCGGGCTGATGATCACAGCGTATGAAGATCGCCAATAACGGAAAGGAAGCGGACCATGGATCTCGGATTGAAAGGCAAGACTGCCCTGGTATTGGGCGCCGGCGGCGGGCTTGGCGGGGCAATTGCTAAAACGCTCGCCGTCGAAGGCGCGCGGATCGCGGTTGCAGATATCGACAGGGAAGCAGCGGATAAAACGGTTGCCGATATCCGCACGGCTGGCGGCTTAGCGATGGCGCTTCAATGGGACCTTGCCGAACTCGGCGTGATCGAGCCCAATCTCGCCGCCATCGACGAGCAGCTCGGCTCGGTAGACATTCTTGTCAATATCACCGGCGGCCCGCCGCCGACGCTCGTTTCCAGTCAGAGTGCCGAGAGCTGGCGTAAATACTTCGACAGCATGGTTCTGTCGGTCATAGCAATCTCCGATGCCGTACTTCCCAGGATGCGTGAAAAGAAGTGGGGACGCATCATCACCTCGACATCATCTGGCGTCGTCGCGCCCATTCCCAATCTTGGCCTGTCGAATGCCCTGCGCATGTCGCTTCTCGGATGGTCTAAAACACTGGCGGGCGAGGTCGGTCGTGATGGCGTGACCGTCAATGTCGTCTTGCCAGGTCGTGTCGCCACACAGCGTATCGCCTTCCTCGACGAACAGAAGGCGAAGCGCGAAGGGAAGGCCGTCGAGGAGGTTTCAGCGGCAAGCACTGCATCGATCCCAGTCGGGCGCTATGGTGATCCGCAAGAATATGCCGATGTCGTCACGTTCATGGCAAGCAGGCGCGCCTCCTATCTGACCGGATCGGTGATCCGGGTGGACGGGGGGCTAATCTCAAGCGTGTGATTGCGCCCTGCCTTCGCTTTCTGTTGACAAGCAGGGCCTTTGACTGAAATTTCGACTGCCTTGACTGCGAGAAGAAGCCATCGGTTGACCAGCGATGTTTGCTATGGCTTTAACTCTCAGTCATGGGCGGAGCCATTGAATTTCCAATGGACAGGCGCGGCTTACATATTTGATTGGCCGCATGCTCGCCGGGCGAGAGGCCGCTCCTCCGATGGCCTGTTGTCGCGAACGATGCGCCGCGCAGGCGCTGATTTGCATCACTTTTCAAGCAAGAGTGTTCTGACGCCAAACGATGGGTCTCGGCCGTCTTTTTCAAAAGCTGCGTGACGCGATCAAATACAGCGTCGCCTGCAGCCTTCGGTCCTTGCGCTCGAGTGCCAGCACCATCTTTTCGAGTTCGACAATCTCGGCGACGTCCGGCGTGTAGCCGCCAAACCCGTCTCCGACGGATCCGACAACCCGTTTGCCGTACGAGCTCGGCCCCAGCACGTCGTCCGCGCGGATTTAGCGGAACTCGCTTCCGCCCTCGAAAAAGCTTTCGCCAGCGGCGAGATCGACTTTGCGTCGCGTTTGGCCGAAGCGAAGGATCGAGCTGACATTGCGCGAGGCCGTGAGCCTAATCGTCAGCGGTTCGCCATCCTCCCAATCAAGGTCGAGCAGCATGCCGCCGCGTAGGCGCAAGCCACGGATACTGCCGCCCGGCCATGCCGTCGGCAACGCAGGGAGTAAATGGATTTCCCCCGGACGCGACTGCACGAGCATTTCCACGATGCCTGCCGCACCGCCGAAATTTCCGTCGATCTGAAAGGGCGGATGAGCGTCGAACAGGTTTTTGTAGCTTCGTTCCGGTGTGAGAAGCAGTTTCAGTACGTTATGAGCATGGTTGCCATCGCGCAGCCGCGCCCAAAGGTTGATGCGCCAGCCGATGCCCCACCCCGTCGCCTCGTCCCCGCGGATCTCCAGTGAACGGCGGGCGGCGGCGGCGAGGTCGGGCGTTCTGTCCATGTCGATCTGCCAGCTCGGGTAAAGGCCGTAGAGATGCGAGACATGGCGGTGATGCATCTCCGGCGCCTGCATGTCCCAGTCTTCGAGCCATTCCTGCAACTGGCCATTCGCGCCGATCCTGTCGGGCGCAAGGCGCGGCAGCACACGATCGATGTCGGCGACAAGCTCGGGCTCTCCACCGATTGAGACCGCGAGAGGGCGCAGGAGACCCAAAAAATCGCGGATGAGTTGGCTGTCCATCGCCGGACCGGCGCAAATCGACGCTCCGTACGGGTGGGCGTTTTCGGGTGAAAGCGATGGGTTCGTCACCAGATAATCCGTGCCGGGGAACGGAACAAGCACGTCGAAGAGGAAGTGCGCCGCCTCCAGGGCGATCGGAAATAGTCGACGTCGCATCGCTTCGGCGTCATCAAGGTAGTCGCATGCTTCCAGCAGCTGCGCCATCAACCAGATACCGCCCATTGGCCAGAGTCCCCACTTGGCGCCGTCGATCGGTCCCGTTGCGCGCCAGAGATCGGTATTGTGATGCATGACCCAGCCGCGGGCGCGATAGTGTACGTGTGCCATCACCTTGCCGGTCTCGGCAAGCTCTTCGGCCATTTCGACGAGCGGCTCGAGACACTCGCGCAGATTGGCCGGCGCCGGCAGCCAATAGTTCATCTGGAGATTGATGTTGGCTGTGTATTTGCTGCCCCAGGGTGGATCCGTTTGCGCATTCCAAATGCCCTGCAGATTGGCCGGTTGCGTCCCGGGACGCGACGAGGCAATCATCAGATAGCGGCCGAACTGGACATAAAGCGCTGCCAGCGCCGGATCATCGCCGCCAGCGAATCCAGCGATACGTTGGTCGGTTGGAAGCGACGCCGCAGGCGTCGATCCGAGATCAATGGCGAATGCGCTAAACAGTCGCCGATGCTCCTCGATATGGTCGTCGCGCAACGATACGAAATCGCGCGAAGCGGCTCTTTCAAGTCTATCGATGATATCGCGCTCGGGATGTCCCAAAATGTCGTCGTAGCGCCTGAAGCTCGTTGCCGCGTCGAGAAAGACCAGAACCTCGTCAGCGCCTTCTACCGACAAGCCTCCCCCAGAAGCGTTCACCGTTCCACCGCTGTTGATAAGCCGGACGCCAAAGGCGAACCGGAGAGCCGCGGCAATGCCGGATTCCGCTTTGCCCTTCCCCGAAAAGCTCAACAGCGATCGCTCGCCTATGCTCATCTCTCCCTGCTGCGGACTGTCGATGGAGATCCGGCAGCTGATCGCGCGTTTCCGGTCAGCCGAGAGGCGTAGGACGAGCACACCGTCGACCGGCGACACGAAGGCTTCGCGCAGGTAGGCGATGCCGTTGGCGGTGTAAGACGAGGTAGCGATGGCGGTATCGAGATCGAGCGCACGCCGATACCCGGAGACACTCTCGGCGAACTTGAATTCGAGGCGGAGATCGCCGATCGGCTGGTAGGACATCTGCTTGATCGGCCGTGCCATCAGACGTTTTTCGGCCAGCGCCTCGGCGTCCGCATAATGGCCGTCGAAAATCAGCTGCCGCACGGTTCCCAGATGACCAAAGGCGTCTGGATTAACGGGCTGATAGGGACCGCCGGCCCAGAAGGTGGATTCGTTGATCTGCAGGTGTTCGCGCAGGGGATCGCCGAAGACCATGGCCCCGAGCCGGCCGTTGCCGAGCGGCAGCGCGTCCGTCCATAGCTGTGCGGGCGCATCGTACCAGAGAAGATGAGACGTCATGACTACCCCGCCGGAAGGGTGTTTGCCGGGCGCGCCCCGCGGATGCGCTCACCGTCCCCACCGAAGAGCAGGGCCCTTCGTGCGGGGAAGCCGGCGGTGACGCTTTCCCCGGGGCGGCGGATGGTCTCGGAGCGGTCCTCGATGATGACGGCCTGCCCGGAACTCAGCGTGCCATAGATGAAACGGGTGCCGCCGAGATTTTCCACCACGTCGACCTTGAGGTCAATTGCGCCGCCGGCATCGTCGTGTCCGGTGAAGTGCTCGGGCCGAATGCCGGCCTTGATCAAGATGTCGCCTTCGCCGTGCAAAAGGCCCGTCTTGAAGACAGCGCCGCAATCGAGCCTGACAACGCCATTGGGGTCCAGCGTGCCATCCAGGAAATTCATCCGCGGGGAGCCGATGAAACCGGCGACGAAGAGGTTGTCGGGGTCGGCATAGAGCGTATCCGGTGTCCCTGTCTGCTCGATCTTGCCTGCTCGCATGACGACGATCTTGTCGGCCAGCGTCATCGCTTCCGTCTGGTCATGGGTGACATAGATCATCGTTGCGCCGATGCGCCGGTGCAGTTTCGCGATCTCGACACGCATGGACACCCTGAGTTCAGCGTCGAGGTTCGACAGCGGCTCGTCGAACAGGAAGACGGCGGGATTGCGCACGATCGCCCGGCCGATGGCGACACGCTGACGCTGACCACCGGAGAGTTGCGCCGGCTTGCGCTTCATCAGCGGTTCTATCTGCAGTGTTGCCGCCGCAACGGCAACGCTGCGCTGGATCTCGGCTTTTCCAAGGCCCGCCATGCGCAGCGAGAAGCCGATATTCTGCTCGACGGTCATATGCGGGTAGAGCGCGTAGTTCTGGAAAACCATGGCCACGCCGCGCTCGATCGGATCGGCTTCGTTCATCCGCCGCCCGTCGATCTTGAGGTCGCCTGCCGTGATCTTTTCGAGGCCGGCGATCATCCGTAGCAGCGTCGATTTTCCACAGCCGGAAGGGCCGACGAACACCGTGAACGAGCCATCGTCGACGCTCAGATTGAGATTGCCGATCGCCTCAAAGCTCCCATAGGTTTTGTCGATATTCTGCAATTCTACGCTGGCCAAAATTTCCTCCCTTTGACCGCTTGGCAAGCAGAGCGCGTCAGGTGATCCGTCGCGTCGAGCCTCGCAGGATGATGTCGCATTCGAGAACGATGCTGTGCGTCGCGCCGCTCGAGGATTCCGTCAGGCGTTCCACGAGAATGTCCGTGATCTTTTCCGCAATGCCGGCGACCGGCTGGGCGACCGCGGTAATGCCAGCTTCGTAGAGCCGGAAGACCGCTACGTCGTCGAAGCTCGCCAGCGAGATATCGTCGGGCACGTGAAGGCCGTTCTCCTTCAGCCAGCTGAGTGCCCCGACCGCCATGCCGTAATTGGCGGAGAAGATAGCTGTGGGTGGGCGCTCCAGCGACATCAGTCGCTTGGTCGCCTCGTAGCCGCCATCCATGCGCCAGTTGCCGCGCACTGCCAGGGAAGCATCCACGACGATGCCCCGCTCGCGCAGCGCGTGCTCGTATCCGGCCAGGCGTTCGATGCCCGACGAATTGCGCGGGTCACCCGTCAGCATGCCGATGCGCGTATGGCCGAGATCGATCAAATGGCTGATTAGGCGGTAGCTCGCGCGGTGGTTTTCGACCATCACCCGGTCAGCCGCGAGCCCACGCACGTCGTTATTGTAGAAGATGATCGGCACGTCATGTTCGATCAGGTCGTCCACCCGGTCATAGACTTCGGCCGTACCATCCATGATCAGCGCATCGACGCGCTGCGCGGCGAAAAAGTCCAGCGCTTCAGCAACAACGCGCGGATCGCCGCCATGGCAATAGGTCAGGAGCGCGCGACCAGTCGAGCGGACCGAAGTGGCCAGGTGCTCCAGCATGCGGGCATGAAACTCATCGAAGGTCGGGACCAGAAAGCCGATCATATGGGTTAGATCGGTACGGATAGACGCTGCCGCCGCATTTCGCCGGTAGCCGAGCTCCTGGATCGCCCGCTCGATCTGCTCGCGGTTCGAGCGACGGACCGTCTCGCCGTTGAGATAGCGCGACACGGTGCCGACAGCGACGTCCGCCACCCTGGCAACGTCGATGATCGTGGCTCCCCGCCGCCTTCCGGCCGTCCGATCCGTTTCATGCATTTCAAGCGGGCTCCTGCAGTTATTCATCGGATTGTGACGCGTTTTCGCGTCCATCTCCCTCGTATAGCCCGGCGCCTGGCCGCTCACCAGCATTGAGAGCGGCGGTGCGAAGTCTGACGCATGGAAGGCGTCGATCCTCATCACGCGCCTTCGAAGACCACGGCACTATGGATGCGCAGTCGTGGTACCGTGATGCTGATGGCGCCGTCTGGGCCGGCTTCCCAGGCCAGATCCTCTCCGGTCATGGCATCGAAAACCCGCTTCGGCTTTGCCGGCAACCGCACGCTGGCGTTAACCGGGCCGATCGCCGGGATGTCCTCGATCATTTCCATCACCCGTGTCGAGCCGTCATCGCCACGAACATCCTTGCCGCGGATCTGCGGCGGTCCGTAGAGAAGATGCAGGATGTGGCGATTGTGCCCAATCTGTCGGGTCAGCGTTGCCCGGCCGGATGAGGGAAGATCGGTAACCATCGCCGGATCGGGAACGAGACGATCGAGAAGCCCGCGAACAACATATTTATAGAGCGGCTGACCGATGGCCCGGTAAAGCCGAAAGATCGGGTAGGCGATATAAGCGGTGCCCCCATGCTCGGTCACGGCAGCGCCAAGCATCTCAGCGGCTGTATCGTCCGGAGCATGCTGGTGCGAGCAGAAATGTTTGTAAGACCGGTTGAAGTAGGAGGGGTAGATAGCGGCCAGCACCGTTGCGTCGACCGGGCGGACGGTTTCGGCTTCATCGTAGAAAACGAAAGCCGTTTCCGGCATGGACGGATCAAGGTCCTTGCCTGCCTTCACATAGCTCGGTTTGAACGCGACTGGCGTTGGCTGCCGCTCGATGCCGAAGTCCACAGCAAATGCACCATCATCCCCGATGCCCGAATGCCAGGAGGCGATGATCTTGCCGCCACTGGCGAGATAGGCTTTCAGCCGCGACGCAAGCGCGGCATCGACCGGGATTTCGTCCGGCAGGATCAGCAGCCGGTATTCCTCGAAACGAGCGGAACTGTCGAGCACGTCGAAGGGCCGCTTCAGTTCCTGCAGCATCTGTGCCGCGCCATCGTCGCTCGGATGGTTGCGCGCGCCCTTGGGGTTCATATGCTCGGCCGACAATATGGCGATCTCGGAGACCTGCTTGGCTCCATGCAGAAACGGCTCCAGCTTTTCGACGCGTCGATAGGCCGGCGCGATCGAGGCATAGGTATCAGGATTGATGGCGCCGTTCGGATGCAGCTGGTCGCCCACCAGGCACTTCGATCCGAGCGCGATCATCTGCGCACATTCATATTCCAGTGCGTCAGGGTGCTTGAAACCGCCGAACTCGCCCCACGAAGTGTGGAACTTGCCTGTATGAGCCAGGAAATCCATGCCGAGCGTTGCCGCGTAGCGCGCGCTGGACGGAAAGTGATCGTAACCCCAACCGCCGGTCGGCAGGCTTTCGAGCTCGAGATGAGAATAGGTGGAAAAGCGCTTCGGGCCCTGCTTGTGGATATGTCCGCAATTGTAGAAGACGCGAAGATTGGGGAACTCCTTAAACAGCGCCTCGCTCGTTTCGCGGCGGAACTGTTCGTTGACGGCCTCGTCGTTCTTCAGCCGGTCCGCCGAATTTTCCGGATCGAGACCCTCGCACTGCATGCGCTCGATGCAAGCCGGGCAGACACAATCCGGCGTGAGGATGATATCGAAGAACAGACCCTGCGTGGGATAGCTTTGCGCGACTTCGCGCGCCTGGTCGAGAATGTATTTCCGTAGGCCGGCATGGTTGAGGCAGAGCGTATGCCACGCCGGGCTGAGCTGCTTACCCGCCGAAGGGTCGTCCGGACGGTCGTGGTGGTATTGGTTCGACGCGGTCATGGCGCGCCATTCGGGATGTTCGCGCGCCGTCAGCTCGTCCCACTGTACCGATATATAGATCGGGCTTTCGATATCGGCTGCCGACAGCGCCTTCACCATGTCGCCGAGGAGGTCCGGGCGGGCCAACCGCGGATGCGGCTTGCCGACCTTGGTCGGATAGTAGGACCAGCCGTGATGGCACTTGGCGAAGATCGTAATCGAGTCGACATGCGCCGCCTTCAGCGTTGAAACGAAGATATCCGGATCGAAGTCGGCGCCGATGCCGGGAATATGTTCCGACGTATGAAAGTCGAGATGGATCTGGCGGTAGCGCAACGGCTTGTTTGTGGTGTTCGGCATGGTCCTATTCCTTTGCGCCGGTGCGGGTTTGAGAGCCGGCGGCGAACTGACGTTGGAAGACAAGAAAGACGAGGAGGGGAACGATTGTCGTGATGATCGCCGCCACCGAGCGCAAGTCCCAATTGATCTCGTAGCTGCCGGAGATGCGGGCAAGCAGCACGGGCAGGGGTATGTCGTTGCGCAGGAAAAGCATCGGCAGCAGCAGGGCGTTCCAGGTCCAGAGGAACTGCAGGATTCCGACGGCGAAGATCGGCGACAGGCTGTTCGGCAGTACCACGTGACGGAAAGTCGCAATCGGTCCGCAGCCGTCAATCTTGGCGGCTTCCACTAGTTCGCGCGGGAAATCCTCGAAGAAATTTTTGACGAGGAAGATCGACCAAGCAAAAGACATCCCGACATAGGGAATGAGAACGGAGAGAATGTTGTCGATCAGCCCGAGATCGCGCCACAGCGTGAAGAGCGGAATGATGACAACCTGCTGCGGCAACACGAATGCGTTGATGATGATGATCAGCAAGATGCGGCGGAACGGGAAATTGAGGAAATGAAAGGCGTAGGCCGCCGCCGGCGTCAAAAGCATCGTCAGCGCCGTCGCGATCCCCGCTGTTTTCATCGTCACCCACATGGATTGGGACAGCGGATATTTGTCCCAGACGCGGTGCCACGCATCGAAGGTCAGATCGAAGCGCTCGAAGTGCCACCAGCCAAGCGAGACGCCCTCGGGAGGACGCAGGGAGGTAACAACGATACCGACGATTGGGATGACCCAGATGCAAGCGATGATGCCGACGAAGATGACAATCCAGCGGGGAGCCTTGCCGATCATTTCGCACCTGCCGTTCGCTGGATGATGGCGGGGATCGAGACGATGAGCACGGCCAGCAGCAGGATGACGGTCGCGGCGGCGCCATAGCCCAGTTTGAACTGGGTCATGGATTCCCGGTACATGAAATAGCCGACCGTCTCGGTTGAGCGCACCGGTCCGCCGCCCGTCAGGATGTAGATGATGTCGAAGGCGCGCAGCGAACCCAGAAGATTGATGAAAACCGCGACACGCACGCCGGGCATCGACAGCGGCATCATGATATGGCGCATGGTCGAGAGCGGCTTGGCGCCGTCCATATAGGCTGCCTCGAGCACGGATTTCGGGATTGCCTGGATGGCGGCGAAGATCAGCATTAAGGGCAAGCCCACGCCGCTCCACGATGCGGCTATGATGAGCGCCCACAGTGCGGTATTGGCGTCACCGAGCCAAGCATGCGAGAAGCCGGAAAACCCGAAAAGCTGAATCAGCGAATTGAGCAGGCCGCCGGCATCGGCCCTGTAGATGCCGATCCACATGTAGCCCGAAACTGCCTCCGAAATACCGAAGGCGGCAAAGATCATCACGCGGAACGGCAGCGTCTGTCGTGGCGCGAACGCGCACGTCATTGCCAGAGCCCAGCCAATCGAGACGGAAATCACCGTCGTCCCGATCGTGAAGATCAGGGTCGATAGCAGCGTGCTGCGAAAGGCGGCGTCCGAAAACAGCCGCACATAATTGCCGAAGCCGATGAAGGAAGGCTTCCGCAGGCCCTGTATGTCCCAGAAGCTCAAGCGGATAGTCTCCACCAGCGGATAGACGACGGCGACGGCAAAGAGCACGATGACGGGTGCGATCAGGATCAATGCGGCGGGCGTGTCCCTGAGCAGACGCCCACGGCCTTGAATGCTGACCGCCAGCGGGGAAACCTGCATCACACCCGCCGCCTCCCGCGCCGGGGAAGCGGAGGTGCCGGCCATCAGTAGGATCCCTGGGCCTTGGTTTCGATTGCCGCAAGGACGGTATCGATATTGGCAGCCGAGGGATCCTGGAGAAATTTCTGCAGTTGCACCCGATATTCATCGACGAGATCGCCGGGCAAGAGATCTCCGAGCACGAATTGCAGCTTCGAGCTTGCGACCGCTGATGTCGCCACCTTCTGCGTCTCGCCATAGAGCGACGTGTCGGTATTGCTGCTTGGTGACGCATAGCCGTTCTTGGCAAGAATGTTGGCGGCCTCGGCACTTGTCCAGAAATCGAGGAAGGCGTCTGCTGCCTTCGGATTGGGGCCGTTTGCCGTGACGAGCAGTTCCTTGGTATCGACGCTCGACGTGTCGTCATGACCCATCCCGAGGGCGGGGAACTGGAAGAGACCGTAATCCTTACCTTCGGTGAGTTTGTAGTCGTTCTTGGCGCGGTTATTCATCCACATGCCGATCAGCAGGTAATTTTTGGCATTCGCCTGGAAGATTTGGTCGGCTTCCCCGTCCCAGTCGTTGGCGAGCATGCTGTTCGGCGCTCCGCAGCAGCCCGCGGTCAACATTTCGGCATATCTTGTAAGCGCATTCTTCACGGCCGGATCGGTCCACGAAATTTCGTGCGCGCCTAGCTTCGAAGCCGTCTCGACGCCTGCCGTTCTCAGCAGCAGCGTTTCAAACCATTCGGCATGCGCCCAGTATTTGCCGGGAATAGCGACCGGAGCCGCGAACCCAGCTTTTGTAAGCTTCGCAAAGCTGGCGACGAACTCGTCCCAGCTCCTCGGCGACTCGGTGATGCCCGCCCTGGCAAGGTGCTCCTTCTTGTACCAGATGCCGGAGCGGTCGCCGAAGGTGTAGGTCAGGCCATAGGTCTTGCCGGCTATAGCGCCAAGATCCTTCCAGGATTGGCTGATGAGCCTGTCCCAGCCGAAGGACTTCCATTGGTCGTCGATCGGCCGCAGCATGCCGGCATCGAGCAGTTCCTTCCGGAAGGCCGGCCAGGTGTTGTAGAGGACATCGACCACTTCGCCGCCCATGAGTGCCGTGCGGATGCCACCGCGCATGTCTCCTTGGCCGGTAATGGCAACTTCCCTGATCGTCACTTTCGGATATTTCGCGGTAAATGCAGTCTGGATCTTATGCATCATGTCGAGCTCGGAACCGCCGAGCCAATTCAGCACCACAAGTTCGCCACTGACGATATCCTGCGCTTTGGCGCTGCCCACCAACGCCATCAATGCGGCACCTCCCGCACCCGCAAGCAGGGTGCGGCGACGTATCTCATGCGTGAATCCACTGCTGTTGGTCATGTCACATCCTCCCAAACGTTGACTTTGCCATTCGCACTCAATTTAATTGAAACGTTATCATCTATCTTGAAACTAGCAAGGGTTTTATCTGATAGTGCTGCAAAACATAGGAGCATAAAATGACCCGGCTTAAGCACAGCGTAGCGGTCGTCACCGGTGGCGGTAGAGGAATCGGTCGGGAGATCGCCCTTTGGCAGGCGCGCGAAGGCGCCAAGGTCGCAGTGCTTGCGCGAACCGCCACTGAGATCGAGGAAACAGTCTCGCTGATTGAAGATGAGGGCGGGCAAGCGATCGCTGTGACGACCGACGTCACCCAATACAGCGCCGTCGAAAACGCTTTTGTCCGGATCGCATCTGAGTTCGGTCCGGTTGATACGTTAGTCAACAATCACGGTTCCTTCCAGGCTTTCGGACCAATATGGGAGTGTGATCCTGTTGCCTGGTGGCGGGATGTGGAGATCAACTTGCAAGGGACGTTTCACACCTCCCGCACGGCTTGTTCGACCATGTTGGCGCGCGGCAGAGGCCGGATCATCAATCTCGTTGGCGGAGGGACGGGCAACAGTTTCCCGCACGGTTCTGGATACGCATCGAGTAAAGCAGCGATCATGCGGCTGACCGAGTGTCTCAATGATACGACGATCGCTCATGGCGTACGCGCCTTTGCCGTCGACCCGGGGCTCGTACGCACTGACATGACGGAAAAGCAGTTGTTTTCGGAGGCAGGCAAAACTTATCTGCCCGCCATCCAGCAGCTCTTCGACGATGGCATCGATATCCACCCTTCTCGAGCTGCACTTCTTATCGCGGACATCGCCGCCGGCCGTTTCGATGTGCTTGCTGGTCGCCTGTTGCGCGGCGTCGACGATCGAGATGTGCTCGAAAAGGAAATGGACGCTTTGGCTGAAGCCGATGGAAGGGCATTGCGCTTCAGCGCGATAGAGCAACAGAAACTCTGATGGCGATGAAACGGCGCGCCGAGCAGCAGCAGCGCTACCTCCGCCGGCAGCCCGGAGCGCCGCGCGATCTGTGCGTTGGGCGGCCGCCGAGACAGCGAGAGGATAGACCGCGTGCAGCCGGCGTCCATCAAGGCAAAGCCCGCCAGCGCGACATAGGGATGCGGCGCCGCCGACACGGCGCAGATGCCGATGGCCGAAAGAACAAGCAACATCGTGGCGACGGCGCGCGCGTCAAACCGATCGACGAGCGGATCGACGAACAGGCGCGCCAGCGCCAGCGCCATGCAGAAGGTAAAGAGCGTCAATCCCAGTCCGCCAATGAAGGGCTCGACCGAAAACACATATAGATCGCCGACCAGTCGATCCCGGCGCCTTCGACGAGAAAGGCCGCGATGCCGATCACGCAGAGCGGCATGAGGCCCCAGGTGGGAAGCGCTACCAGCGGTGCCTTGCCTTCATGCAACGCGATCCGCGCCAGCATATGCCGATGACAACAACCGCGAAGGTCACGGCGAGATGGAGTTCCATCGAAATGCCCGCTTTGGCGGACGACCGATGAGAAAAGCGCCGTGACGAGGCGAACCGGACGGCGGCTCGGCCACCGTCCCAGTCCACGAACTACCGCCCACCCTCGATCTTGCGATGGCGCTGGTTGATGCCGCCCTTGCCGTAGGGATAGTCGAGTGGCTGAGGCGCGCTCACATCGTTCAGTCTCGCCATCTCGTCGTCGGAGAGTTTGAGCTTCATGGCGCCGAGATTGTCGGCGAGCTGTTCCGGTGTGCGGGCGCCGAGGATCACGGAGGTGATCGCCGGCTGCGCCGCCGTCCAGGCGAGCGCCACCTGCGCCATGCTGACACCATGCGCCTTGGCGATCTCTTCGACGACAGCGATGATCGCCCAGGTTCTCTCCAGCGCATTGCGCGGCGCATAGGATTCGCCGCCGCGATTGGGGTTTTCGCCGAGGCGGGTGGCGCCGGTCGGCATCTCGTCGCGCTTGTACTTGCCGGTCAGCCAGCCGCCGCCGAGCGGTGACCACGGCAACAGACCCATGCCGGCATCCTGGCAGGCCGCGACGATCTCGAGTTCGATGTCGCGCACCAGCAGGTTATATTGCGGCTGCAGCGTCACCGGACGGGTATAACCGCGCGCCTTGGCGATCTCCGAGGCCTTGGCAATGTGCCAGCCGACATAATTGGAGAAGCCGTAATAGCCGATCTTGCCGGAGGATACCGCATCATCGAGGAAACGCAGCGTCTCTTCGATCGGGGTCAGCGCGTCCCAGGCATGCATCTGGTAGAGGTCGATCTGCTCGAGGTCGAGGCGGCGGAGCGAATCGTCGAGCGCCTGGCTAAGATGCCGACGCGACAGGCCGATATCATTGGGTCCGTTGCCCATCGGAAAGCGTCCCTTGGTGGCGACGATCGCTTGGCGGGCCTCGGTCGGTCGGGCCTTCAGCCAGCGTCCGATGATCTCTTCCGACTTGCCGGCGCTGTAGACATCGGCGGTATCGATGAAATTGCCGCCCCAGGCGAAATAATCGTCGAGCAGCTTGTGCGAGGCGGCCTCGTCGGCCTCCGCGCCAAAGGTCATGGTGCCGAGGCAATAGGCAGTGACGACGGTCCCGCTGGGACCGAGCTTGCGATAATCCATATTCATCTCCTCTTTGAACACAACCGCGGCATCAATGGCGGCTGTCATTTCGATGTCGACGGCGGTGAAGGAACGAGCAGCGAACTGCCTTCACACGTCCCAAACAGGCACCAATCGCCGTAATGCAGCAATCAAAAATGCTACAATGTCGTTTGCGTCTCTGAAAAGCCGCGCGGCGTTGTCGTCAGAACCCGGCGACGTGCAGCGATTTGTAGGGGGCTTCGAGCGCCTTGACGTCATCACCCGTGAGTTCGAAGCCGACCGCGGCGATCGCATCCTCGAGATGGCTCATCTTGCTGACGCCGACGATCGGCGAGGTAACGACCGGCTTCTGCAGCACCCAGGCCATCGCGACCTGCGCCATGGACGTCTTGCGCGCCTTGGCGACGGCTTCGACGGCCTCGACGACGTCCCGATCGCCGGTCTTCTCATACATGCTCTTGTTGTAGCGGTCGGTGGTGGCGCGCTTGGTCTCGGTGCCCCAAGGACGGGTCAGCTTGCCGCCGGCAAGCGGGCTCCAAGGAAGGACGGCGATACCCTGATCGCTGCAGAGCGGCAGCATTTCGCGTTCTTCCTCGCGATAGGTGAGGCTGACCTGGTTCTGCATCGAAACGAACTTCGTCCAGCCGTTGACCTCGGCTGCATGCTGGAGCTTGGAAAACTGCCAGGCCCACATCGAGGATGCGCCGATATAGCGGGCCTTGCCGGCGCGCACGACGTCGTTCAGCGCCTGCATGGTTTCTTCGACCGGGGTGAACGGGTCGAAGCGGTGGATCTGGTAGAGATCGACATAGTCGGTGCCGAGGCGGCGCAGGCTGTTGTCGATCTCGCTAAGGATCGCGGCGCGGGAAAGACCCTGGCCGTTCGGCCCGGGACGCATGCGGCCGAAGACCTTGGTCGCCAGCACGATCTCCTGGCGGGGCGCCAGTTCCTTGAGCAGGACGCCGGTGATCTCTTCGCTGGTGCCCTGCGCATAGACATTGGCCGTATCGAAGAAATTGATGCCGGCATCCCATGCGCGCTTATAAAGTGGCCGCGCCTCTTCGAGCCCCAGAACCCACGGGCGTTCGTCGGTCTGCTTGCCAAAGGACATGCAGCCGAAGCAGATGCGGCTGACTTCCAGCCCTGTCTTGCCAAGTCTTGTGGTCTTCATGGTCTTTCCTCAAAGTTGTTGATCGGCGGTGCCGGAAATGCGCCTCGCGGCATCATGCGCCGGTAACGTATTTTCGCCAGTTGTGTTCTTCCTTGAAACCGAGAACCTCCCGGATCTTCCGGTTCGAGAGCGGCGCTTCGAATTTGCCGAGCTCCCGGAGGATCGGCGTGTTCGGCGCCCATTTGCCGAGGAAATCCCGCGTTGGCTCGCTTGCCGTGATCGTGTCGTTGACGGCATTGAAGACCTGGAAACCGAGGCCGTCGGCCCGCAGGCAAAGATCGACGATCTGCCCGAGATCGCGGGCATCGATGTAGCTCCAGGCGTTGCGCTTGCGCGATGGCGGATCGGCAAGGAAGCCCGGAAAACGCTCATATTCATGCGGTTCGATGACGTTGGCGATCCGCAGGGCGTAGATGTCGATGCCGCTGCGCATCGCAAAGGCGCGGGCCGTCTTCTCGTTGACGACCTTGGAGAGCCCATAGCTGTCCATCGGGTCGATGTCATAATCTTCTTCGAGCGGAAACGAATGGAAATCCTTGTCGCCCTCAGCAAAACAGACGCCGTACGTGGTTTCGCTCGACGCGATGATCACCTTGGGAATGCCGAGCTTCACCGCCGCTTCGATGACGTTGTAGGTCGAGGCCGCATTGACCAAAAAAGTCTGGTTGTCGGGCTTGAGCAGCAGGCTCGGTATAGCGGCGAAATGCACGACGGCATCAACCTTGGCCGGTCCGCCCGGCGCCTGCAGATCCTCGCCGCTGAAATGCATCGACAAGGCGTTGAAGGTCTGGCCGCTATCGCTGAGATCGGTGATCAACGTCTGCACGCCGGGGCAGTTCAAGGGAACGAGGTCGAGGTTGCGGACCTTGTGTCCTTTCCCCACCAGATATGGAATCGCATGGCGGCCGGCCTTGCCGCTACCGCCGGTAAAGATGATCCGCTTGCTCATGTGATGTGTCCGCTTCCTGATGAAGGTTCGATGGAAGCGGTACAACGCGGGAGAGCGATGAATCAATAGAGTGGAAATCACTGTACCGATGAATCAGGCTCATCGATTTGAAACAGTCGCTAAAATCCGTTCAAGCCGCGAACGATCTTGATCAGCGCGTCGACGCCGAAGGGAAGCTGCCGCCGGCTGGAATAATACATCGAAAACGGCGGGCCCATCGACGCCCATTTGGGAAGGACGACTTCCAGGCGGCCTGCGGAAACGTAGGGGCTTGCCAACCGTTCCAGGCAATAGCACAACCCGGCGCCTTCCAGAGCCGCATTGATGGCAAGATCGGTTTCGCCTGATATCAGCGCTCCGGGAACGTCGATCTCGCGCCGGTCATCGCCGCGTTCGAATTCCCACTTGTAGATCTGGCCGCGGCCCGTCCGTATCCGGATGCAGTGGTGGGAATTGAGGTCCTCCGGCATGACAGGGCGACCATGACTTCTGAGATAATCAGGGGCAGCAACCGCGACCCACTTTAAAGGAGGAGTGAGAGGAACTGCGATCATGTCTTCCGGGATGGTGCCGCTGTACCGGATACCGGCATCGAACCCGTCCGCGGTGACATCGATGAACTGGTCATCCACGGCGACCTCAAGCTCGACATTCGGGAAGCGTTGCTGGAACACCGGAATGGCTGGCCGCAAAAGCAGAACGGCGGCATCTTTCAGAACATTGATGCGAATGCTGCCGGCGCCACCTTGATAATGTCCGTTCAAGTCCTCCAATCCGGAGTTGATAAGCTCGAGCCCGGCAGAGATCTTCTCGGCGAGGGCTGTTCCGGCGGCGGTTGGTGCAACGCTGCGGCTGGTTCGATTAAGGAGGCGCACGCCCAGCCTTTGCTCAAGCGCCTTCATGCTGTGGCTCAGGGCGGAAGCTGTTACTTCTAGGTGATCCGCCGCTTTGCGAAAACTACGGTATTGGACTATCGCGAGAAAGATCGACAGCTCGTGAATTTCATTGCGCTTGAACTGCATTATTGATCTCAGGAGGCTAATTTGGCGATACTTCGCAACCGGTCTTAAAGGCTCTAGCTCGTTCGGTGCAACTCAGCACCCGGATCCTGCTTTACCGGCTCGGATTCTCCACTGCTGATCACAGAATTACCCTGTATCATAGAGCCTTTCAATCTCCGGCCATGGTATCGAAAGCGTGAGGGCGCTCTACGACCTGATGTCGGAGCGCCCTGAGCTGCGTTGGCCAATGTTGCGATGGTTCCGTGGCTTCTTTCCGAGGCGCGGTCATTGTCGAGCACGTCCCGACCACTTGCCCTGCAGCTCGGGATCCTATTTGCAATTTGGATGCCACGAGGTGGCGCGACAACGCGACGGCAATGGCCGCGCTATTGCCTAATGGCGGCGAATGGCGCCAAGTCGAACTAACAGGTATCCCGCACCGCTGATCTCAATCAAAAGATCTGCTCTCATTTCCCTGTCGGTTACGACCTTGATTTTGGTCCATTTGTCGACGTCAGCATCAAGAGGAAAGGGCAAACCCTCTCGCAGCATGAGGGTAAGCTCAGGCGCTCTGTCCGACTTATAGATGCAGATCCTCATCGCACGGCGCCCAATTGCACGAGTTCATGACGGTTATATTGCACTGCGTCATGATCTATTGCAACGCCGCAAAATCCTTTTCCGCAATGCCCTCGTCGACGGCAGTTCCCTTGTCGCTAACCCCGCTGACTTCCCCCACTGACCTGGGTCACAAAAGGTTAACCACCCAGAATGCCGCCGACCGTTTCAAGGCCGAACGGGTGTTCGCCGATGCTTCGATGGTCGTCGACCCGCTGATTTTGATCGACATCTCGGAGATGATCCGCGATGCCGGCTACTACGTAGCCGAGGCGACTTCCGGCGACGAGGCGTTCGCGTTCCTCGAAACGCCCGGCTCCCTGGAGCTCCAAACTCGCAGCCGTCGAGACGACGGCGAGGATCCACCAATGTCCCCGTCGTCATTGCCATGATGATTTGCCGAGAACGCCTGGATCGCAACCTGCCGACCGCTATGGAAGCTTGCCTTCCCGTTCAACGCAATCTATATTCTGTTCAACGCAGGAGCATCTCATGGGCACCCAACCACAAAGTGCGGCGGAACGCGAAGCGAAGGTCGCGTTAGCCCGCAACAAGCTCGTGCTCGAGCAAGCGAAGGCCGTCGGTCTCCTTGGCACGGCGAAGAATACCCGCTTGTCGGGGCGAGTGCCTTCGGAGCTGATCGAGGCAGCTAAGAAGCGGGCCCATGTTACCTCCGACACCGAGCTGCTGGAATTGGCGCTTTCACGGCTGGCTCTCGAAGACGACTTCGGCTCGCGCCTGGTGGGCCGCAAGGGCCGCATCCCGACGGATATCGATCTTGGGATTTGATCTCTCTGAAGCCCTCCGATCACTAAAACCCCAGAAGCACGTCGGGTCGCTCGAGCGCAGGCCCGACGAAGATCTTCCCTGGGTTGCTGACGAACCGGCAATTGGAGGGCCTCTGTTCCTGGACACCAGCGTCTATCTGGATGTGCTTCAAGGGCGCTCGCCGGTGGAGGTCGATAGGCTGATTACGTATCGACTATGCCACCATTCGGCGGTCTGCCTGTCTGAGTTGACCCATGCCTTCGGCCGACTGGACCCCAGGCACGCCTCAACAAAGGCGGTCCTCGACACAATCGCGGCGACGGTCGATGACATTCCGGAACACCGACTTCACGCCCCAGATGCAGCCATCTGGGGACATGCCGGCGTGTTGGCGGGTCTGCTCTTTCGTCTGAGCAGCCTGCCAAAGGGGGAGCGACATGAGCGCCGCTTCGTCAATGACGCCATGGTCTTCTTGCAGGCACGGCAGCTGGGTGCGAGCGTGCTGACTGGCAATGTCCGCGACTTCGATTTCCTCTCACAGATCATACCGACCGGTCGGGTCATCCTCTATCGAGCCCGAGTGGAGGCGCGATCATTATGAACGCCCAATTCTCACTCTCGGTCGCTATTCTGCACGAACTGGAACAGCTGGGGCTGGCACCGGCAACAGATGTCAACTGCCCGCGGCATACGCAGGTATTCTGCGTTTTGTGGCGGCCGGCTTGATCCGGTAGGTGATGCGCGCCGCCGCCGAGAACCCTAACGCCCGCCGTTGTCAGAGCAAGGGACGACCGCCTCGGTCGATCAGATCACGCCCCACCCCGCGTTAAGCAGCATTGATTGGCATCTCGAATGCGATGCGCGACGTCCGGTCGAACGTCACCCGTCGACGCTAGGAAGCTAGCGGCGTTGCTCGATGTAGCCCTAAAGCTGGAAGAGTGATGGCCACACGCAGACCCCCAGTCGCCTTGTTTTGCGTGGTTGCCGAACCACCGTGCCATTCTGCCGCCCGTCGTGTGATCGCCAAGCCAAGGCAGATCGCACGGATCCGTGCCGCAAGCTCGCCCGGTGAACAAGGACGTAATCATCCGCCCCGAGATTGAGACCGAAATGCGGTCGACATCATCTCCACGAGCCGTCAGCATCAACACGGGCACGTCGCTTACCTGTCGAATTTTCCGCAAGACCTCAATGCCGCTCATGCGGGGCATCATGATATCCAGAACGACGATATCGGTTGAAGGCGACATCGCTTCGGCAACACCGATCCTACCATCCGCGGTTGTCTCGACAACGAAACCCTCCTCGGTCAGGTATTCGCCGAGCAAATTCGTAAGCTCGATATCATCATCGATCAAAAGCACGTTGGTCATGTAATTGCACCCGTCAATTCGATGGGTGCAGCTTGAGGCTAGCAGGCGGGGAATACAGCAGTTTTACCTAACTTAACACGTTCTTGACCGACATTAACATCGCGATCCCTATAGTGCGGCCGACAGCTTCAGGGCAGCCGGGATTTCATGCGCATAGTTTTCTCCTCAGTTTCCATCCTCGCCATTTTGGCGGTACTCAGCGGTTGTACCAGTCTTGGCGCACTCAAACCTTCGAGGTCTGTCGTGGCGCCCTATTGGCACGCGACACTGCCGCACGGAGGTCGCTCCCCCGAGCTCGTCGCGTGGTGGGCAAGCTTTAAAGATCCTTCGCTGACGGAGTTACTGACGCTGGCTGAACGGGAAAATCCCACGGTTCAGGAAGCTGTCGCCAACATTGACAAGGCGCGTGCGACGCTCGATAGCGCAAGGGCTGGCCTCTTCCCGTCGCTGGACGGGTCCGCCTCGGCAACGCGCGAGGCTAACACCGGGGACGACCTCAACAAAATCGTGGCTGGAACGAACAGGAGTGGCGGTCTCGACGCCGCCTGGGAACTCGATTTGTTCGGCAAGACCAAGAAAGAGACACAGGCCGCGGCCTTACGAGCCCAGGGCAAGGTCTGGTCGTGGCATGACGCGCGGATTTCGGTCGCTGCCGAGGTCGGTGATTACTATGTCCAATATCGCGCCTGTCGTCAGTTGGAACAGCTTTACCGTGATGAGCTTGCATCGCAGAGAGAAACGATACTCGCGACTGAAAAATCGGCGCAGTCCGGCTTTACATCAACAGCCGATCTGGCGCTCTCCCGAGCGAGCGCTGCGACATCCTCTTCCAATCTGACGGCCCAGCGCGGGGACTGCGAAATCATCGTCAAGTCATTGGTCCAACTGACGGCCACCGATGAGTTGGTGATCAAAACATTGCTGGATCACGGTAAAAGTCGCATTCCACAGCCGTCATCGTTGCGGATCGTCTCTGTACCGGCGGATGTTTTGCGACAAAGGCCCGACATCAACGCGCTGGAAGCGGAAGTCGCGGCAACGATTTCAGATGTCGGCGCTGCGAAGGCCGACCTCTATCCCAGTCTCAGCTTGAGTGGATCCATCTCAATCAGCCAGTCCACCGTAACCGGCAGATCGGTTCCGTGGTCATTTGGGCCCGCATTGTCGATACCGCTGTTTGATGGCGGCACTAAAAGGGCTGCCGTCAGAAGCGCAGTTGCGGATTACGATGTTGCTGTCGCAAGTTACAAGTCCGGCGTCTTGACGGCCGTCGCCGACGTGGAGACAGCTCTTATTCGTGTCAACACGGCTCTGAAGCGTATCGGCGATGCAAAGACCGCCGCTGACAATTATCAAAGCTACTTCCGCTCGGTCGATGAGAACTGGAAATCCGGTGGCGCCAGTATCCTCGACCGGGAGGAGGCCCGTCGTTCGGCACAGTCCGCCGCCATCACCCTCATCGAAATCAGGCGCGACGCGGTCCAGTATTGGATCGCCCTCTACAAGTCTCTCGGCGGCGGCTGGGCTGCCCCGGCTGGCGCGCCAATTGCCTCTGCCAATGGAACCCACTGATGCGTAGATTTGCTTTCATCCTGGTCGCGACGACGGTCGCGTTAACGCCCTATCTTGCGCGTAGCGAGGACACCGAACAGAGTACCGCTCAAGCAGCTGCCTTGACCGTTGCCGTCGCCGCTCCGCGGACCCTGGAGTGGCCCGTGACGATACCCGCGAGTGGTCGCCTTGCCGCCTGGCACGAGGCGGTCATCGCGGCCGAGGTCAGCGGCCTAAAGATCTCCGATGTTAGAGCGGATGTGGGCACCGCGGTAAAAAAAGGCGATCTGCTCGTCCAGTTCGACGCCGAGACCTCTCAAGCGGAACTGGAACAACAGCAGGCCACCGTTGAAAAGCAGGAAGCGGCTCTCGACCAGGCAGTCGCGGACGCTGAACGCGCTCGTGGATTGACCGGCTCAGGTGCGTTGTCCAAGCAGCAGACGACGGAATATCTGATTTCCGAGCGGAAAGCGAAAGCCGACGTCTTATCTGCCAAGGCAGCACTTGCCTCTGCCCAACTGACCTTGGAGCGCACGAAGGTTTACGCGGTAGACGACGGGGTTATTTCCGAACGCTCCGCATCTCTTGGAAACGTTGTGAATGCCGGTGATCAGCTGTTCAAGCTGATCCGGCAAAACAGAGTCGAATGGAAGGCCGAGTTGCCGGTCAAACGGCTGGCCGATGTCAAGGAAGGGACCAAAGCCGTCATAAAGACGCCGGTCGGTGACGTCGGCGGCGAGGTGAGGTTGGTTTCGCCGACGACCTCGACAGACAATGGTCGCGTGACTGTTTACGTGACCTTGCAGCCGGACCAGGGAATGCCAGCACCCAAGACGGGCATTCTGGCGAGTGGCTATTTTGAGTTCGACCAGAAAGACGCTCTGACCGTGCCTGAGACCGCGGTGACCCTCAAGGACGGATTTTCTTACGTTTTCATCCTGAAGGAGACTGAAAAGCTCACCGTGGCGCGCAAGCGCGTCGAAACGGGCCGGCGCCAAGACGATCGTGTCGAAATCGTCTCGGGGATAGACAAGGTCGACAAGGTCGTGACATCCGGCGGCGCCTTCCTGGCTGACGGTTCGGTTGTAAGAGTGTCGGAAGACGCTCAGTCAGCGAAGAACGAGGAGGCGAAATGAATTTTTCCTCCTGGTCCATTCGCAATCCCGTTCCGCCAATTCTGCTTTTCATTTTGTTGACGGCCTGCGGGCTATGGGCCTTCAACCGTCTCGATATCCAAAATTTCCCCGACATGGACCTTCCAACGATCGAGATCAGCGCGTCGCTCGATGGAGCAGCCGCATCTCAGCTTGAAACGGAGGTCGCGCGCAAGATCGAGGATGAGCTGACGGGCCTCACCAAGCTGGATTCCGTTACCACGACGATAACGGACGGTTCGGTCAGCATCTCGGTGGCATTCGAAGTCGGAAAGGACACCCAAGAAGCCCTCGATGAGGTTAAAAGTGCTGTCGACCAGGCGCAGGATGAGCTGCCGGAAGAGATGAATGCGCCGACCGTTACGAAACAGTCGCTAAACTCTTCGCCCTTGATCACCTACGTCGTGCGTTCGGATAAGCTGGATTCGGCTGAACTTTCTTGGTTCATCGATAACGACATGTCACGTGCGCTGATGGCGGTGGACGGTGTTGGCGAAGTCGGCCGCCTGGGAGGGGTCGACCGGGAAATCAGGGTGGAGCTGAACGCAAACCTGCTCGACGGCTTGGGATTGACCGTAAACGACGTCAACAGCCAGGTTGAAGCGGTACAATCCGACCTGTCGGGTGGCAAAGGTAGAATTGGCGGCGAAAGCCAGTCCGTGCGTACATTGGCTGCCGTAAAGAGCGCCGAGCAACTTGGTGCGATGGCGATCCCCTTGCCCGAAGGCAGCTGGGTTGGCTTGGATGAACTCGGAACGGTGACCGATTCACACAGCGATCTAACCTCGCTCGCTTATCTGAATGGCAAGCCGGTGATCGCCGCTCAGATCAAACGGTCGAAAGGTTATTCGGATACGGCGGTCACTGACAAAGTCCGTGACGCCATGAAGGTATTCGCCGCGGCCCATCCCGAAGTGACGATTGAAGAGGCTTACAACACCATCGTGCCGACCGAGCAGAACTATGAATCGTCGATGCATATGGTCTACGAGGGGGCGTTGATCGCTGTCTTCGTTGTCTGGTTGTTTCTTCGCGATTGGCGGGCGACGCTTCTGGCTGCGGTGGCATTGCCCCTATCGATCATTCCCACGTTTCTCGTGATGTATATGCTCGGCTATTCGCTGAACACCATCACGCTGTTGGCAATCTCGTTGGTGGTCGGCATTCTCGTAGATGACGCGATCGTCGAGATCGAAAATATCGAGCGACACCTCAACATGGGCAAAAACCCATTCGACGCGGCGATGGAAGCGGCAGACGAAATCGGTATGGCGGTCATCGCCACCACGTTTACACTGGTTGCCGTGTTCCTACCCACGGCATTCATGGGTGGAATTCCCGGCATCATCTTCAAACAGTTCGGCATCACGGCTTCCGTTGCCGTTCTGACTTCTCTCTTGGTCGCACGGTTGGTAACGCCTATGATGGCGGCTTATATGATGAAAGCCAGCGGCAAGGCGCACGAAGAAGACGGTCGCATCATGAGATGCTATCTTTGGCTCGTGAAAGGCGCACTCCGCCGCCGCTGGATACCAATACTCGCAACAGTCGGGTTTCTCGCATTCACGGCACTGCTTCTATCTCATCTGTCCACGGGCTTTTTCCCGGCATCCGACGATGGGCAGACCCAAGTTAGCCTAACAACGCCATATGGATCGACGATCGAAGCGACCGATGAGGCCGCGCGCAAGGCATCGGCGATCATTGCTGGCGTTGACCATGTCACGTCGGTCTTTCAGGCGACGGGCACGGCCTCCACGGGAGGGATGAACGGCACGTCAAATGCGAGCACCAACAGCGCGACGCTCGTCGTCAATCTCACGCCGATCGATGACAGAGATGTCAAGCAGTCACAAATCGAAGCCGATTTGCGCAAGGCATTGGAACAGCTGCCCGGCGTTCGCCTGGAAATCGGTTCCGGCGGCAATGGCACGCAACTCACCCTGACGCTGGCAGGCGACAATTCCGAGCTTCTTGAAAAGGCCGCGGCAAACCTCGAGGCCGATCTGCGTACTCTTTCGGGCATCGGTAACGTTACGTCATCGGCTGCCATGCAAACGCCTGAAGTCACGATCAAACCTGACTTGGCGGAAGCAGCATCCCTGGGTGTCACGTCCAAGGCCATCGCCGAGGCTATTCGCGTTGCAACGGCCGGTGCCTACGACACCGCTTTGTCCAAGCTCAACCTGCCGGAGCGCCAGGTCGCCATTCGGGTCATGCTCGATACGGCAAATCGACAGTCGCTCGACGCCATATCGCTCATTCCTGTCGAGGGAAAAGAGGGTAATGTCGCGCTGGGTGCCATCGCCGATATCTCTCTTGGATCCAGCCCAAGCCAGATAGATCGGCTGGACCGGTCACGAAACGTCTCTTTGACAGTCGAATTGAACGGCAGAAACCTTTCCGACGTGACGGCAGAGGCCGCGCGATTGCCCAGCTATCAGAACCTGCCACAGGGTGTGAAATTCGTTGAACAGGGCGAGCTCAAGCGTCAGAGCGAGCTGTTCACCAGCTTTGGTACGTCGATGGCGATCGGCATCTTCTGCATTTACGCCGTTCTGGTCCTTCTCTTCCATGATTTCCTTCAGCCGGTGACAATCTTGATGGCACTGCCGCTGGCACTTGGCGGCGCCCTCTTGCCACTCGTGTTGACCGGCACCAGCTTCTCCATGCCAGCGGTTATCGGCCTTCTTCTCCTGATGGGTATCGTATCGAAAAACTCCATTCTCCTTGTCGAGTACGCAATCGAGGCGCGCCGTGCCGGAATGTCTCGTTACGACGCCCTCGTGGACGCCTGCCACAAGCGAGCGCGACCCATCATCATGACAACCATTGCCATGGCCGGCGGCATGCTTCCGGCAGCACTCAGCCTTGTTTCCGGTGACCCAAGCTTCCGCCAACCCATGGGTATCGTCGTGATCGGAGGACTGATCACCTCGACATTCCTGAGCCTTCTTGTCATCCCCGTCGTCTTTACATTTCTGGATGATGTTCTGAACTGGCTGAAAACGAGGCTCCAAGAAGATAACAGGCACGCCGCCGAATAGCCCTTGGAGCGTCCGATGCGTTTTCTGGCGAGGATCCCTCATCTCACCGCGGTTCCACTGACGCGCATGACCCTTGCTGGGCTTGTTTGCCTTTTGATCGGTTGCACCACGGCGCGACCAATCTTTCAGGAGGTCGATGCACGTCAGGCGGAAATCGCGGGGTTTGAAAACATCCGCGCCCCGTTGGATGGCGAGATCGATTCAGCGATCAGGAGACGCTTTCAGAGGACTGAATCCCGGGTCCCTCGGAAATACTTGGCGATCTCAGGCGGCGGAGCCGGCGGAGCTTTCTCCGTCGGTGTTCTAAAAGCATGGTCTGAGCGCGGCGATCGGCCAACCTTCGACCTCGTGAGCGGCGTTAGTACCGGGGCCCTCATCGCCCCCTTCGCTTTCCTGGGAACGAAGTATGACCTCGTCCTCGAACATCTCTATACAAGCGGCGTCGCGACGGAACTGCTCGACCGAAAATTCATCGTCAGCGGTCTGCTCGGCGAAAGCTTGTATTCTCAGAAGCCCCTGAGGGAGATGGTCGAGAGATATGTGGACAAGCTCCTTCTCACCGAAATTGCTGACGAATACCGAAAAGGCCGAAATCTTTTTGTCCTGACGACAAATCTCGACACTCAACGTGCCGTTCTTTGGGATATGGGCGCCATAGCGAATAGCCCGCGGCCAGACGCTCTCGGCCTCTTCCAAAATGTCCTGATCGCATCGGCCAGCATTCCGGGCGTTTTCCCCGCCGTGCGGATCAATGCGGTGGTTGACGGGCGGCCGATCGTTGAGTTGCACTCCGATGGTGGGCCGTCAGCTCAGATCATGACCGTTCCGGAGGCCGTATTATCGAACGTCGATCTGCCGGTTCCCGCTGGGGCTCGGGGATCCGACATGTACTTACTGGTGAATAACGCGTTGATGCCCGAGTTTGCCGTGACGGCAAATTCGACGTTGTCGGTTAGCACAAGGGCGTACTCAATCCTTGTGAAGTCGCAGACGCGTCAATCGCTTTACGCGGTCTATGAATATTGCCGCCGGGTTGGTGCCCAGTTCCATATGGCTACCATCGACGTCATGGTGCCCTATAAGATAAGCGACCCATTTAATACTGGATACATGAGAGCCGTTTTCAAGATCGGCTATGACCGGATGTTAAATGGTCGGCTATGGCGTGATCGACCGACGTTCTCCACAACACAGTAATATTACGAAGGCGACTGGCTCTTCCATTCAACTCTATCCGCGCCCGCGGGCCGCCGCCGACAGGTTGCGATGATCGAGGAATTGCGAAGAAATTGCATTATGTATTCGATAAAATATGACAAGCTGATCGATGAGACGCCGTCCTGGCTTGACGACCACGAGAAAATCACCCGCGCATACATTGAAAAACGGACTGACGATGCCGCGGGTTTACTCAAGGACCACATCGAGGGGGCAAGGAAGTGTTTGCTCGGGGTGCAAACCGGATGATCCTCAGGAGCGTTGAGATTGCCCTGCTCATGGAGCACCGTTCGTCGGTCTTCCGATTTTCCTGGTGCGCCAGTTCTGCTTCTCGTGCGTCCCTACCGCAATCGATCTTATCGCTGCCCCTCGCAGCCGAATATTCCATCGACCACAAGGGCCTCTACGCTACGGGTCAGTCGGGTGGCGGCATGATGACGATGGCAATGGATATCAAATACCCCGAGCTATTTTCGGCCTCCCTCCCGGTCGCCGGACAATGGGACCCGGCGCTGGTGAAGCCCCTGGCCCATAAAATTCTCTGGATCCTCGTGTCCCAGGACGATGACAAGGCTTGGCCCGACGAAAGTGCCATGATTGACGTGCTTTCCAAGGAAGGCGCCACTGCCGCGCGGTTTTGGGACGGCACCTGGAATGCAGAGCAGTTTCACGAACCGTTGCGGAGATCGACGCAGAACGGAGCCCGATCAACTTCGTGGCCTTCCGACAGGTAACGGTAATGTATCCAGTCTCGACGACATCTTAGAGTCGTCGTCGGCGATGATCTCTCCATATTGAGGCGCGAACACGAAGGCGGGTCGCGCGATCTGATCGGCAGGGCTCGCCCATGCCACCGCACCGAGACCCTGGAACAGCGTGGCCTCCGTCTCGGTGCTTGTGGCACCGGCGCCGTGCATGAACAGCACCAGCGGATAGGAGCGCGCGGGATCGTAATCCCGAGGTACGAAAAGATTGTACGGCAGTGTTCGCCTGGTTCGTGGGTCCATGAATTCGCGTTGGCGGAACTCATCGACGACCAGGTTGCGGACCGTGGTTGTTCGCAATGCCAACGGCCTGGCGATATGACTGTTCCATCGCTCGTCCGAATGGGTTCTATCTGGGTAATGACAGCCACCTCGCGGCTCTAACCAGCTTTGACACTATGACATCACGGTCTGCGGTTCGCAGCTCTTCAAGACCAGTCTCTTGCTACAGGCTCCGCCGATAATCGCCATGGTGCAATGAGGCGCGGTTCAGCTGGTAGATCTCCGAGACAAGTGCTCGCGCAGTAGAATTCGGCGGCCTACTCCCTAGCAAGTCGGCCCAGGGCGTCCAAAGGATCAAAATTCAGTATTCTTGCCAGCTCGAGGAACTCGATGACGTCGACGCGACGTTGGCCGCTCTCCAATCGGGCGACAAACGACTGGTATTCGCCAAGTTTGTCAGCAAGCTCCGTCTGCGTGAGACCTGATGCCTCTCGCTTCTCGACCAGCAGCGCTATCAGCGCTCTATGCCTTTCCGTGCCGAGCGTCTTCGCCACGTTCACCCACCTTGTCTAAGATGGGGTCTTCGATTATATCTGATTTCCAGTTATCTTAAATTCAGATAATTTGCTTAATCCTCGCATCGATCGTGGAACCCCTCATGGAACTACGCCAGCTCTCCTACTTCGTCGCGGTGGCCGAGGAACTGCACTTCGGCCGGGCGGCCGCCAAGGTCCGCATCGCCCAGCCAGCGCTCTCCAACCATGTGCAGGCGCTGGAGCGCGAACTCGGCTGTGCGCTGTTCATCCGCTCGACCCGGCGGGTGGAACTGACGCGGGCAGGGGAGATCTTCCACGAGCGCTGCGTCGGGATCCTCAGTGAGGTCGATCTGAGTGCCGAGATCACCAGGCCGTGGCCGGCAAGACGATAAGGCAGATCAGGATCGGCACCGTCTATCCGGCGACCACCGGCGTGCTGCCGGCGTTCCTTGGAAAGATCGCCCGCAAGTACCCGGATATCCGCATCCATATATCCAGCGGCAATACCGGCGACATCATCCGCGGCCTGGAAAACGGCCAGATCAATCTCGGCTTCATCAGACCGGTGGATAACATCGGCTCGTTGCGCTTCTCCTCGATCGCCCATGAGCGGTATCTGTTGGCGGTGGCCAGGAGCAACCCACTGGCGGAGAGGGCGGAGATTGGTATCGACGATCTACGTTCGGAAAGGATCATCGCCTTCAACCGCAAGAACCTCTCCTATACCGAGCGGTACTTCAACGAGAAGTTCGAGGAATACGATCTGACCCGCAACATCGCTTACAGCTGCGACGACACCTATTCGCTGGTGTCGCTGGTCTCTGCCGGCCTTGGCATCGGCTTTGCGCCGGAATGGACCGAGGGCCTGCCGAACCGGGCCTTCGAGCTGAAGGCGGTGAGAGGCATCGACTTCAGGATCGGGCTTGGCGTTGCCTGGAGCAAGGACGACCCAACCGCCTCGCGCGACGACATCGTCGATATCGCGAGGTCGTTGGCACGGCCGGGCAGGTGAGGCTTGGGGTATCGCGGGTACACCCCAAGCGGAACGGCTTGCCGGGGGCAGTCGGTCCCGGGTTCCGCTCGTTCCCGAGCGGCGCTCCGCTAACCCTCCTGCGGCTGCCCTTTTAACCGGTCAAGCCGTGCGCGAACGGGCGCCGGCGCGGACGCGCCTTTGCCTGGTATGCTCATTGTTTGGAGGGGCGACTTTGCCACGCCGGGCACGGCGCCTAGGAGGTCAACCCAGCTGTCATCCAATAACATTTTAAAGCTCAGCCGCACTAAGCTCCGCTCCAGCAAGCGTTCCTGCTCATGTCATTGTTGCGGCTTTTTCGTAGCGCCACAATTATTTCGCGACGGGTGGGGGCAACACAATGCGCCTCGGATGCCCTGTGCCGGGCAGACGAGCTGGACTGACCTTAGCTACGGAAAAATTCCCCACCACGATAGGCGGGGCTTCGATCTTGCTGGTTGGCCGACGGTTCTTAGAACTTTACGCCAATGCCAAACTTGAGTTCGTGCTGATCGAGGTCGACGTCAACGCCGAGAACGTCCTTCTCGCCAAAGTCGTTGTACCGATATTCACCACGAGCGAAGATGTTGTTGGTGATCGCGAAGTCGAGGCCGGCTCCTACGGTGTAGCCGTTGAAGGTCTCCGTTTCCTTGTCAAGGCCAGGCAGGTCTACGTAACCGCGCGTCGCGGTCCAACCGGCTGCGCCATAGATCAGCGCCTTGTCGAAAGCATAGCCGACACGACCACGAACAGCGCCGGTCCAATCGGTCCCAACGTCAGCTCCCAGCGCTTCCTCTTCATTCCAGTTGTGTTCGAGGTTGCCCTCGATGCCAACAACAATGTTATCGAACTGGAAGTTGTAACCCACAAAACCGCCGAAGATGCCGCCGTTAAAATCCTCGGAAGCGCTGGCACCACCGGCGCTGAAGTCACCGTTAAGCCATCCCGCGCCGCCATCGATACCCAAGTACGGACCGGACCAGGTAAATGCAGGAGCGGCCGCAACGGGAGCGTCCGAAATGACCGGGACCGCATCGGCCGCAAGCGCGGTGGTCGAGACAAGAGCGAGTAGCGTTGCGGCGGCTATCAACTTCATTTTCTGTACTCCGTGTCATACTAATACAACCAGAGGATATAACTCAATCCAACAAAAAGCTGTAGCAGCGGGGGCACACTCGCGAAAATGTACGGTACAGTACACGGTGCGCGCGGCGATCTTGAAAGGCCATCGGCCACGGCTGGCGCGCGTCGCGCCCCTCCCCAGTGCTCAGGCGCGCTGTCCGCTCCGCGCTGACAATGCAGCCGCTCCACGCAAAGTCGGATTGCTCACCGGCGCGCGGTCCCTGAGCGTCTCTCGCCACAAGTTCCCTGCCGGACAAAGACGCTCCCGTTGCGGTGCCCATGAACGCCGCGGGGTAGGTTGGGACGCTCACTGGCCACCAAGCGAGGGTAGTCCGCTCATTCGCATCTCCGACTGTGCTCCGCCTCGCAAATTGGTAGAACGAGCGCCTGCGGAAATTGATAAGCTGTCCACCGCCGGACCCGGGCGGTAGCAGGTGAACAATCTAGCTTGGTCGACCTAGACTTCCGTTCCTGCGAGCTTCATCTCATGGACTCTATGGCAAGTGACGCCGCGCGGGCGAACTTAGCGCTTGAACGGATAGCCTTCGCCACAACCTCCGTCGCCGCGTAAAGGATTACAGTCATGCTCGCAAAGAGTTCCAATTCGGTTCGCCTGCGCCTCGCCTGGGGTGAAGTCAGAGCAATCGAGGTCGTTAGGTTGAGCCGTAGGCTCGAAATTGAAATCGAACAGCAGTCCCCATCGCGGTCCTGATCGTCTCCGGGATCAAGCAACCGGCTAGCGCCACGATACCTGGCGTCCCAGTGTCGTCGGTTTTTGCGAAATATCGTCCGCAAGGATGCCATTACGACTGCAGCGTCCATCCGACGGCCATTGATTCAGATTTTATTAAACATGTAAGCGGATCCTAAAACGAGGGTGCAACACACCCGTGTCGAGCCGCGTTAGGCGATCACATATAGTAGGGATCGAACTTATGGCCGTTATTCTCGTCGTCGAAGACGAGCCGTTAATCCGCTTTCTCTTGTCGGATGAACTCGTGGATGCTGGACATACCGTCATCGAAGCCGCCAGCGCTTTGGAAGCCATCGCGGTGCTGGGCAGATGCGATCATTTGGACGTAATGATTACCGATGTCGACATGCCGGGCGGATTGAGTGGAATTGACCTGATGAAGCTAGTGAGATCCACTCGACCCGAGACGAGCGTATGGGTCGCGTCGGGCCGCGATGTCCGCTCGCAGATCGACCCCGGCGTTTTCTTCTTGCCCAAGCCATACGACTACCGCGAACTGGTCTATATTGTTTCCGAACGCGCTCACGTAAGGCAAGTCCTCGCGACCGACCAGCAGCGATCCGGTTGAAAGTCTTCGAGAGAGCTCTTCCCGCCGCGCTAGGTACCGCCTACTTCTTTCGAAACTGTGCCAGAGCCATCGCCAGGCCGGCTTCGTCGTAGGGTTTACCGAGAAGTACAGCGTCAGAGATCAGCTGGTGGCCATCGATCTGCGGAATGCCGATCATCCCCGATGAGAACACAATCCCCAGCTCTGGTTGTCGGCGCCGACACGCTACAGCGAGATCGGCGCCGGACATACCGGGCAGTCCATGGTCCGTGATCAGCATCGAGGTCTTCCTGCCGCCGGATCGATCCTCAGCGCGTTTGTCGGCGGACAGCTCCACGGCCTCGTCCCGATGTCGTCATGCTACAAGTCTTGCGGCGATCCTGGTGATTTCCGCGATCAAGGTATGGCGGCACGCGTGAGCTGCCTATTGACCACGAGGGTCGTCTTCCGCAACTGCATGAGCTTCAGCCTGCGACGACCAAACCTCGCATCCTGTTCTTCCGACCGTTGCCTAGCAGCGTATCCCTCTATCGTAACGGTGGGCCAGGGAAGCGGCGGCTTGATTAATGCCACTTCACTTACCCGTGATTGCGCTGTTCGTCGCTCAACTGGTTGTACTTTTTCCAAATTTCTTCGACTTCACGCGAACACCAGGCTTGCCGATCGGCATCATTTTTTCCTTCTCGTCGGGAGCCGGCGCCATGCCCTGCTGTTGACTAGACTCCTTGATGGGGGGTTCGAGGCCTGGATGTTGGTCTGGAGTATCTGTTACCTTGGTCTTGTCTGCCATGTCGCTGCTCCTCGCAGGCTCGAAACGGGGTGCGCGGCGGGCTCCTGGCGAGCGGCTGCCGCATTTAAATCGGCGGCTTTCGGCGGGGGCAGTTCGGCCTGTAGTTGATCGATGCGCTTGAACATGATTGGGCTCCTCGTTGATGGTTGCATCCTGCAAACCTCGACCGTGACGTGTTGTTCCCAAAAATCGGAACGAGGCGTACGGTCTCAAGACTGGCTAATGAAACGGCCTTCCTAGATCGACCTTGGTTGCCCCTGCCGTCCTCGGCACCAAAAGGGGTGAGCAAATCTTTCTCAGTAAAGATAGTGCCAGCCGTCGCTATTAGCGATGTCTGGCGTCCGGATGCCCTGCCAGACCTCGTTCGCGATGGCGCCAACTGACAACTTCGAGGGCGAATAGAATTTTATCAGACTATTGTAGCCAATCGACGATGGCCGCCACCACAGATGGCCTGGCAACGCGGTGACGCCCCCGAGGCTCGCTTCGATGTGATAACCGTCCATTTCCGCCAAGCCGTCGCCCCTGCGACCTATGAACTGAAAGCAAACCTTTCTGCGCGTCAGGTATTCGACCGAGAAATGAAACGTGTCACCGTCGGCTGGGTTCGTAAGCAATGCCAGTTCGGCAAGGATTTCGTGGAAGACAATCGGGCGTTTGCCATTTCGTGCAAACCAGCCGAGCCATCGATTGTTCCCGCACGATGCGGCTTTCCGGCTCGACATGAGGGCCAACCAACACGTGCGACGACAAGCGGAGCTCAGCCGGACCAAGGACTTGGTACCTCGGATCCGCCGCTCGACGTGCATGCATCCGCTGTCTGGATGCGTGGTCTCGAAATCTGTTCAAGCCCTGATGTCGAAGCAATTTATCGTGCTGTGTGGGAACACCTCCCGTGACGACCATTTTGTACCATTACAGACAAAGCTCTCGCGACCCTCGCCCGAATCTCCAATCGCTCCATTTCAGGCTAAACGAAGGGTTGGCAGATGATCGACAATCGAAACGAATGGATCGCTGCGCGTGCTTATGCGCTATGGGAGCAGGCTGGTCGCCCGTTAGGCCAGGACGAACTGCATTGGGAGCAGGCGGTTCTGGAACGCAACTTGCTTGAACGGACACGTGCCTCGAGCGACGGCGCAGAGGTTTACGCTCGCGTGCCAAGGCGCGCGGATCCGGATCCGGTCGAGGGGAGAAGCGTCCTGATCGTGGAGGACGAGCCACAGCTTCGCTACAACATCGTCGATTTCCTCGACAAGGCCGGATACCGCACCCTCCAGGCGGCCAACGCAGACGAGGCGTTGATCCACTTACGGCACAACGACGTCGATGCGCTGTATACCGATATTAATATGCCGGGAAGCATGGACGGCCTGGGGCTTGTCGCCACCGTCCGCAGTCGGTGGCCGCACATGCGGATCATCGTAACGTCAGGCTTCGTGAATCTCTCGCATCGTGACCTAAAGGCTGGAGTAACGTTTGTATCGAAGCCCACCAGCGGACTTGAATTGCTCAATCTCATGGCCAATTCCGCCTAGGCGTGACCGACAATTGTGCTTGGCCGGTCGAAGCCTGGTCGTCTGCTTGAGACCGGGCCTAGTAACGTAGCAATTTGAACAGGGCATTCACAGCAAACAAAAAGTGAAATTTTCGCCCTTGTTCGAAACTAGCCTGAGTCTGCTGGTCAACCATTCACTACGAGACCAGGCGCAATGCGGAACAAAAGTGTACGACCCATGTATCTGGGACGCAGTTGCCGTGCCTCTTAGCCATCAAGAGCGACCCCGATGAACTTGCTACTTACCGTCTGGCTGAGGCCGATCGCCAGCACCTGCTCGCGCGAGCTGAACGGGTACTGCTGCCAAAAGGGATGGTACTTTTGCAGCCAGACCGTCGGCGGAGTACGTTTATTTTGCATCGACGGGCATAGGCAGGGGCGGCGATGACCTTTATTCCAGCAGAGATGCCGAAGACATAATTCTCGTGGTTGGTAGCCCCCGTCGCTCAACACGCTAGTTCCTTCAAGTGGCCGACTGGCCGGCCATTCTTCAGATGCCATAGCGCCGATCGAGTTCATCGAGGGCGGAACGCACGTCATCGATCGAAACTGGCTCTGGTGTACCGGGCGGCCGACGGAGGGCGGGCTTCGACTCGACCGCGTAAAAATCCGACGCCCAGGCGGCCAGGATCGTGCGCTTATCATCGACCGATAGGGACGGCTCTCTCACCACCTCGACCGGGCGCTTGAGCTGCATGCGCGGAACCAGAACCGCGGGGCCCATCGCCATCGCGTTGCCGATGGCCTGCCGCAGCATGTCGTGCATCATCGGACTACCTCAACGAACGTGTGGATCGCTGTCGCCTGGCAGACGAGACGCGGCGATCATGTTGTTTTCCGGCGCGAGAAGATCGTGTTTCTTCGCGAAGGCGGCAAACAGGCCCCGCGCGGTCTCTGCTTCGATCTCACCGCGCAACGCGGCTCTGCATGCCTTTAGTGCGACCGCGTGCGCCGCGTCTCTCGGTGAACCCGGCCATTCGACGAGATGCCGGTAGGCGTCCATCACACCGCGAACCTCGGCCGGAAAGCCTAAGCCGACAAAAATTGAGACAGGCTGTTTGAACATATCGGGTTTCATCGCTCTCTCCTCCTAACCCGTGTTGACGGGCGCCGTGGTCACGGCGCCCTTGGTCTGCGAACGACGCGGTCAAGCGGCCTTTTGTGCTTCGATCTGCGCGGGAGCAGCGGAATTCGGTGCGGGAGCGTTCAGTATGGAGATTTTCCGCGGCTTCAGTGCCTCTGGAATCTCGCGAACGAGTTCGATCGAAAGAAGACCATTGCTGAGCTCCGCCCTATTCACCCTCACGTGGTCGGCAAGTTCGAACCGATGTTCGAACGGCCGGCCGGCTATGCCGCGATGCAGGTAGCCTTCATGTGCGGCCTCCTGCTTCTTGCCCGTCACGGACAGCAGATTGGATTGGAAGGTGATGCCGAGATCGTTTTGGGTGAAGCCCGCCACCGCGATCGAAATCCGATAGCTGTCATCCCCGCTCTTGATGATGTCATAGGGCGGCCAGTCGTTGATCGAGCGGGCGCGCTGGGCGTTTTCGAGAAGATGAAAGACCCGGTCGAACCCGACGCTCGAACGGTAGAGCGGTGCATAGTCGTAAGATGTTGCCATAGCCATATCCTCCTTGAAGCAACATGGTACCGAAGCGCCGAAAGACGGCGCCTCCAGCAAGGCCAGCCCTTCCTTAGCGGCTGGCGGCATCGATTTGGTTTTTTACAATTTCGGATTCAAGAGCCGCAACAGAAAATTTTTCGCGGGCCTCGTCACCCGGCCTCCGCCTTCCATTGACCTCGGACTTGCTTATGCCGAGAGAAGCCTGCAAATTTTGGACGGAGTACGGATCATCGCCCCGCGCCTCCAGTCGCAAGCGTTCAGGCCTCTGCTCTTGTTCCTGCTCCTGGAGGCTGATCAGTTTGGGTAGTATTACAATGTCCTGGCTTTCATCGCGCGTTCCACTTGCTGTCCTCCGTCCTAGGACCAAGGACAGCAAAGCATGCCATGCCCCTTGTCAAAGACCCGCCGCAAACACCGGGTGTTCTCCGTTCCGCAGTGGTCTAGCCGCGGAAGGCCAAAACTTCGTTATTTTCACCAAGACCAGACCGCCTGGATCTTCCACAAAAGAGATTGATAGCAAATTTCTCGCACTAGGAGTGGCTTTACATCGTCGATGTCATAGGGCACCGCCGGAATCGGGATCGAGGGTCTTGCCGTGGATTTAGAGAGCAGTGTGCGAACAGTAGATCTTATCTCGCTGGTATCATCCTGGGAAGACGGCGCCGGGAAAGAGCTTAAAAACAGCCGCGGAGGCCCGTACTTGCTACGCGGTTTCTGGTCGGGCTTGAGGTCACGTGGCTACCTCACCTGTTGCGTATGGTACGCGAGGAAGCATTACGCTGTCTACTCGGTCGTCCCCGGAACTGGCTCTAGCGTTGATGCGCGGAAAACTGGATGTTACCCATGGCGGCTTCAATGAAAAGGCCGCGAACTTGGCGTCTCCTCTAAAGGTTTTAGACCGAAACAAAGAGAGAACATTGCATTTTTCGCCCCGATATCAATAATCCGAGTTATCGGGTCCTAGATGCGGTGAAACTACTGGCGAGCCGAGGCGTTCTGATCCTGTGACAACAACAAGCAGGAGAAAGTAATGGCGGACGACAGCACCACCACGATCCGGGCGATTTTCGAGACACGCGAGGCAGCCGACCGTGCAGTTGAACACCTTGTTCAACAGCACGGCATCTCAAGGCCCGACATCTTCATTCAATCCACCACCGATCGAAATACCGTTGGCTCAGTGCCATCGGGCGGTGATGCTTCCCACGCAGACGGCGCCCGCGATGACGCAGCCCTCGAAGGCGACATCGAGGTTTCGGCGGATATTGCAGCCAGTCAGATCGCCGCCGTCCAACGCAGTCTCGGTGACGCCGGTGCGGTCCATGTATCGCGTCGATAGGTCAGTGATCGGAGCCGGAGTTCATGAGCGACAATCTTTCGAAATACCGCGCCAAGCGCGATTTCAAGAAGACCGGCGAGCCGAGCGGCGAGGCCCAGGTGAAGCCGTCGAACCGCCGGCGGTTTGTGATCCAGAAGCACGACGCTACCCGGTTGCATTATGACCTTCGGCTCGAACTCGACGGCGTCTTTAAATCCTGGGCTGTGACCAAGGGCCCGTCGCTCGACCCGCACGACAAGCGGCTGGCCGTCGAAGTCGAAGACCATCCCTTGGACTACGGGGATTTCGAAGGCACGATCCCGAAAGGCCAGTATGGCGGCGGCACCGTGATGTTGTGGGACCGCGGCTACTGGGAGCTCGAGGGCAACAGGACGCCGGAAGAAGCGCTCGCTAGGGGCGATTTCAAGTTCAAGCTGGAGGGTAAGCGCCTCCATGGCGGTTTCGTTCTGGTGCGCATGCGCAACGACCGCGATGGCGGCAAACGGACCAACTGGCTGCTGATCAAGCATCATGACGATTTCTCGGTCGAGGAGAACGGCGCGGCCATCTTGGAGGAAAACGATACGTCCGTGGCGTCCGCGAGAACGATGGAGGCGATCGCAGCGGGAAAAGGCAGGAAGCCAACGCCATTCATGATGCAGAATGGCGACGTCGAGGCGGATGCGGTGTGGAACAGCAATCACGTTTTCGCGGCCGAGGAGCGCAAAGCGGGCGTGAAGACTGCAAAAAAGCCGTCGGCCGGCAAGCGTGCGAACTCCACCATGCCGGTTTTCGTCCCACCGCAGCTGTGCGAAACCCTGGCGCGCCCGCCATCTGCCGATGGCTGGATTCATGAGATCAAATTCGACGGCTATCGCATCCAGATGCGAGTTGAGGATGGCGAGGCAACCCTCAAAACCCGCAAGGGTCTGGACTGGACGGCCAAATATCCGGCCATCGCCGCCTCAGCGTCCGCTCTTCCCGACGCCATCATTGATGGAGAGATCTGCGCGCTCGACGAAACCGGCGCCCCGGATTTTGCTGCGCTCCAGGCGGCGCTCTCGGAAGGAAAGACCGATAATTTGGTCTACTTTGCATTCGACCTCCTCTTCGTGGGAGGCGAAGATTTGCGCGAGCTGCCGCTCACAGAACGCAAGGAACGCTTGGCGACGTTCTTGTCGGATGCCGGCGAAGATCCGCGTCTACACTTCGTCGAGCATTTCGAAACCGGTGGCGACGCGGTTCTCAGATCCGCCTGTCGTTTGTCGCTGGAGGGGATCGTCTCGAAACAGGCTGACGCACCTTATCAATCGGGCCGCACCGAGACATGGGCCAAGTCGAAATGCCGGGCAGGGCATGAAGTCGTTATCGGCGCCTATGCGAAAACCAATGGCAAGTTCCGATCACTGCTCGTCGGCGTCCATCGCGGCAACCATTTTGTCTATGTCGGCCGGGTCGGCACGGGTTATGGAGCGAAGGTCGTCGACACGCTCTTGCCCAAGCTGCAGGCGATGGAGACATCGGAGTCGCCGTTCACCGGTATCGGTGCGCCGAAGAAGAGCCCTGATATCGTTTGGCTAAAACCAGAACTCGTCGCCGAGATCGAGTTTGCCGGCTGGACGGCCGATGGCCAGGTGCGCCAAGCGGCGTTCAAGGGCTTGCGGGAAGATAAGCCTGCGGCAGAAGTCGAGGCCGAGAAGCCGGCCTCACCAGCCAAAACCGAGGTGCCCGATCCCGAGACTTCGAAACCGGCGCCTGCGCGTTTCCGCAAGGGCGCGAAGGTGGAGGTGATGGGCGTGATGATCTCCAGCCCCGACAAGCCGCTATGGCCGGATGCCGGTGACGGAGAGCCGGTGACTAAGGTCGATCTGGCGCACTACCACGAAGCCGTCGGTTCCTGGTTGATCGACCATATCAAGGGGCGGCCATGCTCAATCATTCGCACACCGGACGGCATTGGCGGAGAGCAGTTCTTCCAGCGCCATGCGATGCCGGGGACATCGAACCTGCTGGAACTGGTCACGGTGTTTGGCGACAAGAAGCCCTACCTACAGATCGATCGCGTCGAGGGTCTTGCGGCAATCGCCCAGATCGGCGGCGTCGAGCTGCATCCGTGGAACTGTGAGCCTAATCAGCCGGAAGTGCCCGGCCGTCTGGTGTTTGACCTCGATCCTGGACCTGATGTCGATTTCTCCACCGTCGTCGCAGCGGCTCGTGAAATCCGCGACCGGCTGGAGGAGCTCGGGCTCGTCAGCTTCTGCAAGACGACGGGCGGCAAAGGACTGCACGTGGTGACGCCGCTTGCTGTGCCGAAGAGCAAGAAACTCAGCTGGGACATCGCGAAGGGTTTCGCCCATGATGTTTGCGAACAGATGGCGCGCGACAATCCGGATCTTTACCTGATCAAAATGGCCAAGAATCAGCGTGAGGGGCGCATCTTTCTCGACTACCTGCGCAACGATCGCATGGCGACGGCTGTCGCACCTTTGTCTCCACGAGCGCGGCCCGGCGCCGCCGTGTCGATGCCGTTGACGTGGACGCAGGTAAAGTCTGATCTCGACCCCAAGCGGTTCACGGTTCGCACAGTTCCTGCGCTGCTTGCGAAAAGCGCCGCGTGGCAGGATTATTGCGATGGTCAGCGACCGCTTGAGCAGGCGATCAAGCGCCTCGGAAAATTAAAGCAGGCAGCGTGAGCGTTCGGGGGCCGCATGGCGATCGGACGGGAATTCGAATTCGTGGTGAGGCGCCATGGAAAAGGAACTGAACGATACCGCTCCTGCTGAACCACGTGTTGGCGCGACCACTGACCTGCCCCACGATCGCATCGCCGTGCAGCGCTTTCGTCGCTAGTCTTTCCCGCGCGCTAGTTGGAGCGATAACTTGAAGGCCTGGTTCGTGCCCGGTCGCACCGCAGAAAGGCGCATCGGAGTTGGATTGGCCGAGATGGAAGCGGAGGCCGACACGTTTGCCGACGAGAAGGAAAGGGACGCATTCGCCTTTGATCCTATCGGAAGCCGCTATCTCGAAGCCGCGCCATCGGCCTTTCAAATCCGGACGCCATACTCGCGCGCCGTCGTGAACGAAATTCGTGAAATCCCGTTTGCGCGCTGGGACGCGGATCGCCGGTTATGGACTGTGCCCTACCGATCTTACGACAAACTCCGCCGACGGTGGCAGGCAATCGAGGCGACAGCCGAACGCAATGAACCCGAGGTTAGGAAAGCGCGCCGCGAGGCAATGAAGGGCACGGAGGAAGAGGAGGCATCGAAGGCGAGACTGAGCGAGCGTCGGCGAAAACGCTATCCGGTGCCTGCACACGATGTTCCGCCGCTCCGAGCGTGCGATCGGCACGCATGTTGGTGTCGTTATCTTCACCAGCACCGATGGCGAACTGGCAGATCCGCCACTGTGGGTACGTTCTATTTTCCTGCAGGACCAAGCCAGGAGTATGTTTGGGCGTCGTGGCGGACCGCTTGAAGAACTGGTGGCGACCTGGCCAGCGAGAACGCCACCCGGCGAGGAAGAACGCGCAAGAGGATGGTGGCTGCCAAACTTGGAGGAGTTGCGGTCCGCTCGGCAAAAGGCCAGATCAAAACGGCGCACCAAACAACGCAGGGGAGAGCGGGACGATACGGCGTGAATAGTTTGCACATCGTCGGGAGAGGAGCGTTCGGATTGATTGAGCAGATGCAGAAGGTACTCCACGAGTTTCCAAACTTGCCGCCGGTGGATCCGCGCGAGATGATCGTACTACGGACCGGTCCGCCTGCCCGCGATCGGCCCCGCTGGCGCCGCGATCCCGCCCAGCCCAATCTCCCCTTGGGTCCGGCCTGATCGGATCGAGCCATGCCTTGCCTTGCTGAAACCAAGCCGCCGAAGGGCGACGACTGGGTTTATGAGATCAAATTGGATGGCTCGCCTGTCGGTTCATATCGAGCCGACGGGCATTCGCATCCTGACGCGCGGCGGCCATGACTGGACGCGTCGTTTCCCGGCGAAACAGGCGGCCATGTGGCTTCCGGCTGGCACTGCAATCCTCGATGGCGAGGGGCTGTTCTCGACGAGGAGGGCCGGTCGTGTTTCAGCCTGCTGCAACAGTCGCTCAGCGGCGGGGGCGCAAGAAGAGCTCGAGCGACGCCATCGTCATGCCCTTCGAACTATTTCGATGCCCATGATCTCAGGAGGTCGGAGCTGGACGCGCCGGCATTAGTCGAGGTTCTCGTGCCGGCCAGCGAGCAGGCGATATCAGCCTTTCCGAGGAGATCGAGGCCGACGGCGATTAGCTGCTGGCAAGCGCCTGTGCGCATGGGCTGGAGGCATCATCGCCAAGCGTAGGAGTGAGCCCTATCGATCCGGCGGCTCGGCGATTGGGTGAAGATCAAATGCGTCCAGGATGAGAGCTTTGTGATCGTCGGCTACGGGCGATCAACCGCCGCGCGCGTGCCGAGATTGGCCGGCTTCTGCTGGCCGCGCGCAAGGCTGTCTAAATATAGCTGCTGCCTAGCAAACCTTTTGTCAATTTTGACGTTGTCGGACGAGAATAAGGTCGACGGAGCAACCTATGACAACATTCTTTTTTTCGATAAAAGATGGCGACGGCGAATTCCACGTCGACAATGGGCTCGAGTTCATCGATTTGGCCGCGGCGCTTGGTTATGCCCACCATGTACTTTCGGAAATGGCGGTGGACGGTATTCCAAACTCGCCCGAGGAAGAAAAGTCAGTCGCGATCGAGGGCCCGGACCGGCAGCCCATGGCGGTGATGTCCATTCGGGTTACACTGGACTTCATCCAGCCATCGGCGCCCGAGGAATGTCGTCTGGCCGCAGCCGACATTGATCGCGGAGAGCGAACACCCAGCTTTGACGGATGACGGAAAGCTGCCGGTGTCCTCCTATAAGGAGCCGCGGGCGGCTGATGAGGTGGCGGTTTATAAAAATAGATTAGGTTTAGGACTAGCGGACGTTGCCAGAATGACGCGATGTAATGCCGAGCATTATCGACATTCTCAACCTTGAGCGCCCAACGGGCCACTGAACCACCACAGGGTTCAGCAGACTTGGGAAGAGGCACTCATCCAGGCATTTCCATAGGCCACGGCAAGACGGATGGAGCACGGCCAGTGCCGTTACGACAGGCGCGGCGACGATATCATCAACTGCCGCTACCTGGCGGACGACACGCCACGTAGACCACTAGTGCTATGGAAAGCGCCATCGCCGTCGCTCCAAAGACAAGGCGATAAATCGCCGCCGCATCCAGAGGAAGTCCCGCGATGATGCCAAAAACGGACGACGACGCCGAAACTCCGAGAAAAACAAGTGTGTTGAGCGCTCCGAGCCCGATGCCTCTCATTTGATACGGCAGCAATGCCTGCGCCTCGGTCATCGCCACGGGATGAACATTGCCCATCGCGTAAAGTAAGGCCAATCCCGCGGATGCGGCGTAAATGCTGATATCTGGCGAGACCGCGAGAAGAAGGCCACTCAAAAGGCCCACGACGTAGGTTGCGGTCACGATCGTAGGCCCGCGCCATCGCAGAAGCGCGAATGGCAGCGTAAATGAAGTCGCTATGCCGACGACACTGACGGCCGTCAGAACAGCGCCGGTATCGGTGCCGTGGCCGAAGATGTCGGTGAGGTATGGTCCCGCCCAAGCGTTACGAAACGTGCCGCCCAGCGAAAGTGTGAAACAGATCGGTATCAGATAGGCGAGACGAGGCAACCTCCACGGTGCGCCCCCGGTCGTGTGTTGGCTGCTTCTAGCGGGCGGGGCGTGGCGCAACGAAGTCGCGACAGCAAGGGCGCATGCCAACATCATCGCGGACGCGGTCGAGCACGCGACGCGCCAGCCCCATTCGGCCGTAAAGAAGGATAGCGGGGATGCTGAAACCAGCGCGCCGATGGAGCCTACCGAACTCACGGTGGCCGCAATTCGCCCAGCCCGGTCCGGCGAGTGGAGGCGACCGAGATAATAAAGGGCGCCCATGAAGATCGGCGCGCAACCTATGCCGATCGCGACCTGACCGATGAACGCCGACCAGAAGCTAGATGATGAAGCGAGGAGCGCCGACCCCGCGGCGCCAACGACCATCATCAATGCCATGGGCCAGCGCACCCCCCAGCGGTCGAACGCGATACCCACGGGGATCTGTAGCAATGCGAATGACCCGAAAAACGCGGACGCGAGCCATCCGAATTCCGCGGGCGACAGCGCGAGGTCGTCCGCAACCAGCGGCCCCACCACGCCAAAATAGCTTCGGAAGTACATGCTCGCGAAGAAGGCGGCGCTTAGGGCTGATAGGGAACATCCACATCCTTCTGCTGGTTCAACCGGAATAACGCTGCCGGTTGCGGCGGCCAACGCCGCTGCGCTTTACTTGCGACAAGCGAAGCAGGCCAATCTTCAGCGCTCCGCTAGGAGCCCTGGCGCCATCTGATTGCTGCTTCCGTCCGATTGCTGGCGCCAAGCTTGGACAGTATTTCGGTCATGTGATGCTTGATCGTTTTCTCCTGCAGGTTCAGCCGGCGCCCGATTTGCTTGTTGGAAAGTCCTTCGGCGACCAATTCTATCACCTCGGTTTCGCGGGCAGTCAGTGAAGCCGGTCTGTCGAAGAGACTTTTTTCGACCTTGGACCGCATGGTCGGCGAGATGTATCTGGAGCCTCCAGCGACTGTCCGAATGGCCTCTGCAAGTCCGCGTGATCCGATACCCTTGACGACGTATCCCGCTGCCCCTTGTCGTAGCGCTGCAACAAGCGGGTCGACTTCCTCCGAGGCGGTCAACATCAGGACTTTTGTCTGTGGGCTTCGCACCACGATCTCGGAAATCGCTTCGATCCCTCCTCCGGGCATGGACACATCGAGCAGAACGACGTCAGGCCTTTGGGCCGCCACCAGCATGGTCGCGTCATCGGCACTTGCCCCTTCACCGACAACAACGAAATCCTCGATTTCGGACAGACTGCGGCTCACCCCTTCTCGAAAAAGAGGGTGGTCGTCCACAATCGCTATCGTGATGGCTGTCAAGCTGCACTCTCCATTTCCTCGGTGAAGAAAAACATCCGCCACCTGTCGATTGGCTATCCAACAGACATGGCAAGCAATCAGAAAACGTCCAGAGAGACACTGGAGTGGCGAACGAAGGCTTTTAGTTAGGCCCGTCTGATTTCGCCTCCGGCTACGAAGACCGGGTTTGTGATTTTGCCACCTGGCCGAGCCGGTCCGCCACGGGCTCAAGGGCTGAACTCAGCTCGGCATCCACCTCCGTCAGTTGCATCAGGTGACGCCGAGATTGCGCGGTCTCGTCCGGGCGTTCGACAGACGAAGGGACGATTTGCTGGTCGAATTTCGACCGGTTCACTCGCGGTGGATCACGACCGGTTGCTGTTGCGGTCACGAGGCGAAGACAATGTTGTCTCAGGCGCAGGCACTTCTCGAGTGCAAGCCGAACCACGAAAGATGGTTCGCTTTTTAAGATCGACCAGATCGTCGCAAGTGACAGATACGTGTTCCTGGCTTGGCGGAACTCCCAAAATGCGTATTTCTGGGTGGCGTTGATCGCGCTTCGGGTTGCGTATTGGGGGAGTTGAGGGTTTGCCGCCAGCGAACGCCTGATAACTTCCAGTGCGCCTCGGCCCATTGGCAGGTGATTGGACGACATGTTGCCGGGATACTGCCGGTATCCAACCAGCCGTTCGGGGATGACTTCGATTTGATAGCGCGCGGCCAGCTTGAGTTCGAAGTCGAGATCTTCGCAGCCGCCAATTCCTGCAGCTGCATATGAGCTGTCAAATCCGCCAATCTCGAGCGCGACATCCCGACGGACAAGAAGCGCGCTTCCGTTGCCGACATATTTGAAAGTCAGATGCCGGGCGAAGATATATCCTCTGGCGACATTGGGCCGGCAGGAGCGAAGGATCTCGTCGTCACTATTGATGATGTAATGCAGCACATAAACCGCAGCCCACTGTGGGGTTAAGCGTTTGAGCGCATTCACCTGCTTTTCGATTTTCGTGTGATGCCAGAGATCGTCCGCGTCAGAAATGCCGCAAACCGACCTGCTGCTTCCCGGATGCCGGTGTTCCTTGCTGCGGCAACGCCGCGGTTTGGCGTGGACAGCAGGCGGATCCGAGAATCTGCCAGCGCCACTTGCTCGACCACCCTTGCCGTATCATCGGTAGAGCCGTCATTGACGACTATGATCTCCAGGTTCCGGTAGGTCTGGCGTCCGGCGGATCGAAGCGTGCGTTCGATATAACGGGAAGCATTGAAGGCCGGGATGACCACCGAAACCAGCGGCCCGTTGAAATGACGAACGTTCCTCCGATCCGTGTCTGAAGAGAAAAGCATTCCAGATCCCTCATTCGGCCAACAATAATGCTATTCGTTTCAGACGGAGTTCGTTTGGATTTTCGCCTTATTCCGACATATCCTCGGAGCGTCACGCAAATCTCACCCGCCATGGTATGGAAGCCCGCAGTTGCGTTGCACTCTAATTTCGTTGCTGGTGTCTCATAATGGATTTTAGTCCGATGTAGCCCATCAGCAATAATCATTGCGTGTACATCCTCCGATTTAGATATGATTGGAAGGCGACGCAATTCGAATGAGCTGGGAGTACGGAAATCGGGCACATCACCCTGGCGATGCATGAATCTTCCGTCGAACGCGCGTCGCTCCGGCGCGAATCCCGCGCGCCGTCAGACGTTGGCGGAGAGACGCATTTGGACGTTCCAATTGGAAAGCATTCGAAGTGCCTCGTCCGGCCTCCCGAAGAGATAGCCCTGTCCCGTCTCGCATCCGAGCCGATGTAGCGCCTCGGCCTCCACCTCGGTTTCGACGCCCTCGGCGACAACTACCAAGTTCAAGCCGTGCGCCAAGGAGACGATCGCCCGCACTATTTCGAATATGCTTGGATTGCCGTTCATTCGCCTGACAAAGGACTGATCGATCTTGAGCTTGTCGAGAGGAAGATCGGCAAGATAGTTCATCGATGAATAGCCGGTCCCGAAGTCGTCCAGGGCAATGACGACTCCCCGATCGCGAAGTGCGCGCATCTTGGCGATTGAGGCGCCGCCTTTGTCGAGGAACGCGGATTCCGTCAATTCCAGGCACAAGCGGGAGGCAGGAAGCCCGCTGCAGGATAATGCGTCCCGCACGTCGGCCTCGACGTCGGACCCCTCGAACTGAAGTGCCGAAACGTTGACTGCGACGCTTAGCTCGCCAGGCCAAGCGGCGGCCTCGGTGCAGGCTTCAAACAGAGTCCAGCGGCCGATATCGCAGATGATGCCGGAGGATTCAGCGATCGGGATGAACTCGGCCGGAGATATCAACCCGAACTCCGGATGGTTCCATCTGATCAAAGCCTCCGCGCCGACGAGGCGCCTGCTTCTGAATTCGATCTGCGGCTGGAACTGCAGGAAGAACTGCCGGTTCTGGAGCGCATCGCGCATGTCCCGCTCCAGCCGGCGCGACCGCGCTTGCCGAACGGCGGTAGAAGGATCGAAAGACGACCATCGTTGCCCAGGGCTGGCCTTGACGGCATCCAGCGCAGATTCAGCGGCAGTCAGAAGAGCGCCGGGCGCCGCGTCGCCCGAGCGGGCTCCTCCGAGGCGAACCGAGACCGGGACTACCGCGCCGCGGAGCAATATGGGCTCTTCGAACAGCCGCAAAAGACTATCTGCAAAATCCTCGATCCGACGTTCATCGTTTGTGAGGGTGGCGATGCCGAAATGGTCACCGTCCAGTCTTGCCAGCAAATCGTCGGCGAACGCGCTCGCCAGCCTGGCCGCCACAGCTTTCAAAAGCTCGTCCCCGGCGTCGCGGCCAAGAGTGGCGCAAAGCGACGAGAAACGTTTGATATCCAGCACCGAAACGAGGACCTCGCCTTCAATGGCGGCCAGTCGGGACGCGAATTCCCGACGATTGAGCAATCCGGTGAGGTCGTCCCGTTCGGACAGCTTCTTCAACCGGTGCTCATATTCGCGTCGCGCGGTGACGTCTCGCATGATCAGGCAACCGGCGAACCGCGAGCGCGCCGCCGTCGTCTGTTCGGTAGGCGAAATTGTGATGGACACCTCGTAGTGAGCGGCATGCGAACCACCGCTGCCGGTGAAATCGGCAAGAGCCGTGTGTATCCTGTTTGGTTCAGCATCGTGTTCCGAAACCAGCCTTCGCAGAATGTCGATCATGGCGGTGTCGGTGCCATCGAGAAGCAAGGTACCGACATCGACCCGCAGCAAGGCTTTTGCGGATTCGCTCGCCTCGACGATCCTCAGATCGCCGTCGAATGCAACGACGCCGTCCGAACTGTCGGCAATAATCCTTCTCATGAGGCGTCTGGTGTTTCGAGCTTCCCTGTTGGCCACGGCAACAAGCATTTGACCGAGGTCGACGCGTTCGTTCAGAGCCAGTATCCACGCGAGCAGGAGCATCGACCACGGCACCGCTGTCCCCACAAGAAGGCCGTACTGCCGTTGCAGCAGGAATGCGCCGATTTCGCCGACGATGACCGTGGTCAGTCCGGCCGCCGCCATCGTCATAATTCCGGTCGAGCGCCCGCAGATCACAAGGACAATAAGCAAGACCGCAAACAGGAGTTCCAGCGGCGCCTGATCGAATATTCTCAGGAAGCGGTTCTGGAGGAGCGTTTCCGCGGCAAGCACGTGGATGAGCGGGCCGGCGATCGCTCCATATACGGGAACAGGGAAAATGTCTTTCAGCTCGGTCGCAGATGCTCCCACGACAACCGAGCGGTCTCTCATCGCCTCGGCCGGTACGCTTCCATTCAGCACCTCGGACAAGGAGATTGTCGGGATGGTCTCGGGCCTTATCGAGTAGTCGATCAGCAGGGAACCGGAACTGCTGTCGATCCTGCCAACAGCCGATGCAGCGGACTGAGTGCGGTTCCCGTCAAGCTGGCTTCCCAAATCGAAACGGCGGACGACTCCATCCGCATCCATCGCGACATTGGCGAATACGGGCCAGGCATTCTCAAGAAATTGTGGGATCGGCCTCGTCACCGCCGTCTGAGACGATGACGCCGTCTCCTGCTGCCGGAACACCGGCAAAAGCACACCTCCTCCGGCTCTCTTTAGCGCCGCCGCCAGACGGTCGTCCTCGTGCTTGCTGGAGAACGCACTGAAATCGACGTCGAGGAAGATGTCCCTGGCGCCTGACCCAATCAGCTTATCGACTAGGGTCGCATAAATGCTCCGCGGCCACGGCCAGGTCCCAACGGCGTCGAGAGAATGTTTGTCAATTGCAACGAAGATGACGTTGCCGGAAGCTTGGCGAGGAGCCCATTCGAAGCGCTTTGCAAAAAGGCTGTTGTTGAAGGCTTGAAAGATGCCGACGTTGGCTGCGGTGAGCGGCAGCGCCAGCATCGCGGCGATCAGCAGAATACGAGCCGACATGGTGCTGACGCTACCCGAGACATAGTCTCCGCCCGCTGTAGTCCTTCGACTCACTTGTCCTTGCCTTTGCCGTGTCCGCCGGAATTACCGTTACCATTGCCCCCGCTATTGTTGTTGCCCTTGCCGCTGTTTCCGTTGCCATTGCCGCCGGAATTGCCGTTGCCCCCGCTATTGTTGTTGCCCTTGCCGCTATTTCCGTTGCCATTGCCGCCGGAATTGCTGTTGCCGTTGCCCCCGCTGTTATTATCGCTCTTGCCACTGTTTCCGTTCCCGTTTCCACCGGAATTGCCGCCACCATTGCCGCCGCTGTTGCCATTGCTCCCGCTGTTGCCGTTTCCGTTACTGCTGCTGTCAGTGCCCTTGCCGTTCGCACTATTGCCATCGCTGCTGGCACTGGAATTCTTATCTTTGCCAGCAGCCGTAGACTTGCTCTTAGCCTCGGACGCTTCGACTGCACCCGCGATTTTCGTGGTGCCGACGGCAGGGACTTTGGCGGCCGACGGTGCAACAGATATGATCTCGGGCTTGGATAGCTGGCCCCTTACCGTCATGCCAGCCTTGCTGTCGACCGCTGCGCTCTGGTGCGGCCCAACATTGGATTGCTGGCCGCTTGCGAAGGACGTGACCTGGACTAGGCCGCGATCGACGGAGACGGATGCCTTCGTCCGATCTACCGTCACGTGGAAGATCGTTCCTTTCACGACGGCCGCCAGATAGGGCGTCTGCACCGTCGTATGGGGCTGGCTTCGCTTTTCGATCTCAAGGTCCAGCGAACCGACCTGCTGGACGATCTCGGTCTTCCTGGAAAGAAATCCGTTGGTGGTGATGGAGGCCAGCGTATTTGGTTGGAAAGTGATGCTCTCCACGCCTCTGGCAAGCTGCATCCGTCCGCGCGGACCTGTCGAAACCCATGCCCGGTTAGGGACCACGTCTCCTGGGCTCAGGTCCAGCCAGTTCGTTCGGTCGACGGAATATTTCGCTTGATTCGTGGCTTTGACGACCCGCCAGTCGTCGGCAGCCGCGAACGCGGCTGTCGTCAACAATATCAGTGCGGCTATCAGAATTCGATTTATTGCAGGCATGAATGCTTCCCCGACGTTTCGGGTAGTGAAGCACTACCTAATTAAGAATGATTTTAAGACCGAATGCGGATTTTCGTATGGAGCGATTGGTACGAAAGCGTACGAGCCAGGGTATTTGAAAATTGGCTACGACAACGGACGCGCTCATGCTGCCGGCACTTGGACGCACCACGTCGCGCGCTCCAATTGCTCGGGCATCTCACTCGCGGGATCCGCACTCTCGCGCCCCATTCGATCTGCTCCCCGAGCGGAGTTGCCACGCGGTCCACTCGATGTCATGCGCGGCCGATGACGCGACCCCTTCCATGCACGCTCACTAGCCCCGGACTACCTGGGGGCTTTTTTGACAGCCCAGCAAGTTCCGCTCGAGCGTAAGCGGTTCTCTCCACCTGCAACCTAACTTGCCATTTACCGGGCCACGCCGATGGGTGATTGTGGAGTCACTCAACCAACCGTGCGGGTGCCACGGGGGCAACCTCACGCCGCTCGCTGCCGACGATGGGCGAGCCTGCGATGCTCATCCTGGGCGCTGCCAAAATAAACTCCTGTTCTTATTGGCGTCACCCCTCCGCCATACGCCCAGTCCTTGGCATCATCAGACCAAGCGAGTGGTCATCGCACCCGAGCACCTTCCAGCGAAATCGTAGACACCGTCCGATATCAAACTCGATCGGGGGGGCCGGTCTAGGCAAAACATTTTCCATCGATGTGCGAGCTGCACACCACTAAGCGTTCTCCATATGCTGCGATCGGAAACCCTACAACGTTCGACAACTTTGAGACGTCATCAGGGAGGTTCTGACTGGAGTTGGCAACATTGCTAGAACCTCCCTGACGTCCTTTCAGCAAGGATCAGGAGAATTTAATGCGGATCGTGCCGAGGGAAAGCCGGACTTAAGTCCGGCTGGCGACGTCAGGACACGCTGCTCATATGTCATGTGAGGCAACGCGAAGGTCCGTGGAGGGGCCGAACAGAAGGGGAAAATGAAGCTCGGCCCCTTCCGCGTCCACGATCGCCACGATCGAAGCAGCGCTTGCCGCCGATCCGGAGATCGACAGCAGCGCCATCGAGATCAGGATGCACGGTCCTGTCTTCCTGCTCGAAGGCTTCATAACCAAGGCTGTGGACCGCGACAAAGCCATCTCGCTTGCCGCGATGATCGTCGGCTGGGAGAAGGTGCAGGACCGGATGCTGAGCCGTTCTCCCACTCAGTAGGCGGATCCTGAGCTAGGACCAAGGTCGGACCGGCGGTGAGAAATGGTGCCCGAGATGCAGTATGCGGTAAAACTCCCACTGCTCGTCCCTGGAAAGGCGATCACAGATTGGGGCGGCGCCTTCGAATAACACCGGTTACCGCGCAAAATGCCCAATTGAACCCATCAGACCAAGGTCCTAGCTCTGGAACGCCGTTCGCGCCGGGGCATTTACCTTGTCAGAGTCATGAGCAGGAGGTATCGATGCCGACGGAAATCTGGCAAACGCCTATCGAGATCGCGGTCGGGGGCGGGGATCACTTCAAGAGCGTCAAAAACAGCCGCGAGGCCCTCGCGACCCTCATGACCTGTTGGCCCGAAAAGGGCGGCAAATCTTTCGCCATTGCGAAACGTGCCTGCATGAAGTCGCTCAGCGGAGAAGCGGAGCATGCCGCGGCAGCACGTGCCTTTCTGGAAGCGGCGATCGAAGTGGGTATTCTTCGCTCTTAGAGACCGCACAACACTTGCGCTCGTGGGCCACCCGCTCGATTTGAATTTGGATCGCCTCACGAGAGCGCTGAACTGGAGAAGCTTCGTCTTTCGATGCGCGTCACCGCGAGGCGCACCAAATGGTCGAAGCGCGCACACTCTTCGAGCGCATCCGTTCAATTCGACCCCGGTTTGGAAGGCGCGAGACCTGCTCCGAGATCGAGCAGTGCGTCATCCAAGAGAGGAGGCTAGGCTTCCGAGACCCGCTCGCTGAAGTCGGATGAGCCTAATACCCTAGCGGATAGAATCTTTGGCCATCCCATTGGAAAGCCTCTCGACGGAGCTGTCGGGCCTCCGAGCCTTCGGCGACGACTTGCAGGTTCAAGCCGCGCGCCAGGACATAATCGCCCGCACAATCGCGGTCACTGCGAAAGCTTCGCCGATCACCGTTCCCTATTCGTCGTCGACGACTTCCGTATCCGGACGGTCGCCGCCATCGGCATGTTCCGTCTGCCACCGACCATCGGCGAGTTGATAGGAGATTTCGGCATCGCGGCCTTCAATATGCTGACGCTGGGCCGCAGATTTGGCGGCGGCGAGCGCGCTATCGTGATCCGGATAGGTCTCCGACCAGACGTCCCCCAAACGGTAGCCGTAGCCGCCGTCATGCTCGCCGACGTGGTAAGTGATAGTGGCCATGCAGTTGTCCTCCTTGGCGTCGATATCAAGTTAGAGCGGAGCGCCAATATTCCAATCGCGGGGTCTCGCGCAATGGGCGGCAACCACCAGTCCGCAGGCTTATGAAGAGAAGTTTGACGACGGCAGGGCGCGGGGTCTGGTCAATCATCACCTGTCTGACGTCGGTACCACTGCGCATAAGCGTCGCGCTCGCCAGGCGCTTCCGCTCCGCTTAAGGCAGGTTCGGATCCGCCTTCCTCCAAAGGCGGCCCCTCACGACGATGTAGCGCGTCCGGCGTCTCCAAGAACGGCTTCTCCTTCGTCAGATACCATCCTCCAGCCTCGACGGGTCAACTATCCCGAGCCTAGACAAGTACGGCCGCTCGTGCCCGTCGACGAGGATCATCTCGGCGACATCGCTACGGTCCACGCGCCCGGGTATTCGGCGACCGGCTGACGGTCGTAGACAACAGATGCTCCGCCGTCGATCATATACAGGTTCAGCATCGACGTCGTACCGCGGGAGCGGCGGGCCTGGAGATGCGAAAACAGGTTCCGAGCGTGCGCTAAAGCCGGGCGAACCCATCGCGGGCATGATCGGGAGGCGGCCGGCTCGACGGGAACGACACGACGGACTGTCTTCTGGAAGAGCAGGTCGTCCGTCCTCGCCGATGGTTAGCCGAGCGTGGACTTCAGCCGTCGTCGAATTCTCGCAAGTTCCAACGGTTATGGCAGCAAGATTCTCCATCGACTGGACTCCGAACGGGTTGGTCGTCGTGTTCGATATACGAAAGCCCAATTGTCGGTATGAATATGCAAAAAGGGTGATCGCCGTCGGCTTTGTAAAGCCAGATGAACGGTTCACTCGGCGGCTTGACGGATAGGGTACTCTCCTGGGAACTCCGCGGGAGCGATGATCTCGAATTCCGTCGGCATGGCGTGCTGATCTGTTCCCAGCAGCGCCAACGTCCAGTAGTCCGGATCCTTGCCGAAGACCGTAGAGACCTGAACGACCGTCGTTCGTCCATCGAAGTACTTCGAGGATTTCGCCCAGTAAAACGCACCCGGTACCAAACTTGCTGCAACCATCACGCCTACTCCACTGACTCGTGGACAATAACAGAAATCCGGGAAATGAGAATGCCTCGGAACGTTCACGTCGTCATCTGGTGGATAAGGATCACCGGTCAACCCGGCCGGCTTCCAATTTCGCATCTTCGCCTGTCGACCCTCCGGCTCAGAGACGGTACGGCTACGAAGGCGTGACCACCTGTGGATCGGGAGCTTGCAGCCATCCTTCCCACCGATGTCGCCGGCTTCAGCCGCCTCAGGGCGCTGGACGAGGAGGGCACGGTCCGTGCACTCAATTTGTGCCACGGTCGGATTGCCGAGTTGGTGCGCGAGCACGGTGGCCGTATCTTCGGGCAGCACGAGTGACGGCCTTGTCGCGGAGTTCCGAGCGCTGTCCAGGCGGTCCGGTGCGCGATTGGAGTCCAGCGCGGCGTTGTCAGCCTCTCGCAAGACCTCCCGATCGATCGGCGCTTGAAATCTCGCATCGGCGTTAATCTTGGTGACGTGGTTGTGGCGACCATTCGCTAGGCGATGGCGTCAACATCGCGGTGCGCCTGGCCGCCTCGTCAGGTATCTGCCTATACGGATCGGCACGCGAACATCTCGACGACTTACGCGTGGTCGAAGGGACGGTTCGCCGGGGAAGGGATCGGCTGCGTATCTGCGTGCGACTGGTCGATGCCGAGATACGGACCCAGCTTTGGCCCGAGCGCTATGATGGCGCGACTGAGGACATCTTCGACTTCCAGGACAGGATCGCGGCGCATCTCGCGGGCGCAATCCATTTCGACTCCGCCTACGACAGCCATCCGGCCATTGCGTGGCGGGCTAGGTCGTGAAGAGCCAGATCATGAAGTCGGTGAGGGGGATTTTCGTCGCAGACATGCCACGTTCCTTCCTTCGAGATTAGAGGCCGCTTGCCACCAAATGGCATGGCGTCGGCACACATGCGCCGACGAGTTGTGACTGCAGCGGATTCGTGCCCTCGCTGATCCACTGTTAATTCGCTTGACCGCCCTGCGGACCTGGCTTCAGTGCATCGACCTTGGTTACGACACGCTCCTTAACGGCATCGTGGGCATCTGAGGCGATCGAAGCGGCCTCTTCGTAGACCTCCGTCGCCACCTCTTTGCCTTGGTCGACAACGTCGAGGGCTTGAGCGCTGAGCTTGTCTGTGGTCGCATCGGAAGCCTCGCCGAACACCTCGTCTTCAGTGTCGGTGTGCGGCAACGCTGCGCCGATAGCGGCTCCGACGGCGAAAGCCAGAGCGCCCCCAACCAGCGGCTGATCGCGGAACTGCGTGAGGATTATCTCGTTGAGCTTGCTGGTTTGCTCTTGGAGACTTGTCGCCGCTGAAGACGATTGGGTAGACAGCGAGCTCGCGGCCGCGGACGCACGCGCACTCATCCCGCTTGCGGCGCTTTTTGCCTGCTCCCATCTCTCCGCCGCCCAGCCAGTCGCCGCGTCGAACATCGCACCCGTCTCGTCGGTGATCTGATCGACGTGTCTGCCGGTGGCATCCGCGAACCCGCGATAAGTCTTACCTGCTTCATCGACGAAGTGACCCGCACGGTGTCCGCTTTCATCGGTCAGTGCCTTAAGCCTCTTGCCAGAGCTGTCTGCGAAGTGACTGTAGCGGGATCCGTTCTGGGTCTCGGGTGGGCCAAGACGACGGACCGTGCCGCTCGCCGGATATAGCGGATACTCAGGTTCGGGCTGATGGCTGGCAGCGGGGCTTGCGGGGGTCCCCTTGGCCATGAGCCACGCAAGGCTCACACCCATCAATGCGACGGGCAGTGGATTTGCCTTCAGCGCTTGGCCGAGGTTGCTAACATACTCTCCCCCGCCGCTGCCCTTTGCGTAGGCAAGGACCTCATCGACCAACTGGCCTGGCGACATCCGTTCTTGAATGGCGTCGATGCGATCTCCAATGCGCTGGCGATCCCGATCGATCTCTCGCTGAAGATCGGCGGATGTTTTTTCGGTTGAAGTTTCCATCAGATCTTTTCCTTCACAACGTCGACGTCGCGGCGAAGCGAGGTCGCGGTTCGATCCAGTTTCATGTTGCTTCGACGAAGTGCGGTGAGGCCTCGAGAGACCATCGCCCACGCGATGAGGGCGATGAACACGCCGACGATAAGGGAGGCGAGCGCACCGGCGCTTGTTTCGGTCAAACCCTGAGTGACCAGGAAGGCCGCAACCCCGGCAACCAGGGCGCTCAGCAGGACGCCCACGGCCCCCACCGCCAGGACAAGGCCGAACATGACCACTTCTACGCCGTTGAGCGCTTGCGAGAACTTTTCGGACACCTCGGTCTTCGCGAGATCGATTTCCTTGCGCAACAGTCCCGTGACATCGGCGACGAGACCGCCAATCAGTTCTGAAAGGGGAGCAGTCTCGGGAGATTTAGCCATTGGTGTAGCCTCCCGTCGTAGATGATCCCGTAGGCGTCGCCGGGGATGTCCGCCTCTTTGCTTGTGATGGCGCTCGCTTGGCGGAAGCCGTCAAAAATCTGCTTGCGCTCAATCCCGCAAGTGCTGCAATGCCAAGAAACGCTAGCGGCTGCTTGCGGCCGAATTCCTCAGCCATGGCCGCGATTTCGCCGATGTCTTTGCCCTGCATCTGGGTCGCGAAGCCTTGGAAGCTTCGTCCGATCTGCTTGGCATAGCGTCCGACCTCCGGTTGATCGGATGCTTCAAGTTCAGCGCCAACTTTCTCAAGCGCCTTTGCCACGCCGCCAACCTGGCGGGCGGCGAAGGTCGTTTGATCGGAAACCACCTCTTTGACCTTCTCGACCGCGGTATCGGCGCCTTCTTTTATGGTGTTCTTGGCGGCGGTCACGTCATCAGCCAACTTTTCCTTCAATCCCGCGAGTGACGCGGAAGGTTGCGGTGACGACATTGCATCTTTAGATTGTAGTGATGTCTCGGATGATGGCCGTGGCCTGCCATCCATTTCTGTGAATTCGTTTGACACTGAAGCCTCCCATGACTGAACCAGCGGCGATTGCCGCACCCACGAACCTTGAGTGGACGGCTTTGTTCCCGACTCCGCCCGGAGCAATTTTTTCCAGCCTCACCGTAGTCGCCCTCGGCATTGCTGAATTTGTTTGGTCAACGCGCGGAGTTGGCATTTGGGGACGTTGTCGGTATCTTCGTGGGGCCGTTTCCGATCGGGTTTACTTTCGAGGACGGTTGCGTCGGTCGCCGGCACTCCTGACATGGCAAGATAGGCGCCACTCAGCATCACGACGATGCCAATCACATCCATTGCGGTGATCTGCTCGGCGAAGACTGCGGCGCCAAGGACGACGGCGATCACCGGTGACACGAAGGCGTAGCTGCCTGCGCGAGATGCGCCGATATCCCGCAAAAGGCGCATGAAGGTCGTGTAGCCGATCAGCGAGCCGAAGATCACAAGGAAGAACCAGCCGAGCCAGGCCACCGTGCCCCAGTCGCCCGCGAGGGCGGAAACTGCCCCCGGTTCGAAAGCCAGCGCTGCAATCAGCAGCACGATGCCTCCGACCAAGGTCGTCACACCTGAAACGAACAAGGCCGGATAGGTGCGCAGAAGTGGACGGGCCAGCACCGAGCCGTAGCCATAGGTGAAGGCCGCTGATGCAACCGCCAATCCTCCCCATAGGCTCGCGCCTGGGAAGGCTTCGGGAGCCGGTGGACTTACTTGGGCGGAGGCCGGCCAGAACAGGACGACCAGTCCACAGACCCCCAGAACGATCGCAAGGATGCGACGGCCATCCAACTTCTCTTCGTTCAGCAGAAGAGCAAACACCAGGAGCGCGATGGGGGTAAGCGACATTTCCAGAACGGCGGCAGTCCCGGAATCGATATATTGCATGCCCCAGAACAGAGGGCCGTAGCAGAGCGTGATCATCAGGATGCTGACGACGGCGAAGCGAAAGCCGTCTTGCACCTTGAAGCGAGCAGTCTCGCCTTTGGCCAGCGTGTAGAGAAGAAGCAAAATGCCGGCCGCGGTGAAACGGGTGCCGGCGAACAGGAGAGGCGGAACGGCCTCGATGCCCGCCTTCGTTCCGATCCAGGTGCTCCCCCAGATCATGCACAGCATGAGAAAACGCAGGTGATTTTTGTTGACGTCGGCGAGCATGAGGGGCTCCGATCATTGTAACGAGTAAAATTAATTTATCTCGTTACAACCCGCTCTTGTTCAAATCGTTCCGCGGAACGATATTCACGTCATGGACACGCAAAAGACGATCGATGACATCAGCCTTCTTGGCGGTCATCCGGCACTCGACTTCGTCAACACGGTCGATAGTCGCGGTGGACGTTGGGGGCCGGATTTCCTGAATAGCTACGACGACCTCGTGGCGTGGGCCCATCGTCTCGATGTGATCGACGACAAGGAACGCGACGCCTTGCTGGTCAGGGCTAACAGATCCAGGTCGGACGCCGAAAAAGAACTCGGCCAAGCAAAGGCCCTGCGTGAGGCCCTATGCCGACTGTTCCTGTCCGAGTTTGATGAAAGCCAAATTAGTTCGAATGATCTCAAGCTTGTCGCCGACATGGCCAGACGTGGCCTGTCGCAACAAACATTGGGCCAGGTTGGAGGCACCATAGAATGGCGTCGCTCGGACGCCAAGGACTTGGATGCGATCAGCAATCGTATCGCCCTGTTGGCTGCCGGGTTGCTGACGTCGCGAGACGAACGCCGTCCTGTGCGCGCGTGCCAAGGTCGAAATTGCGGCTGGCTTTTCCTGGACCAGTCTCGCGGCGGTCACAGGCGATGGTGCTCGGATAAAACCTGCGGATCAAATGCAAGAGTGCGAAAGTTCCGGCTGAGGTCTACTTAACGAGGATAGCACCACGCACGCCGCGCACATGGGCGTGTCCAAAGGAAGCCCGCGTCGTTGCTAACCACCCGCTATGTCGCAGCGTTCCCGGCCCCTCCAAAGCGGGCCGGGCGTGGCTTCAGCCTTCGCAATGGTCGCGGCAGTGGCGTTGTTCTGACAATGGCAGGACGGGACTGAACAACCGGCGGCCAGATCGTTCCCGCCGTCATTTCGAGGTGAGGCCGCGGATCCGCGTCAAATGCATTCGAAGGTCCGGCAGGATCTTTGCAGCCGTCCGCTTGAGTTGCCCGTCCGGCCCCTGCTTTGAATAGCTGTCGAAGAGGCTCACGGCTTCTTCGTGGGCGGTCACTTGAGTGGAAAGATAGGCCTGATCGAGATTGGCGGCGTCGCTTTGCCGGAGGGCATCCAGTTTCGCAGTGTACTCTGCGTTGAGATCGGCGGGCAGTTCGATGCCGTCGTGTTTCGCGGCATCATTCAGAACAGGCCCGGCCTTGCCGTGATCCCTGATCATGTCATGCGCGAACTGTTTGGCGTCATCAGCCTTTCCGCTCGCGATCTCGATCTTCGCGGCCTCGATCTCGAACATGTTGGACATGGCGGCCTTCGCCGCGAAGTCGGTTGCGTGCTGCTTGACAGCGTCGTCTGCTGCCGTGGCGGAAAATCCAGTCAAGTAGACCAGAAGAGAGGCGAGAACGATTCTCATCGATGTCTCCATTACAAGAATTGCCGTCTCAACCTCAGCGCACGGCAAATGTTCCGGAGATGTTTGCCGAGCCGCGATCAGCGCTGCCCTTCGGCGAAAAGTTTTGGAACTTCCGCATCGGGCCGCGGTTTGGTGCGGTTCACCCTAGGGAGTTTTATGATGACGAATTCGAACCACCAGTCGCAGCGCCAGCCCGAGCAGGTGACCGAGAGCGCGACAGACGCGAGACAGGGGCGATACGGCAAGCCTGTGCTTACGGTACTCGTCTGTGGTCTCGTGCTGGCGATGGCTGCCTGGGGGGCGGCCGAGATCTGGGGAGAAAGCATCGACACCGACACGAAATCCACGGCATCGACGGCCCCCGATCCAATCAACGCCCAGCCTCACGGCGCCGGAACGTTCGACAACAACCCGGCTGGCGGCGGTAGCCGGCCGCCCGAAGCTACCGATCGCGATCCTACGCCTCAAGGCAACGGCGGTGGTCCGACCATGGTGACGACACCCAGTGGCACTGAGAAGATTCGCTAGTGCAAATGCCCTTTGACGCATGCCGGCGGAGTAGAGCTATCCTCCGGTGACCCGACCCGACTAGGAAGAAATGCGATGGCACGAATGATGACGAACCGCGCACGACTGAGCGCAGCTTTGTAGCCACATCCTGTCTGGCGCGAGGACGTGCGGGTGGGTCGACCTGGTAGGCGCTCCGATCGAGACCGACACGAAGGATACCGGCACGAAGGCTAAAGACGCGCCGATGATAGACAGCCCGCGCATGCTCAAAAGGTGGGGCCGGTGTCGATATGAGGTGCGGCTCGATGGGCCATACAATAGCCGTCGGCGAAATCCTGAAGACCTCTTTCGCGAACTTCGCTGCGAGAATTTCGAAATGGCGGCTTACAAGTCGCTGTTGACTGTCGCCGAAGCCGGCGGCCACGGCGCAGCAACTGGCGCCCTTGAGGCGAACCTTGCTGAAGAGAAGGCGACGGCACGGTGGCTTGATGAAAATATTGTCTCCGTGACAACCAAGTTCCTTTCGTCGCGAAGCTGGCGAGAAAGCCAAGGTCTGTGGGAACAACGATCGTCCGGCGTGGTTAAATACCAGCGGATCGGCCCGGCGTCTCTTGAAGTCGGACTAGCAGTATCGCTGATCGGCCTCTCTTCCTTGGCCGGAAAGAGACGGCGCTCCGGCAACGGAGCGCCGATGCATGTCGGAGAGGAACGATCATGACGACGCGGCGTTTACCCCGCGCAAGCCCATGCCACAGGAGGTTTAAACATGGCGACCAACACCACCAAAACCCTTGATGACCTTTTCCTTGATACACTCAAGGACATCTATTTCGCGGAAAAGCAGATCCTGAAGGCGCTGCCGAAAATGGCCCGCGCCGCCCAGTCCGAGGAAGGCAAGGCAGGTTTCCTGCAGCACCGCGACGAAACTCAGGCGCAGATCGAACGCCTGGATCAGGTATTCGAGCTTCTCGGCAAGCCGGCACGCGGCAAGACCTGTGAAGCGATCCAGGGCATCATCGCCGAGGGTGAAGAGATCATGGAAGAGTTCAAGGGGTCGCCGGCGCTTGACGCCGGTCTCATCTCTTCGGCTCAGGCCGTCGAACACTACGAGATCGCCCGTTATGGCACCCTCATCGCTTGGGCAAACCAGCTCGGCCTCAAGGATGCCGTTCCGCTGCTTCAGGCAAACCTTGCCGAGGAAGTAGCGACCGACAAGAAGTTGACCCAGCTCGCACAGGCCTCTGCAAACGCCAAGGGCAAGAGGGCGGCCTAGGCGGCTCGACGATGATGCAAAAAGGCCGTCATCGCTGGCGGCCTTTTCCTATCTCTGCCGCCGTGATCAGATCATGATTTCCCCGCCGGTCACCGGGATGACGGCTCCGGTCATGTAGCTGCCGAGATCCGAAGCGAGAAGTACGTAGGCGCCGGCAAGTTCCGCGGGCTGTCCAGCCCGCCCGATAAGGGTATTTTCTCCAAATTTCGCAGCTTTTTTGGCCGGCATCGTCGACGGAATGAGCGGCGTCCAGATGGGGCCGGGCGCGACCGCGTTGACGCGAATGCCTCGTTCACCGAGCATCTCGGCAAGTCCCGCCGTGAAGTTGGAAATAGCCCCTTTCGTTGAGGCGTAAGCTAGCAGCTGGGGTGACGGCTGGCGCGACTGGATGGACGTGGTGTTGATGATGGCACTGCCGCGCGCCATGTGTGGGATTGCCGCCTTCGCGAGAAAGAACGGTGCGTAGATGTTTGTGCGAAAGGTCTCGTCCCACTCTTCGGCATCGATATCGGCGATGTCGGCATAGGTGCGCTGAAAGGCGGCATTGTTCACCAAGATGTCGATACCGCCCAACTCATCGACGGTCCGCTGCACGAGCATCTTGCAGTGATCCTCCGACTTGATGTCGCCGGGGATTACAACAGCTTTGCGGCCTGCGTGCTTCACCCATTTCGCGGTATCATTGGCGTCCTCGTCCTCGCTTAAATACGAGATGACCACATCGGCGCCCTCCCGAGCAAAGGCGATCGCCACGGCTTTGCCAATGCCCGAATCCGCACCCGTAATAAGAGCAGTCTTGCCTTCGAGCTTTCCGTTTCCCCTGTAGGATTTCTCACCATGGTCTGGCACGGGCCGCATGGCCGCTGTCTGGCCCGGCGGCTCTTGTTGTTGCGCAGGATAGGGCGGTGTCGGGCGGAGCGTGTCGTCGGTCATCGTCATGATCTCCTTGATGGTTGCGAGAGGCAAACATCAAGAAGCGGTAAGGGTTCCCGGCAACTTTTCTTGGAGCCGCGGTCGGAAGTGTCGTGTTCGCGGAAATGATGGCGGCCTGGCGCGCTTCGATCTTGCATGCCGGCCGCTAGACGCGTTCAGGTGTCACTAGCTTTCGCGCCGCCAATAGGATGCTGCCCAAAGCTTGCGAACTCTTTTGCTCGTTCGCGTATCGCAGCAACCAAGGGAGCAAATGGCGCCCGTCCTCCCTGGGCGACATCGGCGGAGAGGAGGCCGTTCGCGCAAGGCCGATCATCATCCCAGCCAGGATGATTGACGATCGGATAAAGGCACAAACCTTCCAACGGCACGCCCGAGCGGATCGCGTCCAGAGCTTGGTCGGCGACGTAGTCCAACCAGGATGCGCGACGGTCATCCTCGATGCCGGTCTCGGCAATAAGCATCGGCTTGCCGTAGCGCGCGAACGTTTCGACCAGAATTCGGCTGAGGGGCTTATAAAGCGGATGCCCAACGTCGATCGGCCGACCGCCGTGAATCCACTGGTTATTGGAATAGTAATTCACACCGAGGATATCAAGATAGCGTTCGCCGCCTCCGATCTGTGGCCACATCCTTCCGCCAATCAAGTCCCAGGCCTGGAACTGCGATTGGCGATGTCCTTCGGCGGTATGCGCATCGTGGGGACGCGACGGGTCCGCGACGACATTGATCACCGGCTCGCAGTGCACGAAGCGGGCCCGGGCATCCACTGAGATGATGGCATCCATCGCCGCGATGGCGGCGCGTGCCATCTGCACCTTGAGTTCGAATCCGCGCCCATTGGCAAATGGGTTCAAATAGCCGACGTCACCACCGCCCCATGAGAAAAACGAGATCTCGTTGACAGGGCAATAAAACGGAATGCCGTCGCTCTCCTCGCGGACCAACTCGGCGCAAGCACGTGCGAACCGCGCGAAGCGATCGACGAAGCGCGGCGACCAGATGTCGAGATCGTCGGGCCAGCCATAATGCAGGAGATCCCAGACAACTTGGGTCTTCGTTAGCTTAGCCGCCTGGAGCATCGGACGGATGCTCGACCAGTCGTATCGGCCATTTTTTTCAATCAGGTGCCATCGGAAGCCATCGCGAACAGTGGTGAGTCCGAAGCCTTGAAGTTGGCGATAGTCCGTCTCGGCATGGCGATCATGACCAGTCGCGGCGATTAAGTCGAGTCGATTGCCCTGCGTCTGACCGTTTCTTGGCCGGAGCCGATGGCTCGAACATTCGAAACCGCCTTGCAGGAATGATTGGAACAGACCTGTAGGACGCGCTGCCTTTCGCTCTCGATGGACATCCGCTAGAAGTCGCTCCCACCGCGGCAGCACTGCCTCGACGGAGTAGTCCATCTCGACCTTCCGTCGCAGGGCGGTGCCGAGTGCGTGACGGCGCGCGGGAGACTCGATAAGCGCGATGATATTGTTCGCGACTATGCCTGGACTGCGATGGGGCACGAAGACACCGGACAGCCCGTCATCGATCTGCTGCATGGCACCGTTGTCAGGCGTCGCAATCACCGGGAGGGAGGCTGCCCCGGCCTCGGCGATAACATGCGGCATGCCTTCGCCGGATGACAGCCAAACGAATATATCGAATGCGGCAAGCAGGGGCGGGATATCACTCCGGTCGCCGAGAAACTGAAGCGTTCCATCGAGCCCGTGCCGGGTGGTCAGGGCTTTGAGCTGCACGGCATATTCCGGCTGGAAGGCATCCGGCCCTCCGACAATAACGAACCGTGCACTTTTCGTGGTGGCATGAACCAGCGCGGCGGCCTCGATAAAATCCTCGACGTTCTTTTTGGGATCGAGCCGGCCGACCCAACCGATGAGAACCTCATCTGTCGCGATCCCGAGACCCGCTCGTGCCCGCTCCCGATGTGCCGGATCGAAGGCCGAGAGATCGATCATCGAGGGGATTTCCAAGGCATGACGGTCGCGCCCGGGCATTCGTGACGCGGCCGCGTCACGGATCGTGCGGCACACGCCCACATAACGCGCCGTCAGATGTTTGGGGCCGGCCAAGGCCTCTGAGACCAGCCCGCCATGTTCAATGAGGGGCGGGCGAAGATGCAGTCGCTCCAATGCCGGATAGATGTCCGCTACGTTCTGACAGGAAACGACAATGTCGTAACCCGAGATTTTACCGGCGAGATATTTTACCGTATCCTCGAAGGACAATTCGTAGGGCGTCGTATCGACATCGATCCCCAGCCCTCGAAGCTGCCGGTGTGTTTGCTCTGGCATGCCGGGTTTCCGGAAGCAGGCCACGACGTCGAGGCGATAGCGACGGCGGTCGAGATTCTTGGCAAGCAGCCGGACTTCCGTCTCCTCGCCCCCGACGACCAGCCAGGCGAAAACGAAAAGGATCCGCAGGGGAGATGGTTCAACCGTCATTCGCCGACCTTGAATATAACCTGGAGGAATTCCGGCCGGTTCTCGATCAGATCGACGAGGAAAGCAGGCGCTTCGTCGATGGGCACGATGTGAGTGATCATGTGCTCGCGGATCGCCGCACCTTCCGTCTTCAAGAGGTCGAGCGTTACGCCTGCAAGCCTTCGACGGTCCCACCGTGGGGCGAGCCCGCGGGGGACGCGGTTGATTTGCGCGCAGCGGATGTTCAGGCCGTTGTGATGGAATTCTTCCCCCAGCCGCAATGAGCTGGCCCCGTTCTGGTAAAAGGCAAGATCGATCACGGTGCCTTGTGGGCGCAAGGCCTTGAGCGCCGTGTGCAGGCTACCCGCATGAGCGCGCGTCTGAAACGCTACATCCGCGCCGCGTCCCATGGTGCCGTCGTGCCAGCGCGCCTTGGCATGCTGCCAGGCTTGATCCTCGGCCATCGCCATCAATCCCATCGCCTCCGCCTTGCCGCGGCGAAATTCGGAGGGATCTGTGATCACGATGTCCGATGCGCCGAGCGAACGGGCAAAAAGCGCCGTCATCAAACCCACGGTACCCGCGCCGAGGACGATTACCGTTCGCCCGCAAACGCCCGCGCCGAGTGCGGGCACGGTTGCGCCAAATGCTTCCGCGTCGGCATGGAGGATGCCGTTGGCGGCGATCGGTCCCATCTGCGCGACAAAGACGCCGAGCAGCGGATCGAGGTCCGGCGGCAGCATGACAAGAAGATCGTGTGAGGGGTCGGCAGTGTGCCCAGTCTTGTGCGCGTAGCTTGCCGCGAGCAACTCGCCATCGGCAAAGCCGCGCGCGCGCGATTGCGAAACGCGTGCGACCTCCATGTACCCGAGGAAAGGCACTGGATAGTTAAGGTCCGGCTCGTTTTCGATGAAGACGCCGCGTTCGCCATCAAAGCGCGCGCGGAAATAGGGGTTGGTGTTCTTCAAGAACGTCAGCTCCGTCCCAGCGGAAAGACCGGTATAGAGCGTGTCGAGCCGCACATGTCCATCGGCGGGCGGGCCTTCCTCGTATTCCAAGAAATAGGCTCGGCCCGGCGCCTCGATGCCGAGCGAGCGGATTTTGCGGTGCCCAGGCCGCGGTTCTTGAGACATCTCGGCACGTGGTTGCGCCAGCAAGGGCGATAGCTCGCTTCGCTTTAGAGCCGGGGCGTCGAGGTGTACCGGCTCCCCGCTGCGTGCCGAAGATACGACGGCCACCGCAAGCCGGTGGGTGGCTAGAGCATCACCATACGGGCAGCGAATGCGGTTTTCACCACCCCGGACGGCGTCGATGAAATCGCGGTCTTCGCGCCATACCGGATCGCCATCGGCGCTTCGCACTGGGCGTCCTCTTCCAACATCCACCATGATGTCGCGATCGGTCAATTCGATCGCCAGTCGGTCGGCGAAGATGTGCAAGCCGACGCGGTGGCTCCAGCCGAGAAGGCAGCTCGCGGCGATATTGGCGACCACGCCCGTTTCGAAGGTCAGGCTAGCTGTCGTGACCGTCGGCACATCGAGGCCGGGAAATTCCACCCTTTCCTTGTATCCCGCCCGGCCGTATACGTCGGTGACCTCGCCCACGAGGAAGCGCGCGAGATCAAGGAGATGCGTCGCCTGCTCAACCATCTGGCCGCCGGATTGATCCTTCTTCCACCACCACTGCGGGGGAGGCGTGGAATCCAGCCAGTATCCCGACAGCAGTTGCGCTGGGTTATCCGCCAGCAGGCTTCGGGCTTCATCGACGATATCGAGATAACGCCAGTGATAGCCAACGCCAGTAATCAAGCTGGCCTTCGACACGCCGGCTGCGATCTCTTCCGCCAGCGCCAGATCGAGCGTGACTGGCTTTTCGACAAAGAATGGAATGTTGCGGTCAATGAGGTCCTGTTCCGGCTCGCCATGGGCGAAAGGCGGAATGCAGATGTAGACCGCGTCGAGCCGTTGCGTGTCGAGCATTTCACGGTGATGGCTGAAAGAGCGGGCGCCAAAGCGCATTGCCGCCGCATCCGCACGGGGAAGGTCCAGGTCGGCAAAGGCGACGAGTTCGACGTCGTCGAAGCCGGTTAGGATATCAAGGTGCCGATGGGCGATGCCACCCACGCCGATGAAGCCCAGCCGCGTTTTTCGCATCTCGGTATCCTTTTGTTTTTGATCCGCATGTGGGGTGAGGAACCGCTCGTAGACGGCGCCGGTCTCATCAGCCATTCGGCGGGCGGAAAAGTTGCGCTCGAAACGCGCGTGGCCGACTCTGCCGGTGGCCTTTAGATGGGGATCGCTCAATGCCTGATTGACGACAGCGGTGATCGACGCTGGGTTGCCGGGCTCCGCGAAATAGGGATGATCACCGCCCAGTGCCTCGACGGTTCCGCCGATCCTCGTCGCGACCACGGGGACGGCAAGCGACATCGCCTCGAGAACCGCGAGTGGAAGGCCTTCGAAGAGCGAGGGAAGCACGAAGAGATCGGCGATCGCCATGATCTCCGCAACATCCGCCCGGTGCCCCAGAAAGCGAACGTGACCAAAGGCTTTTAAATCTTCCGCCAGGGTTTGGACACGATCTTCTTCTGGACCCGATCCGACAAAAAGCAACACCGCTTTGGGGTGAGTTCCAAGTATGTTCGGCAAGGCGCGGACAAGCGACACGTGATCCTTCTGCTCGGTGAAGCGGGCGACCGTCAGCAGCACGGTTTTATCCACCAGGTCGAGCGCTCGCCTTAGTTCAGCCGCTGCTCGCGCAGGCGAAAGTGGAAAGATGCCGTTGCGCACGACTGTCAAACGCGACGGCGCGACGTTTGCATCGCAGAAGCTTTCACGCGAGGCTTCGGAAACGACGATGTGATGCGACAGCCTCCCGGTCTCGCGCCGGTAGAGCTCGATCTGATCAGGATCGGTGAGCAGATATGGCAAATGATCGGTGCGGATGATCGGGATTGCCAGGGCATCCGCGGCGGCGGCTAGGCGGTGTCCCTCCCATCCGATTCCCGCATGAACGTGCAGAAGATCAATACTGGATCGCGCCAACCACTGCTGGAATACGCCCGCATCTTCGCTTAGCTTGATGCCAATTCCGTGGCGCGCAGCCCGCGGCAACAAACCGGTCCTGTCCTCGGTCAACAGGGCTATTGTGACATCCCACCGTTCGCTCAAAGCCCGCCCGAGAGCAAGCATGTGTTCGCCCATCCCGGACGGTTCTGCACTGTCGGTCGCCAGTAGGATGTGCGGCCTCCTATTCATGCCGCGCGCCGGCAAACGCCTTGCCGGCCTCATCCCGGAGCTTCAGGCGTCGGTAGGTCGCCAGTGCTTGGCCGACGACTTGATCCATATTGTAATATTTGTAGGTTCCCAGCCGCCCGACGAATGTCACGTTGGTCAGCGCGCGGGCGAGAAGCTCGTATCGTCTATAAAGTGCCTGGTTCTCAGGGCAGGGGATCGGATAATAGGGATCGCCGTCTGCACGGGCATATTCATAGCTGATGCTCGTCTTTGGGTGAACCTGGCCGGTCAGATGCTTGTATTCAGTCACGCGCGTGTAATGCACCTCCTCGGATGGATAGTTGATAACGGCTACCGGCAGTAGCCGTCTTACGTCGTGCGTTTCATGGTGGAATTCCAGACTGCGATATGGCAGCCGACCCAAACAATGGCCGAAATACTCGTCGATGGGCCCAGTAAAGATCGTGTGGCTGGCCGGCCCATCCTGCTTCAGATCGGCGAAATCCGTGCCGACCATGACCGTTATGTTTTCATGGTCGAGCATGCGTTCGAACATGCGCGTGTATCCATCACGCGGCATGGCCTGGAAGCGGTCGAGGAAATAGCGATCGTCGGTATCGGTGCGGGTCGGCACTCGTGCGGTGACGGACTTGTCGAGCTTCGAGGCATCAAGGCCCCATTGCTTGCGCGTGTAGCCTTCGAAGAAAGTGCGATAAAGCCCAGAGCCGATTTGAGATGTGACGACGTCTCGTGATGTTATCACGGGGTCGCAGGGTTCCGCCCGGTCGGCCAGGAAGCGTGCGGCCGCGAATTCGTCCGTCAGGTCGAGGCCATAGAGCGCGTTCAGCGTTGTGCGGTTGATGGGGATGGGAAGCCGCAGGGCGCCGACCTGTGCAAGCACGCGATGCTCGTAGGGACGCCATGCCGTGAAGCGCGAGAGATAGGCAACCACATCCTCGCTATTGGTGTGGAAAATGTGCGGGCCATATTTATGGACGAGGATCCCGGCTTCATCGTAGTGATCGTAGGCGTTTCCGCCGATATGAGGCCGCTTGTCGCAAACAAGCACCTTCCTCCCACCATCTGAAGCAAGGCGTTCCGCCAGCACCGAGCCGGCAAATCCTGCACCGACGATCAGATAGTCATAGCTTCCCGGCGCGGGCCGTTGGGTGCGAACGGAAAATCTTTGGGGCAGGCCAGGGGACAGAACTTTCTGCGCTGCGGCCTCTTCGACAAGCGCCGACATCCTACGGAAGGTTGTCTCCCAGGATGATCGGGCTAAAATTTCATCGACGGCTTGCAGCCATGTCTGATCATTGCGGGAAATGTGAAGAGCAGCATCGCAGGCCTCCGCAAAGGCTTGTGGGTCATTGGCCAGGAAGACGCCTGGCACATCGCCATACCCGCGGACCACGTCGACAATCTTGGTTCCGACGATCGGCCGGCCCGCGGCGAGGTATTCAGGAGTTTTCGTCGGACTGATAAATCGGGTGGCATCGTTCAGCGCAAATGGCATAAGCGTCGCCTCCCAACCCGAAAGGTAGGCCGGCAGATCGCCATAGGCTTTCTGACCGAGATAGTGGATGTTGGCTGCTCGCGGCAAATCATCCGGTGAAATCTTCACGATCGGCCCGAGGAAGATGAAGGAATAGCCGGGCCGCGCCGCAGCTGCGCTTTCGATCAGATCCAGATCGAGCCGCTCGTCGATGACGCCGTAGTAGCCAAGGCGTGGATGAGGAATATCGACTTGGTCCCAGGGTTCCGGCAAGGCGTTCCGCGCCGTGCGGAAGTGATGGCTATCGACGCCGGATGGAAATGGGTGGATGTTGTCGTGCTGGTCACGTTTCGCTTCATACAGGCTTATCCCACCAGTGAAGACGACGTCGGCGGCGGCAATCAACGTCTGTTCGGAGGCCTTGAGGTTGGCGGGCGCGAACTTGAAGTTCGCCAATTCGTCCATGCAGTCGTAGACCACCACCACCGCATCGACATGCCGGGCGAAAGCAAACATCAACGGGGTGTAGAACCAAAGGATCGGGCGCTTTCCGCCATACAGCGTGATGAGTTCGTCAAGCAGTTTGCCAAGAGCGGCTTCACGCTCGGCCTCGCTCCACCCATTTGGAATGCGCGGACGGACCGCCTTGACGCTTGTCCCCTCGAACGGATGGATCTCCAGATAGGCAAGAGGATGGTCGGTCGGGATGAATTCCTCAAAGAAGAACACTGGGCGCTCCCGCGAGAATCGCTGCATCAGATGCTGGGGCCTCTGGAGCACAAAATCCCATCGAAGATGCGAGAAGCAAATGAGCGGAGCGTCTTGCGGCAAACCGCAGCCGGACAACGGCACAGAACTCAGCAGGTTCATCAAACACCTCGCAACCACGATGGCCCCCGAACCTGCGATTGCGGCGAATGTTCCAATCAATTTGGCTAAGTTATCTCGATAAGGCTCTTGAGCGTCCTGAGGCTATGCGGCCATGTCCAGTTATCCAAGACGACCTGACGTGGATCGAAGCTTTGCAGCCCTCCAAGCATGTCGCGGATACCCGCGTGAAATTCATCGGCCGAGGCAGCGCGCCCCGTCTTCGGCGTGATGTATTGCAGTCCGCACCTCAGCTCACTGTTTGCAAGAACGGGTATTCCAGCCAGCATATACTCCGTCAAAATGGCCGGTGCGCCATCATCGACGCCGCAAACGACGCCGATCCGGGCCTGGTTCATAAGCCTGTTCACTTCGGCAAATGGTACACCGGGCGGATCGATGAAATCGACGTCGATGTTGAGTTCTCCTGCGTGCCGGCGTAGCGCTTCCATCATCTCGCCATAGCCGCAGACGCACAATGCACGCAGCGAACGGGGCAGTTGGCTCAGCGCGTTGAACAGAATGTCATGCCGCTTGTAAGCCTGAGCAGCAGCGACGTAGATCACGTCATAGATCTTTTCCAGACCCAGAGGCCTGAACGTTACCTCAGAAGCAAACTCCGGTCCAATCGGCATAACGGCGACGCGCTTGTCGGGATATAAAACGCGCACTGCTTCCGACTGCCAGGCGGCGCCGGTGAGAATAAGGTCGAAATGGCGGCTCACCTCAGATGGCACGCGCAACGCCGGTGCGTCGATCGAATTGTAAATTTTGAAACTGTCGGGGCAGGCCAGCAATATGTCTTCGCTAACGCCAAGGCCCCATACGCACAAGATTGACGGTGGTCCGAAAGCCTCGATATGGCCCAGCATATCATTTGATGCGAATGGCGCTTCAGGCCCATTCATCTGGAACGACCGGCGCGTCAAGAACGGACTGCCATCGGGCCGATGCATCTTTGGCGATGCACCTCGGCTGTGGGTCCAAATTTCGGCGCGGTCGGCAAGGCCTCCTTTGAGAGCTGCAAGAGGGAGCCGCTCGATGTAGCCCCCCACGACCTCGACGTTCTGTCTCGGGGTGACGGTCATCTCTGGGAGAGGCCCGCGATTTCCCGACAACCATTGCTGCCGAAACCAGGCTATCGTCTTGAATTGGGCGTCGCGCCAATCGCCGTTCTGGAAGTCGCTGATGACAACTATTCGGCGTGGTATGTTTGGTGCTTGCATCGCAACCATTTTCGTTGAAGTCCCGCGTTGGAAGCCGATCTAAGTTTGCATCTCATTTGCCGTGAACCCCTCACTTAAATGCGCCTTCGCCCCATGTTGAACATGCGGCGGCTAACGATCGCCGATAGAAAAGCGCGCGGAAATGGCCACTGCGCGATGGTGACCTCAGGAAATTTCTTGATGTCGGCCAGTCACCACGAAAACATGGCGAGAAGTGATTTAAACCCGACAAAATCTCTTCATGGACCACCTGCAGGGGCGATCTGCATTTGCGCAGGCTGGGATTTATCCGCTTGTCCGGGAAGGGGTTTCTGGTCGGTCGGGCGTTCATCTGCCGGGGCTGCCGGCATCTGCGATTGAGGGGTCGAACCCGTCCTTTCGGTTCCGATGCCAGGATTCATATCGGCGGTCCCGCCCGCCGTCGCATCAGTCGAGACTTGCCGATTTGCCGAAACCTGGTCCGTGCCGATGGGCTGCGGCGTAATCTTGCCGTCGGACGAAGCAACGCGCCAGACGGTGTTGCCGGCGTCATCTGCGACGAGCAGAGCTCCCGTCCCGTCGATCCCGACTCCGACCGGCCGTCCCTTCGCTTGGTCGTCCTGGATAAAGCCCGTGACGACGTCCTGCGCCTTGCCGGATGGCTTCCCGGCCTCGAATGGTACGTACACCACCTTGTAGCCATTGAAGCTGTCCCGGTTCCAGCTGCCGTGCTCTCCGATGAAGGCGCCATTGGCGTAGGCGGCCGGCAGCGCTGAATTCATCGAGAAGGCCAATCCAAGGGCCGCGACATGGCTCGACAGGGCATAATCCGGTGGCGTCGCCCTTTCGACCATGTCCGGACGCGGCGGATGCACGCGCGCATCGACATGGTTGCCGTAATAGCTCCAGGGCCAGCCGTAGAAGCCGCCTTCCTTAACCGAGGTCATGTAATCGGGAACGAGGTTCGGACCGAGTTCGTCGCGCTCATTGACGACCGTCCAGAGCGAACCTGTCTCAGGGTTGAAGGCGAGGCCGTTCGGATTGCGCAGACCTGAGGCGAAGACGCGCGCCGCGCCGGTGCGCCGGTCGACCTGCCAGATCGCCGCACGGCCCTTTTCTGCTTCAAGCCCATTCTCGACGATATTGGAATTCGAGCCGACCGAAACGTAGAGCATCTGCCCATCGGGGCTGAGCGCCAGATCCTTGGTCCAATGATGATTGATCGGACCACCGGGCAGGGGCGTGATGGTTTTCGGTTGGGCGGTGATTTCATTCTGCCCAAGTTCATAGGGGTAGGCGAGAATGGCGGACGTCGAGGCGACATAGAGCGTGTTGTCGACCCAGGCGACGCCGAACGGCGAATCGAGTTTCTTCAGCAGATCGTGCCTCTCATCCACCTTGCCGTCGCGGTTGGCGTCACGCAGCAGTGTGATGATGTTGCTTTCCTTCTGCTCGCCGCCGTCGCCATGAGCGATGGACATGATCCAGCCTCTGATCAAATCCTTCGGCCGGGAGGCCGGTTCGCCTGACGGGCCACGCGCCTGAACTACCAGTACGTCGCCGTTCGGCAAGGTGTGGACTGTCCTTGGATTGGCGAGGTCCTTGGCATAAGCAGTGACCGTCAAACCGTTCGGTGCGGCCGGCGTCTCACCATCCTTCCAGCCAACGACCTCCGCTACCTTCAGATCAGGCAGCAGGGAAGGGGCTGGATCTGGGAGCACGGGGTTCGGTCCGATCTGCTGAGAGATGTCAAAATCTCCGCTCTGGGCGTAAGCCGCAAGACCGACGCCGACAGATATCGACAGAACCGAAGCGCCGAGAATCTGGGACTTCTTCATCATATCCTCCAGGCCAGTCTGGCATATTTGCGGGCGGAAATTGCCGCGGCCACCAGGCACAAGACAAAGGTGACGGCCGAAAGCATCAGTCCGTATGGGACGACGGCCGTCCATCCATCGCCGGCATGGATAAGGTTGTTGGCAAAGGCGAGGCTCAGTATGATTAGATAGAGGAGGGCGGACAGGAACGGCGGCCGTAAAGGGCGCGTGCGGCGACGCATCAGATCCATCAATCCGGCCAGAATCGCAAGCGAGCCCAACATAAGCCCAGCGAACAGCAACCATGCAGAGAAATTCTGCCACATCAGATTGCCGGTCTGCCAGAAAGCGATATCGGTCGCAAGCGCGAGCGTGAAGCAGACGAAGGGAAACGGGACAAAGAGCGACTGAAGCGGATAGGCGGCCGAGTCTCGATTGCTTGTAGAAGATATAGCCATGGATGCTCCGTGAAACTGAGAGCTGGGAGATGCCTATCCAACCCGCGGCGAGAGCATATGGTTCCGTTACGGTGCGTGCTGCACGAACTGCCCGCCTGAAAGAGCATGGTCGGCCCCAGCAGAGAGCGAAGAAGAAAGTGCTCCTTAGCCAGCCGGGTTGCAGCTCAGCCGACTTGTTCGATGGAGAGCGGGCCGGGCGGCAGGGCTCGATCAGCGACTTGGCCGAGAAGGCCGGATCGAGCCAATCGGCCCAGGCGTCCCGTTCGAGAATAACAGTTTGCCGGTCGTGATATGGCGCAATGTCTGGCCTGAACTCCATCGTCCACAAGCGGCGTTCGGCGCCTCCGAAAATATTCCTTCCTCATCATCCGATTGAATCCGCTGTCGATTTTTCTGCGTCGCACTCGTGCTCAACTTTAGCGCGTCATATGCGCGTTGACTCATTTACGTCTTGAGAACAGATACAGAACATATTGCTGTTACTCAAGCTGAAAACGGGTTGCCGTTAAAGGAGATCATGAACTCAGCCGTCGCCCCAATCGCTATCCTCGACGGTCTGCGCGAGCAGATAGCGCACCTGGAAAGCGCCAGTCGGCGCAGGCGAGGCGTTTTGCCTTTCGGCGTGGCCCAGATCGACGGGCGGCTTCCGGGCGGCGGATTGGCCCATGGGGCGCTGCACGAATGCGCTGGCGGCGGGGCCGGCACCGTCGATGGCGCGGCCGCCGCCCTGTTCGTGGCCGGCATTGCCGCGCGTACGAAAGGCAAGATCGTCTGGTGCCTGACACGTCCCGATCTGTTCTTCCCGGCCCTGGCGCAGGCGGGGCTGCATCCGAACCGGGTGGTCTTCGTCGAGTCCGACAAGGAAGAGGACGTCCTTGCCAACATGGAGGCGGGCCTCTCGTACGGCGGGCTCGGCGCGGTGATTGGCGAGATCGTCCGCCTGCCGATGGCGGCGTCGCGCCGGCTGCAACTTGCCGCCGAGAAGACCGGCACGATGGCGCTCGCGGTGCGGCGGTGGCGACGGCAGACCGAGGCCAGCGACTTCGGGCAGCCGACGGCCGCGACCACGCGCTGGAGGGTGAGCGTCATTCCGAGTGAGGAGCTGCCGGTTCCAGGCGTCGGGCGGGCGAGGTGGTTTTTGGAACTGATGAGGGTGAAAGCGGGTGAGTGTGCCGAGTTCGAAGTAGGAGCCTGCGATGCCAAGGGTCGTATCGATATTTTTTCCCGATCTGTCGACCGACAGGATCAGGCGGGCCGATCCAGCCATTCCCGTTGAGCAGCCGATCGCCGTCATTTCGAAGAGCGGATCCAAGCGCTGGGTCTCGGCCGCCGACGCCGCGGCCAGGAAGGCCGGACTCCACGTCGGCATGCCGGCCGCCAGGGCGCAGGCGATCCTCCAGGGCCTGCGGATGATCGACGCCGATCCGGCCGCCGATGCCGTGGCGCTCGAGCGCGTCACCATGTGGGCGCTGACGCAGTATTCGCCGATCGTCGCCGTCGATGCGCTGGACGGCATGGTCATCGATACGGAGGGCGCCGACCATCTGCAGGGCGGCGAGGAGCGCATGTTGACGAGCATCGCCAATCGGTTTCGCGCCAAGGGCCTGACGGCACGGGTCGCCATTGCGGACACATGGGGCGCGGCTCACGCATGTGCCCGCGCCATCAATCGCGAAACTGTCATCGTCCCGAGTGGAGAGACCATCCGGGCGGTCGAGCGACTTCCGATCTCTCTGCTGCGGCTACCCGAGAAGATCGTGGGCGATCTGCGCATGCTCGGCTTCCGGACTATCGGCGAGCTCTCGGCGACGCCGCGCGCTCCCTTGGCGCTTCGCTTCGGCCCGGAGATTGGACGGCGTCTCGACCAGATGTTCGGTCGCGTCCGCGAACCAATAGATCCGATCCGTAGCCCAGAACTCGTCGAGGTCGTTCGATCGTTCGCCGAACCGATCGGTGCAGCGGAAACGATCGACAAGTATGTCGGCCGGCTGATTGTTCAGCTCGTCGCTGAACTCCAACGGAAGGGTCTTGGCGTCCGCCGGACCGATCTTATCGTCGACAAGGTCGATGGGACCAGGCAGGCGATCAGAGCGGGAACCGCCAAGCCGGTGCGAGACATCGCCTGGTTGACGAAACTGTTCCGCGACCGGACGCAGACGATCGAGCCGGGTTTCGGGATCGAAAGGCTGACCCTCGTCGCCGTGATGTCGGAACCGCTTGAAGAGAAGCAGAAGGCGTCCTCGCTTGTCGACGACGAGGATGCCGACATCACACCGCTGATCGACGTCCTCGGCAACCGAGGCCAGCGCGTCTACCGGGTCGCGCCGGTCGCCTCCGACGTCCCGGAGCGCAGCGTCCAGCGTATCGCCGCGGTCGGCGAGGACGCGACGGAAGATTGGGTCCACCATTGGCGACGGCCGGTGCGGCTGTTTGCGCGTCCGGATCGGATCGAGGCGATAGCCCTGCTGCCGGATCATCCGCCGGCCAGCATCACCTGGCGCGGTAAGCGTCATCGCGTCAAGCGTGCGGACGGTCCGGAACGGGTCTTCGGCGAATGGTGGAAGCGCGACAGCGAATTCGAGGCTGTGCGCGACTACTTCGTCATCGAAAACGAGAGCGGGGAACGATACTGGATCTTTCGCTCCGGCGACGGCATCGATCCCGAAACAGGTTCCCACAAGTGGTTCATACACGGGATATTCGGATGAGATACGCCGAGCTCCAGGTCACGACGCATTTCAGCTTCCTTCGTGGCGCGTCCTCCGCCGACGAGCTCTTTTCTACCGCCAGGGAACTGGCCATCGAGGCTCTCGGCGTTGTCGATCGCAACAGCCTGGCAGGGGTCGTCCGGGCGCTCGAGGCGTCGCGCGCGACAGGCGTCCGTCTCGTTGTTGGGTGTCGGCTGGATCTGCAGGAGGGCATGTCGATTCTCCTTTATCCCACGGACCGCGGCGCCTATTCGCGGCTCACCCGGCTCCTCACGCTTGGCAAGGGCAGGGGCGGCAAGGCGAACTGCATCTTGAACCTCGACGATGTCGCTCTCTACTCCGAGGGGCTGCTTGCAATCCTTGTGCCCGACCTAGCTGACGAGACCTGCGCCGTCCAACTTCGCAAGATGGCCGAGATATTCGAGGACCGAGCATATGTCTCGCTTTGCCTCCGGCGGCGTCCGAACGACCAGTTGAGGCTGCACGAATTGTCGAACATGGCGATGAGGCACCGCGTGCGAACAGTCGTCACCAACGACGTCCTCTTCCACGATCCTTCCAGGCGGCAGCTTCAGGACGTCGTCACCTGCATTCGAAACAATACCACCATCGACGACGTCGGCTTCAAGCGCGAGCGCCACGCGGACAGATATCTAAAGCCGCCGGAGGAGATGGAGCGCCTGTTCCCGCGCTACCCCGAGGCGCTGGCCCGGACGATGGAGATCGTCGACCGCTGCAGGTTCTCGCTGGAGGAACTGACCTACCAGTATCCCGAGGAGGCGATCCTCCCGGACAAGACCCCGCAGGAATCCCTCGAGCACTATGTCTGGGAGTGCGTGCCCAACCGCTATCCGGAAGGGCTGCCGCCGGAGGTTCTCAAGATCGTCCGTCACGAACTCGATCTCATCCGGACGATGAAATACGCCCCATACTTCCTGACCGTCTTCTCGATCGTCCGCTTCGCCCGGTCGCAAGGCATCCTTTGCCAGGGGCGGGGCTCGGCGGCGAACTCGGCCGTCTGTTACATCCTTGGTATCACCAGCATCGACCCCTCGACCAACGATCTCCTGTTCGAGCGCTTCGTCTCCCAGGAGCGCGACGAGCCGCCGGACATCGACGTCGACTTCGAACACGAAAGAAGGGAGGAGGTCATCCAATGGATCTACAAGACCTACGGGAAGGATAAGGCCGCTCTCTGTTCGACGGTGACCCGTTACAGGGCGAAGGGTGCCATCCGCGACGTCGGCAAGGCGCTCGGCTTGCCTGAGGACCTCATCAAGGCCCTGTCAACGGGCATGTGGGCGTGGTCGGAAGAGCTGGTCAGTGATCGCAGTCTTCGTGATCAGGGCTTGAACCCGCAAGACCGCCGCCTCGCCCTGACGCTTAGGCTTGCGCAGCAGCTCATGGGCGCTCCTCGGCATCTGGGACAGCATCCAGGCGGCTTCGTCCTGACCCACGACCGCCTCGACGATCTCGTTCCGATCGAACCCGCGGCAATGGTTGACCGGCAAGTGATCGAGTGGGACAAGGACGACGTCGAGGCGCTCAAATTCATGAAGGTCGACATCCTGGCGCTCGGTATGCTGACCTGCATGGCGAAGGCCTTCGCGCTCATCGAAGAACACAAGGACGAGCACCTTGATCTCGCCACCATCCCTCAGGAGGACCAGGCGACATACGCGATGATCAGGAAAGCCGACACCCTCGGCACGTTCCAGATCGAGTCGAGGGCGCAAATGGCGATGTTGCCGCGCCTGAAGCCGCGGACCTTCTATGACCTCGTGATCCAGGTCGCGATCGTCCGGCCTGGTCCGATTCAGGGCGATATGGTGCACCCCTATCTCCGCCGCCGGGAGGGCAAGGAGCGGGTCGTCTACCCGACGCCGGAACTCGAAGCCGTTCTCGGCAAGACACTCGGCGTCCCGCTCTTCCAGGAGTCGGCCATGAAGGTGGCGATGGTTTGCGCCGGATTTACCGGCGGCGAGGCAGACCAGCTTCGCAAGTCGATGGCCACCTTCAAGTTCACCGGCGGCGTCTCGCGCTTCAAGGACAAGCTCGTCTCCGGCATGATCAGGAACGGCTACACGGCCGAGTTTGCCGAGAAGACCTTCAGCCAGCTCGAGGGATTCGGCAGTTATGGCTTCCCGGAATCCCATGCGGCGTCGTTCGCCTTGATCGCCTATGCCTCCAACTATGTGAAATGCCACTGTCCGGACGTCTTTTGCGCGGCGCTGCTGAACTCGCAGCCGATGGGATTTTACGCGGCGGCCCAGATCGTCGGTTGCGCTCGGAACCATGGCGTCGAGATCCGACCGATCTGCATCAACAATTCCCGGTGGGACTGTACGCTTGAGCGTATCGGAGATACCGACCATCACGCGGTCCGCCTGGGAATGCGCATGGTGCGCGGCCTTGCCGCCGCCGATGCCGCGCGTGTCGCGGCTGCTCGCATGGACCAACCGTTCGAAAGCGTTGACGATATGTGGCGACGGTCTGGGGTCCCGGCGGCTTCTCTGGTCGAACTCGCCGAGGCCGACGCCTTCCTGCCATCTCTGGGACTTCAGCGGCGCGACGCATTGTGGGCGATTAAGGCTCTGCGTGACGAACCTCTTCCGCTCTTTGCAGCCGCCTCGGAACGCGAGGCGAGGGCGATCGCCGAGCAGCAGGAACCCGAAGTCGCTCTGCGCCAGATGACGGATGGACACAACGTTGTCCAGGATTACAGTCACATCGGGTTGACGCTCCGCCAACATCCCGTCGCATTCCTTCGAAAAGCTTTGGCAGAGCGCCAGATCGTCACCTGCGCGCAAGCCATGAACGCGCGGGATGGTCGCTGGTTGATGACAGCTGGCCTGGTCCTCGTCCGGCAGAGACCCGGCAGCGCCAAGGGCGTCATCTTCATGACGATCGAGGACGAGACCGGTCCGGCCAACGTCGTCGTCTGGCCCAAGCTCTTCGAGCAGCGCCGCCGTATCATCCTCGGGGCATCGATGATCGCGATCAATGGGAGAATTCAGCGTGAAGGCGACGTCGTTCATCTCGTGGCCCAGCAAGCCTTCGATCTGTCGGGCGATCTCTCCGGGCTGGCTGAGCGCGACGCAGGGTTCCGGCTCCCGACGGGCAGGGGAGACGAGTTCGCGCATGGATCGCCCGGAAGTCCGGATTCGCGCGACAGGGTGGCGGGCGCGAGGCCGAGGGACATTTTCATTCCGTTATGCCGAACTCCGCATAAGGGAACTTATCCCGAGCCGGAGACTATGCCGAGCCCGTTTCCCAAAGCCCGAGATTTCCGGTGAAGCCGCGTGGCAAGCTCGGCATATTTTCAAAGCACTGGAAGGCGATTTTCGCCCTTACGGACATCTACCTTGAACGATTATTGCCTACGAGCTAGGGATCAGCGGAAGCCAATCAAGAAAAGATTCCAATGTTTCCCTTCTCCGAAGCCGATCCCGTTCAGCATTCCGATCCCTAATGCCTCCGAGGTGGTGATCATCGGAGGCGGAATTGTCGGAGTGTGCACCGCCATCTTCCTTGCTAATCGAGATGTGCAAGTGACATTGCTTGAGAAAGGACGCATTGCCGCCGAAGAGTCCTCGCGCAACTGGGGCTGGATACGAAAGCAAGGGCGAGACGCTGACGAGCTGCCAATAGTGATCGAAGCCTGCCGCCTCTGGCAACAGTTGGCGGACGAATGTCTTGAAGACATCGGCCTCCGACAAACTGGCGTTACCTATGTGGCCCGGACGGCCAAGGACATGGCTGCGTTCGAAGACTTCATGAAGATCGCCGCTGCCCACGATCTCGACACGCGCCTTGTAGACGGCAACGATGTGTCATCCGTGGCCTCAGGTATGAGTCGGAGGTTCAGCGGGGCAATGACTACCCCGGGGGTCATGCTCGTCTCCGCTAAATTGTAACAGCGGAGCCTGAATATTATGCCGAGCTTGCCACGCGGCTTTACCGGAAATCTCGAGCTTTAGGAAACGGGCTCGGCATAGTCTCCGCCTCGGGATAAATTCCGGATCTGCACATCGACACCCTGAAGGTGAGAGCGCGGAATTTCCAGGCGGCTGCTTGTCCTCCCGCGGAATCCGCAAGCTGTGTAAAATCCTCGCTGCAAGACACGCTTCTGGGAGAGCGAGGGCCATTTGAATACATGTGCAGGTTTCGGTCAGCGCGCGGGCCCGAAGTGGGTCACCCTCTGACGCTTGCCTCCCATCGCCATTCCGACCAGCGTCCTTGTCTCATTCGAGCAAGACGACCGCGGATGCCACAGGTCAACTCGGTCGTCCCGCTGTGGGTCGCGTATCTGTCTTGGTGCGTGCAATCGATACTTACGCTTCAGATAATTGGGAACAGAAGAGTGATCTTGATGTTCGAGGGCCGCAACGTAAACCACGAAGGAAACGAAAAAGATGAATATCAAGCTCATCTGCGCCTCAATGCTCGCGGCCGGTATGGCCACGAGCGCTTTTGCTCAGTCCAGCACCGGAGCTGGAACCACGACGGAACCCAATGCCATTGGTACCGATGGTCGTGCCAATGTTCAGACAATGCAGCCGATGACATCCGATCCAACCTCCACGGGCAGCACGACGAATGGATCAATGGGCGCGACCATGCCAGGCGGTTGCAGCGGCGGCAGTGATCCTGCGAGCTCCACCGCTTCGGGCTCCGTCCAGACCCAAGGTGGTCTAAGCGACGCGACCCCCCAGGGTCAGGCTTGCGCTCAGTAAGCAGCCAAACTTTTCGAACAGGAGAAGAGGTGGCGCTATGTTGATGCCTGTGGGTATCACCCGCCACTTCAGGAGATTGCTTGATCGCCTCCTGGCGGATGACGTGGCCTAGCGGATATGCGGCAAGACTTCCTGCGCCATGAACCGCATGAAGCCATGTTGATCCAAGGAAACATTGTGCAAATAGACTTCCTCGAATCCGCATGATGCCAATTCACTGATGATTTCTAGCAGCTCGGATCCTTCTGTAATTAGTGGGACGAACTCTTCTATGTCCTCGGGCCTGAGGGTGTTGGTCACCTCGTCGAAGTCCTTGGGGCGCTTCAGGTCAGCTAAGACAGTCGGTGGCACGGCCGCATTGCGCCACCGCTCCCAGGCCGCCAGACGCGCTTCCTCCCTCGACATTGCCCACGAAACCTGAAGCTGCAAGACGAGCGGCTTGCCGTGGCCGCCATTATCTTCGAAGCGGCCGACAAGCTCTTGCATGCTCTCTTTGGATTTCCGCACTGTTATCAAGCCGTCGACCCAGTCGCCCATCCACCCTGCCGTCTTGGCGCTCAAGGCGGCGCCAAATATCGCTGGCGGCCGCTCAGCCAGGGACCAGAGCTTGGCTTCCTCCACCGCGAACCAGGGATAACGAACGGTGACCGTTTCTCCGCGAAGGAGATCCCGGACAATCCCGGCACCGGCACGAAGCCGCGCGTCGCGTTCTGCTTTTTCGGGCCAGCCGCTGCCCACGACGCTTTCGTTCAGGGCTTCACCGCTACCGACTGCAATCCATCGAAAACGGTTCGGGTACATCTCGGCGAGGGTGCCGGCCAAATGCGCAAGTAGGGCTGGGTGGTAGCGCCAGCCACCGGGGATCGCGAGACTACCGAACGGCAGCGATGTCGTTGCAAGTGCTGCGCCGAGCCAGGCCCAGTTGTTACCCGAATTTCCCTGCTCCTCGCTCCATGGCGCGATATGGTCGGACGTCATGACGGCACCGAAACCAGCGCGCTCTGCAGCCTGAACAAAGCATAAGAGTTCGCTGGGCGAGAACTGCTCATGCGACGCATGATAACCTATCAGCATTTGGGCTCCCCGTGATCAAGGCAATGCTTTGGCAATCCAGAAATACCTTGCAGCCTATGACATGCAGTCATGAACCGCCGAAAAAACCCTTTGTTCCGCTGCCGTTAGCGGGGTCGAGTTATGCAGCTGGCCCTGAATAGTTCGTGACCGCCTGTTGCGCCGTATCGTTCCACAAACCTACGACAAGAGATTGCGATCATGGGTTTCAAGCTAATCATTGGTGGAGGCCGCGCCGAGGCAGATGCGGCTCATCTCCGCCAGGTGGAAACAAACTCTGCTATTCTTCCAACGGGATTGCGCTGGCCGGGACCGCTCATTGGATGTTGGCCCCGTTGACCTGTCGAATGATCTCGAAATCCTCATGGCGCGGCACGCAAAATGAAGAAGCTTTTCCAGCGTTGACAGCGGCGAGTACACCCCGATCGTCAAGGTCAGGTAGCTGAAGATCCTCGATCAACTGACCACGTCCGCCTTCGGGAGCACGTCCCTCACACGGTCACGCGTGAACTCTAGGATTCCATGGACGGGCTCAGCGGTATCGGAGAATTCCGGATCACAGAAATGGATCCGAGCGGCGCGACCTGGCAATGCGCTTTTCGTGCCGCTGCCCGTTAATGCGATGAACGCCGGTCCGCTTTCGCCCTGCGCGCTGTGCACCAAAAAGAAGCCCCGCCGAAGCGGGGGAGGTTGGGAACGAACGGATCGCACAGGAAGGAAGGGTTGGCGTACGGCCCCGCTAAAAGAGGGGGACCTGTGCGATCCTTGTGGCCCAACGACAGATAGTCAGAAAAGTTCCTGTGCGTTTCTGCACCAGTCGGTAGATGGACCGCCAGTGACACCAGTCGTTTCGCCGCTTCGGTCCAAGGCCGCGAAAAGCTCCCGCGCCTGAAGAATCGCCGTGTCGGCACCTTGTTTCATTCGAAAAAAGAGCACATCTCGATGGGGTAAGCGCCGTCAGGAAAGCAAATGGCCTACGAGCGGGATATGGCTATCGTCTTCGATAGCGTGACAAAGGCGGTGATCGTCAGTTTCCGCGGAGCCACGGTCTATCTGCCAGGTCCCTATGCCGACCGAAAGGAGGCCGTCCTGATCGCCGAAGCGCATTGCCGCCGACTTGGCTGGCGAGATTGATTGCGACTTCTATCAACGATCCACAAACGGCAGATATTCGTATTGTGAATCGCTCGTCCTTTCGCAATGAGCGCGCATGCCGAGGCAAGATGTGCTAAGCTCTCTTGGTCGGCACCGAACGTCGGTGCCGGTCTATCGTCGCTGATCATCAACAATGTCAGTGGCTTATGTGCGGTTTTGTCATAAACGCACACTTTCGCGGGACCTATAGCCAAATCTTTGGGCGTCCCGTAGCTTTCACCACACCCACAGGCGTTTGGCTTGACATCCAAGCTCCCCACGCGGAGCTGCTATGCCCCACCAATCGACCGTCGAGAACACTCTACTGAAATTGTTGAGCGTAGACGGTTTCGCACGCCTCTCGGGAGAGATGGAGCGCGTCGACCTTCCATTGCGGCACGTTCTTGTTGCTAGCGATGTCCCATCCACGCATGTTTGTTTCCTGGAAAGGGGCCTGGCATCCATGGTTGTCAGCAGCATCGACGAAGAAGTTGTGGAAATTGGCCACATCGGGCGCGAGGGCGCATCCGGCATGCACGTCGTCCTGGCGGTAGAGACCACCCCCACGCGCACGTTCATGCAGGTCGCGGGGTCGGGGATTATGGTGCCGATGGAGACATTTCAGCGCGCGCTCGCCGATGATCCCGAGATGAAGGATTTCTTCCTTCGCTATGTTCACACAACCGTGCTGCAGCTCGCCCATTCGGCGCTCGCCAACGCCCGCTACAATATGCATGAGCGGCTGGCTCGATGGATCCTGATGTGTCACGACCGCCTCGAAGGCAATGACCTGGCCATTACCCATGAATTTCTGGCATTGATGCTCGGTGTCCGGCGTTCGGGCGTCACCAATGAGCTACACGTGCTTGAGGGCGTCCACGCCATCCGATCGACCCGCGGAAACGTGCGAATAGTGGACAGGGAAAAATTGATCGAAATCGCCGGTGGCTGTTATGGAGTGCCGGAGCGCGAATATGAGAGGTTGCTGGGTCTTCCGCTCGGCGCCAGGTAGATCAGCCCATTGGCTTCACCGCTTCCGCAAAGGGCAACACGAGCAGGATATCGCCTGTTTCGTTTCTGATCTCGACGCTTCTTGACGAAATGTCATATCCAAGCAGCACGGCACTGCTCATCAATGCCCGCGCATCACGCACCGCTTCAACGCGAGCGGCATCCAAATCGGCAAGCTCGGTTCCTTCCCAGTCGTCGAGCGATCCTGCTTCAGACAGAATGTTGAAGTAGAAGCGTGGCATTCGAAATCCCAAAGCCCGGAAGGACAAGTCGCCTATCTTGCCGTTCCGCGGCGTTCAGATCAACAGCATTGGGCATGCTTTCGTCATCGCCGATCTGAACGCGGCAGCCTTGCGGAAACGCACCGGTGGTTGGCGTTGAGAACTTGGTGGGTTACGTGTTCATTTTTGCGGGGCAGTGGAAGTCGATCCCGGCACGCCCAGGGGGGATATGTTCTTCAACGGCCCAGGCTTTCTGCTGGTTCTAGAGCGGAGCTGCTGACAGACTTTCCGTCCAGCTCGATCTGCTTACGACGGAAGAGTTCCTCAGTTCGCTCTGCACGCGGCTGCGGACCGGAAGCCTGCTGCCGCGCTCTGCCACCGGAGAAATGTAAGAGGAGTGCCCTGAGCGTTGGCCCATATTGCGACGAGCACGGCGGTACACCGAGACGACGTGATTCCGACAGATTGCAACCACCACCATCGCATCGCGGCGACTTTTCCAAGTGGTGATCATCGTTGACGCCCTTCGACCATTTATCCCAGGCGGACAGGACGCTTTTCCTAATTTGGCATTTACCAGCTTTCAAACGGGGGGCTGACCCATCTTGGAAATGGCGGCTGTTTTTCGTACGATCGAACAACCAACAAGGATTGCGCTGGGTGCTGTTCATTGCGATTGGCTTTGTCGTTGCTCACATTGCCCTGGCCACGGCGATCTTCGCGCTTCGTGGCGGCGACCAACTATGGGTCCTGGGGTTGGTTTTCGGCTGGTATTGTTTCGCCATGTTCGGTCTCATCGTCTATTTATGGGTTCGCCATAGAAAATCGACCCGGCGAGGATAGTTCACTCGAGGCGATTGCTGTCACGCTCGGCGACGGAACATCTAGGCAGATTCGCTGATCTTCGGCGCTGTCGCGTCTGATCTACGACGACCTCGCGACCCTAGTCCTAGCTAGGCCTAGGCAGCCTGGAAATATACGGCAGTCGATCAAAGGAGCGAGACGTTCTCACATGGACGAACCCCGGCGCGATTCCATTTGCTCGCCCCTATCGAAGCAATGCCGAAGTAGGAATATGACAAATCTCTTAGAAAATCCGGTGGATTGGATGGAACGAGGCTTGCCAGGCATTTGGTCCGCTGGAACGCGCCTTCAGGGCCCCGACAGGTACAGGGTGCCGATTGGGATGCGCGCACACTCGCACTCCCTTCTCAATCTCCGATCGACGCGACAATGGAGGCTGCGATGTAGCGCTCCTCCCCCTCACCGTCGTTGAAGTAGTAGACGGCCAGTATGGAAGCTTGATCGCGCTTGACGACGCGAGGATAACCGAGATCGGCCGTGCCGCCATCGCTTCGGATGATCTTCTCGGCGCCCCATGTCTGGCCGTCGTCGCAGCTCACGCGCATCCTGATGCCAAATGGCGGGTCACGGTAACCGTAGACGAGCAGAAGCATGCCGTCGATCCGCCCGAGCGCGGGCGGATTGCCGTTGCTGCCTGTATTGTCGACGACGCGGCCTTTCCGCGTCCAAGTCTTCCCTTGGTCATCGGAAGTGAAGGCTTCTATCCAACCCTTGTCGCCGCCTGTCCCCATGCAGCGCGTCAGCGTCAGAATGGCGCCACCGGAAAGTGGCGTCGATGCCGGCATGATCGAATAGCCCTCGGGTTCTGGGCCGACAAAGCCTTGAAGGACGAAGCTGCGCCCGCCGTCCGCCGTGCGGGCGCAGAACACTCTGCCTTCCGCGCCATCCTCTTTGGAGGTGCTTAGCATGAAGAGCGCATCGTTCCTCCCCATAGGAACGATATCGGTTCGCGCGGAAATCGGAATGTCCAGACCGGTGAAAGGATATGGACCCCGCCATGTCCGTGCCCGATCCCGGCTAACATAGAACCAACTCACAGCATCGCCCTGCACATCGGTTCTAGCGCACATGACGATCGTCTCTGGATCGAGAAAGTCTATGGGTTGTTCCAGGCAGCGCAGTTCATCATCAGCCGACAGACGGACACCAACCTTGAGATCGGCGTTCAAGTGCTCATCGGCCGAAAGTGACATCCCACCTGGCACGCGACCGGAGAACCGCTCGCTCATCCAGGTCAGACCGCCGTCCAGGCTCCGTGCCTGCCAAGGCACGAATGGGTAATCACGGTCCAGTTCGTGAAGCTCCCCCTTCGCTCCGAGTTTGCCGCGCGCGAAAACGACGACCACCTCGTCACCCCACGACCAGAGACCATAATTCGCCGGCCAGCCTGCGAACTCGTCGCCTTTGCGGTGGACCTCGAGCTTGCGGAATTGCGTCTCCATCGGGGCACCAAGTTGTCAGAGCGCCTCGACAGGAATCGCCCGCACCAGCAATTCATCCTGTCTGAGCAGTTGTTCGAGGTTGCGACGATATCGACGCCACCAGGCCCTATCGAGAGTGTCCACCATGACTTCAACTACGATGACGTCTTCTTCTTCCGCCCCCTCGCCGTTGGACCAAAGCCCCTTTGCTGGCGAGTTGAGGTATGCCGTCGCTCCGCCATGGCGCTCCGTCATCTCGCGTTGAACTTTCGCGATGACGTCTTCTATCTTGATCGTCGATTGCGGCGCTGCCGGTATAAATAGCTGTATCAAGTGCATGTCTAGTTCTCCTTGTCGCCAGACATCGACATAAGACGGCGTTGGATTGGGGTCGGCTTGCGGAGCCGCTGGTGCTCTTTACGATCGCAAGCAGGTCGACGTGAGTGCCAGCGCTGAAAGGGCCCCTCCACCGCGGATCCATGACGACCGCGCGAGCAAGTTTCGTCACTTAAAGATGACGAGGGAGCCACGCCTATAATTGGCCCCGGTCGCTCCTGCTTGCGCCTCTTTACGTCCCCCCAATCACGGTCGAAATTTGCACAACTTCCCAGGCACTTTCCACTTCCCGGCGTCTGGCCCAGTAGAAAAGCTCTGGTTCAAGGCTGGATGACTCAAGCATCGCGAACTCCCAAATCGCCTAACGCGCATGCGACGATGAACCGCTCCTCGGAGCGGAGTCCAAATCAGACAGCCAATCCGACCATCGCACATCGCGGGAATCCCCCAAGCGATCGCGGAGCCGTCCATGTCGAATATATCGCCACGAAAAGCGTTCGCAGGAACGCCTTTTTGTCTTAGGACATGGTGAACTGGCGCCAACCTTGAAAGCATCGGTCGCTAGGATGAGTCACACCTAGCTGTCCACCGTCGATCGATTGCGTTTCACTAGGCTAAGCGCCTATCGACGCATGCATCTGACCGCAGACCGCAAGGCTCTCACGCATTGCCTTCACCCGCATTTCGGCATCTTCGAATGAATACGCCCAGATCTTGGCGGACCAAGTCGATGGCCCCATCTCATATTCCAGTGCGAAGAGATACATTGTCTGCCCGTGTTCGTCTTTTCGGACGAATTGAGCGTCAGGCCGTTCGCGGGTATCGCGCAGTTTATCGAAACTAATTACGCTCATATCCAACTCATCTAGCATTGCGGCGCTTGCCCGATCGCCGAGCCGGGGCACAAGAGCCAAACGATGAACGGCCGCCATGCGGCGGCCGTGAAGGCGCGTCGCCGTATTAGGCCGCGCGCTTTCCCTTTACGTTTGCCGAGGTCTCGGCGATTTGCGTAAGTTTCTTGTCGGTCGCTTCTTCTTCCGCAAGCGTTGCCTGCAGTAGCGGGACGGCCTCCTTGAAGCCAAGCTGCTTGGCCCATGCGATCAACGTGCCATAACGGGCTATCTCGTAGTGCTCCACGGCCTGCGCCGAAGAGATCAGTCCGGCATCCAGGGCGACCGTGCCCTTGAACTCGTCCATGATCTCATCAGCTTCGGCGATGATGCCCTGAATGGCTTCGCAAGTCTTGCCACGTGCCGGCTTGCCGATCATTTCAAAAACCTGTTCCAGACGTTCGACGTGTGCCTGGGTCTCGTCCCGATGCTGCAGGAAACCGGCCTTGCCTTCCTCCGACTGGGCGGCACGGGCCATTTTCGGCAGCGCCTTCAGGATCTGTTTTTCGGCGTAGTAAATATCCTTGAGCGTGTCGAGGAACAGATCGTTCAGCGTCTTCTCGGTTGCCATTTGCGTCCTCCTATGGCGTGTTGATGGGCTCTCGCTCGGTCGAACATTAGCGCGGAGATGACGCCCCCGTAATGGCGGCGCCATCTCTGTCCGGCCAAGGACGAGACCGACTCGGGTTGCGGTCGGCGATTGATCAAACCATTGCCGACGTTTGTTGTTCCTGCGGCGCCTATCTTTTCACGGAATATGGCAGTTACGCACGGAGCTCGCCGGATACGTGAATGTTATCAAAGCTGTGGGGGCATCGCGTGGGAACGATTTTCGCCGGATCGTCGTTTCGAGTCCGGATCGGCGCCTTCCAGCGATGCCTTTGGGCGATCCGCAACAGCATTCCGGCGTCTTCATGCGTTCAGTTGACTTGGAGGCGGTCCGCCGATGAGCGAAAACGAGATTTCGTCCGGTATCGTACAGCAACGATTCAGATGCTTGGAACTTTCCTTTCATCCCAGGAGAGAAAAATGACGGCTCTATCTTCACAACGTCCCGCGTCGCAAGAAACATCCTCGGTCGAGCTGGAGATTGTCGAACTGACACCGGCGTTGCACGCATTTGCCCGAAGATTCCTGCGTAGTGAGGACGACATCGATGATCTCGTGCAAGAAACGCTGCTGAAGGCGTTGAATTCGATCCAGCTGTACCATCCAGGCACTTCTCTCAAGTCCTGGCTCTTCACCATCCTTCGAAATACGTTCTGCAGTAATTATCGTCGGCGGAAGCGCGAGCCGGTCGGAATGGATGTGACCATGGAACAGGTCTCTGTCGCCCCGAGCCAGGAGTGGGCGCTTCGCGAGCGTGAGCTGCGACAAGCAATGACGCGCCTCTCCGACGACCGACGCCGCGCGTTGACGCTGGTGGCCGCCGGAACGAGCTATGAAGATGCCGCCAGGATCTGCGGCTGCCGCATCGGCACCTTGAAAAGCCGCGTCAGCCGGGCCCGCGAAACCTTGCATTCGCTGCTTGGGAACCAGCTGATCGACTGAGCGCTCCTGCTTCCGATACTCGTCACGTCGGGATGGGAAGAATGGGGCCGGCGGGTTCGCATAGCCGTCTCTTTATCGCGGTTGAACATGGCGCGCGCCATGTACAGGATCTGTTGCGGCCTCTGCGTCTCGCACCCTCGCCGGAACATATCTTCGCTTTTCAGGTTCGGTGGCTTCACCTTTTTCCGAAGTCTAGGAGAAGAAACATGGATAAGCATGAACTTGGCAAGGGTCTCGCGGTGGTCACCGGCGCCTCGACCGGCATTGGCTATGAGCTGGCCAAATGCGCGGCGCGGGAAGGCTATGATCTGATCGTCGCCGCCGACGAGGCACGCATTCAGCAGGCAGCGTCGAGCCTGAAGGAGTTTGGCACGTCGGTCCAGGCAATCGAAACCGACCTTTCAACCGAGGATGGCGTCGACCGGCTGATGGAAGCCATCGCAGCTTCCGGACGTTCGGTCGATCTGCTAATGGCCAATGCCGGGCGCGGCCTCGGCAAGGGTTTCCTCGATCAGGATTTCGCGGAGGCCCGGAAAGTCGTCGATACGAATATCGTCGGCACCATCTATCTCGTCCAGCAGGTGGGCAACCTGATGCGCAGCCGCGGCGAGGGTCGCATTCTCCTCACCGGCTCCATCGCCGGCTTCATGCCCGGTTCCTATCAGGCCGTCTACAATGGCACGAAGGCTTTCATCAACAGCTTCTCCTTCGCGTTGCGAGAGGAATTGAAGGAAACGGGTGTGACCGTCAGCTGCCTGATGCCCGGCGCGACCGACACGGAATTTTTCAGACGCGCCGACCTCATGGATACCTCGGTCGGACAGGCAAAGAAAGACGATCCGGCCGAAGTCGCCAAGATCGGCTTCGATGCCATGATGGACGGCGAAGGAGATGTCGTCAGCGGCTGGAAGAACAAGCTCCAGGCGGCCGTCGCCAACGTGACACCCGCGAGCATCCTTGCGCATCAGCACGCCAAGATGGCTGAGCCAGGTTCGGGCAAGGAATAACCACGTTGCGGGCATGCCTGACCGGACCTCTCAATCGATCGACAGGAACGGCGCCGCGAGCGCACGGTTGCCGTTCTCATCGTCGATCTCGTTATCTTGCCCTGAATGGGCTGTCCCTGCATCCAATTCTGCGACCATTTCCCAGGCGGCCATCAACGTTTCCTGCTCGGCAGCCTCAACGTTGCAATTCGATTCCTTCGAGATCCCGTTCCACTTGGTCGCCGTCCCGAATATGAAAATAGAACCCTGTCATCGTCGTTTCGCCAATCCAGTCGCTCACTTCTCACGCGGTTGCTTCAACCGTCTTCCCGCCGCGACCATCTTGCCATTGCGTCGTGAGGTAATTCCCTCCAACAGGGTTCTGGCGGCATTGCGCACCTCTTGCTGAAAAGCGGTGTCCTTTTCGAAGGCGTCGTGGCTGGTGGCGTAGGGCTCCCAATAACCGATGTAACGGTCGACCTCGGCCAAGGCTCCGGCCGGGACGAGGTCCATCGACGTCAGCCAATCCGAGACGCTGCGGCGGACATTTTCGACGCCTTCGGTATCGCCATGGACGACGACAGAAAATAAGCGGCCGGAAAGATGGCGGGGATAGTCCCATCCTTGCATCTCAAGCTCCTTGGCCTCCTTGGCGTGTTTGCCATGCGTGCTCGTCGGATCTGGATTGCCGCCGTCGGCGCAGACAAGCCGGTCGATCATCAGTTTCAGCGGCGAGGGTGTCTGGTACCAGTTCACCGGACTGACGATCATGATGCCGTGCGCCTCGACCCACATTGGATAGATTTCGTTCATCCAATCGTGGATCTGTCCGAGGGAGTAGTTCGGGTAGCAGGAGCACGGCCAGTGACAGAGCACGGCCGATGTCGAGAAGCACGCCTTGCACGGATGGATCTGTCGGCCATATTCGGAAGCGATGCGGCTGAGGTCGAGGACGTTCACGGTTAGGCCGGCTTCGGCAAACACATCCTTGGCGATCTCGACCATTCGGAAGCTTTTCGAAATCTCGCCCGGACAGGTATGTTCGCTTCGCGACGAGCCGTTGACGAGGAGGACGCGCGATGGCGCGTTTTCGTCCTCGAAGCGCGCTTGCGCAGCGCGGATTTGATCTCTCGCCTCGAGCCAATCGACGCCAAGATCATAGTCGGGATCGGCAAATCCTGGTCCAGCCTTTTTGGTTATCGGGCTCTTTCGCGAATGGGCGTATGCATTCCATGCGGCCGCGGCCACCTTGCCGAGTTCGTTATCCAGTGTGTCGTAAACCCGATCCTTGAACTGGCTTAGGAAACGCCTCTTGAATTCTCGCTCGTCGAGGCGAGGGCTCGGGCTGCCTTTTCGCGGTTCGAGGTCAGATGCGTTCGCGGCTGGTTCGTCGGGCATGGGGCCTCCACGCATTCATGCGCTCGAAACAACGCGGTGAGCCGGCTTCTGTTCCGGTGCCTCCCAGTTGCATCGTCTATCGAGGATCGGTGATCAGCCCGGAACAATCGGCCGTTGTCCCGGTTCGGAAATAAGGCCGATCGGCTACTCCATGCAGCAAGGGCTTCGGGATCATGAATTCTCGCAATCGAGCCATCTTTTCCAGGGAAAGACCCGCCGGCTTCGTCCGGATAAATCGTGCCAGCTGGATCGACACTTTGCGTGTGGTTGCGGCTGTCATGGTTCCGACGGCTGCCAAAGGTGTCATCATTCGCCGCCCGATCATGGAACGCCTGGCACAGCGGCAGGATCTGGACACGGGTGCTGTCAGTCAGATGCAGCGGCTGGTGAAGAAATATGGCAGGGAGCCTCTGCTTTTGCCTATCCCGTTCCGGCCGCAGCTGCTGGTGTTCGACCCCTCCGACGTCTCCACGGTGCTCGAGTGTTCAGCCCAGCCATTTGCCACGGCAACCTGGGTCAAGCGCTCCGCTCTTGCGCATTTCGAACCGAAAAACGTGCTGATCTCAGATGCCGCGCGGCGGGCCGAGCTTCGGCCGATCCATGAACATGCTTTGGCAAGCGCGGACCGGCTGCATCCATCTTCGGCCGGCTTCAAGACAATCGTCGATTCCGAACTCCTGGAGATTTTGGACGGTATCGGTTCCGACCGGCCGAACGAACTCGATTGGTCTGCGTTCTCGCGAGCCTGGTTCCGGATTGTTCGCCGCACCGTACTCGGCGATCGCGCGCGCAACGACGTCACTTTGACGAAGACCTTGAACGACCTTCGAAGTCGGGCGAATTGGGCTTTTGCAGCTTCCATCGATCAGCGCAAGCGTCGGCAGTTTCAGCTGCAGCTCGGCCAATATCTGCGCGAACCGGAGGAGGGCAGCCTGATTGCTCGGCTGCCGAAAGGCAGCGATTTTGATTTGGAAAGTCAGGTGGCCCAATGGCTGTTTGCCTTCGACGCTGCTGGAGTGGCCGTTTTCCGGACGCTTGCGCTGCTTGCCTGCCATCCGAGCTACTGGGCCAACGCCGTTGACGAAGTTAAAGATCCCGACCTTGATCGTCCCTTCACGCGCAATTGCCTGCTCGAGGCTCTGCGTCTCTGGCCGACGACACCCGTCATTCTCAGAGAGCTGACCGAGGATGTCAAATCCGGCGACAGGACCGTGGTGCGCGGCACGGGCGTCATCATTTTCGCGCCCTTCTTTCACCGTGATCCCGAACTGGCTTATGCAAACCGGATGGAACCAAGTATCTGGGGGCGCAACGACACCTTGCCGACAGTCGGATTCGTACCTTTCAGCGCTGGTGCTGCCATTTGTCCAGCCCACAATCTCGTACCAGCGATTGCAAGCTTCGCCATCGGCGCGCTGTTGTCGGAGGCGGATATCACGCTGCTTCAGCCGTCTCTGACAGTCGACGACCTGCCCGGCACCCTCAACCATTTCGATATTCGGCTGCGGCTGAGCAAGCGGCCGGTGAAAGCCCGTGCACCGCATGCTGCGGCAGGCTTTCCGCCTCATTGAAATCCGTGCTTGGCGCAGCTGTGGTCCGACGAAACGAGTCTTTCAAGGTGCGGCCACCGGAGGCGGCTCAACCGCATAATGGCGTTGGCCTCGTCGACACAGATAGACCTCGCGTTCCGGATGGTCGTTGATTCGAAAGCCGGCGCTGCGCAGCATCGCCTCGACCGCCGCCTGGTTGGGGATGAACCAGTTTGTCGGATCCGACGCGTAGCGTTCCTCGACAAAGAAGAGCTTCGGATATTCAGGCTGGTCGAAGATGCTCCATTCGGAAAAGTCGTAATCTTCCCTAAGGTCGGGAACGCGCTCGTCGCCCCGCTGGAGGCATTGGAACAGCATCATGTCGCCGACGGCGTGTTCATAGAGAAGATCCAGCGCCAGCAGGGGGTGGCGCAGGTGGTAGAGCACGCCCATGAAGATCACCAGGTCGAATGTTTCACCCAGTCGGGCGACGTCGTAGACGGACATCTGCCGGAACTCGATCTCCGCTCCCGCTTGTTCCGCCGCGAAGCGGGCCTGCGCGAGGTAGCGTGGGTCGGAATCGATGCCGACGACACGGGCGGCGTTGCGCCGTTTCATCTCGAGGGCATAGAAACCCGCGTTGCAGCCGACGTCGAGCACGCTGAGGCCACTAAGATCGGCCGGCAGGACATGCTGGAACCCTTTCCATTTGAAGGTGGGATAATCTCCGAGGAAATGATCGGCCGCTGTCATGTGGCCGCCGATGTTCAAATTCTGAAACCACGGCCCGAGTTGCTGGATCCGCTTTTGCAGGTTCGGATCTCTCGTCGGCTGTGCTGCATCCATCTCGGCTCTCCTTTGTCTGTTATCGCTCTCGAGTCAGATGCCAATCGCGGCGCGTCCAGCTTTTGCGCGCCGTCGCCAAGTCGAGCGCCGCGTGACTTGCGCGTCATCGAAGTCGCCGTCTGGACGGGCCGCGGCGATGAACCAATCGGCCGTCAGGCGTAGACCTTCGGCAAGCGGAATCGTCGGCTGCCAGCCGAGAAGGTCTTTTGCGCGTGAGATATCGGGCCGTCTGCGCTGTGGGTCGTCTTGCGGCAGCGGCTTGTGGACGACGACGGATGTCGACGGCACCATGGCCAGCACCATGTCCACCAGCCGGTTGATCGTGAACTCGCCGGGATTGCCGAGATTAACCGGGACGCCCGGATTTGGATCGACATCCATCAGCGCCATCAGGCCCGCAACGAGGTCGCTGACGAAGCAGAAGGAACGCGTCTGGTCGCCGCTTCCATAAATCGTCAGCGGCGCGCCTGATATGGCTTGCACCAGCAGATTGGAGATGATCCGCCCGTCACTCGGCTGCATGCGAGGCCCATAGGTGTTGAAGATGCGGGCAACACGTGCGTCCACCTTGCCGGCCCGCAGCATATCGAAGCAAAGCGCTTCCGCCGCCCGCTTGCCTTCGTCGTAGCAGGCGCGCGGGCCTGTGCAGCTGACATTGCCGCGGTAATCCTCTGTCTGCGGATGCTCGACGGGGTCGCCGTAGACCTCGCTCGTCGACGCCTGCAGGAGCGAGGCATGATGCTGTTCGGCCAGCGAAAGCAAATTGCCGGTGCCGGCAACGCAGGTCATCATCGTATGCACCGGGTCCGCCTGATATTGTGGGGGCGATGCCGCGCACGCGAGGTTGTAGATCTGGTCCAAATGCTCGTCGACACCATGGAGATGGCAGATGTCCTTTTCGATCAGATGGAACTTCGGATGGTTGATCAACGGCCGGACATTGTCCTCCGATCCGGTGATATAGCTGTCGACACAGATCACCCGGTCGCCGCGGGCCAGCAGCGCATCGCATAAATGAGAACCGACAAAACCGGCTCCACCGGCGACAAGCACGGTCTTTACTCTTCCGTTTCGCGTCCTTTGCAGCATCATGCGTCTCCTAAGCTGAAATGGATTGAGGCTGGGGACGATTGTCGTTCTCCCCCTTCTTCTGGCAGTTCTCGCAAGGCGGCGGCGAGTTCACGAGCGCGCACCTCGCCGGTATGGCGTTCAAGCACCGTCGCCCTGGCGGCCGATGCGAGCGCACGGCGCCCCGCGGCGGCGATGGTTGTCAGGGCGTCGACGACATCCCCCGATCCTTTGGCGATGATGATCGCCTGACCGTCGGCGAAGAACTCGTTCAAGCCGCGCCACTCGTCACTGATGATCGGCGTGCCGCACGCAGCGGCCTCGAATAGCCGCACGCTCGGCGACCAGCCCGCTGCGATCATGTCGGTTCGCGTGACGTTGAGCGTGAAACGCTGCCGGCTGTAGAAGCTCGGATGATCGGCAGGCGGCAGGTGTTCGATCCGCTCCACATTCGCCGGCCAGTCAATATTTTCAGGATATTGAGGACCGGCGACCACGAAGCTCAGATGCGGCAGTTGCCTGGCAGGCTCAATCAGCAGCCGCTCCAGCGTTGGCTGTCGGTCGGGGCTATAGGTGCCGAGATAGCCGAAATCCCAGCGGAAGGCTTCGTCCGTTGGCCGATATCGGCTCGCATCGACGGAGCAGTAGAGAGGGATCGCCTTGCGCGCGCCGTATCCGCGCTCGAGACCCGCCAACACGTCACCGCCCGAAAACGAGAAGTAGGCGTCGAAGGTCGCAAGCTGTCGGCGCGCCAGATATTCCTCGTCGCCGCGGTCGAGCTTCGCCAGCGTCACCGGCGTGTCGATGTCATAAAAGCACAGCCGTCGGGGCTTCAGGGCGGCGATCCTGTCGATAACCGCCACGCCGGATGGAACGTAGGACCCGATGATGACCGCGTCCGCCGCCTTGATCCGATCGGCATGGTTTTCGATCATCTCTTCGATGTCGCTGTAATGGACGAGCTGGCAAAAGTCGGGATCGGGAAGATCTCGGTGCGCCGCATACCAGGGCACGTCGCGCTCCAGGAACAACACTCGATGCCCCCCGGCGTGCAAGCCGCCGATGAGGGCGCGATAGGTCGTCGCGTGACCGTTGCCCCACGACGACGACAAGGAGAGGCCGAGGATGAGGATATCGAGCGGATTGGTCATTCGGCCGCCTCCGCTCGCGCGGCATGAGCGCGGAAGATGGCATCGGCGGTCTCGGCGCGATTGCTATAGGTATGCTCGGCAAGCACACGTCTTAGCGCCCGCTGTCCGATCGCCCTGGCCTGCTGCCATGTCAGGCCGGTCAAAAGATCGGCGACATCCTGGCCGTCGCGCGCCACCAGGATTTCTTCGCCGGGCTTCAGAAACAGGTCAATGCCTTGCCAGTAGTCGGTGATCAGGCAGGCGCCGGCGCCTGCGGCTTCGAAAACGCGGGTTGCCGGCGAAAAACCGTTTTCGGCCATGCTGGTACGGGAAATATTGAGCACCGCCTTCGGCGTCGCGTTGAACGCGTTGTGGTCGCGGGTCAGGACATGCCCGATGTGAACGATGTTCGACGACAAGGCTTTGTCGCTCCAGCCGGACCCGCCGAGCAGAAAGCTTTGCCGCGGCAGGCGGGCCGCGGGTTCGAGAAAAAACTGCTCGACCCGCGCTTCACGGTCGGGCAGACGGTTGCCGAGAAAGGCAAGATCCGCGGTGAACCGCGCCTCCTCCTGCACCGGATGATGGGTTTGAGGATCGAGCGCGTTGTAGATCGGCACGCAGTCGGCTGCCCCGAGGCCGCGATAGGCGTCGATCACGGGGTCGCCGCCACCATAGGTGAGGATGAGGTCGATCCGGCTCAAGGACTTGCGAAGCGGGTGCTCGGGGGTCTGCCGCAGCTCGGAAAGCGTTGCCGGCGCATCCACGTCCCAGAAGATCTTCAAAGCCCCTTGCCTGGCATGGCGAAGGACTTCCTGCAGCAGGAGATCGTCCTCGAAGCCGACGCCGCTGGCTTTGACGACGATATCGGCCTCGGCCGCGGCCGCCGTCACCTGCCTCAGCGCGTCGATGGTGCCTTGATAGACGACGACCTTGCACCATTCCGGGGGATCGATGTCGCGGTTTTTCTGCCGGTCGTAAACATCTGGCTCGTAGAAGGTGATGTCGTAGCCCTTCCGCGCCAAAGCGCGCAGCAGGCCGCGATAGTAGGTGGCGGCGCCGTTCCAGTAGGCGGAAACCAGGCTCGATCCGTAAAAGGCGATCTTCATTCGGCGGCCTCCTTGGCTTGCAACCGCCCGACGACGCCCGCCGTGCCGCATTGCTCCAGAATGGCGAAAAGTTCGTCGACGCGATGCCGGCAGGTGTGCCGCGCCCGGATCGTCTCCAGACCGGATGCGATCAGCGAGGCCGCGAGAGCATCATCCGCCGTCACCTCGCGCAGCAGGCTGGTCATCTCGGTCCCATTCCTGGCGGCAAGGTAATCTCTACCCGGCCTGAAAAGCGCCTCGGCATCGTGCCAGGGCGCGCAGATCAGCGGGATGCCGCAGGCGAGCGCTTCGAAGACACGGATCGTCGGAATGCCGGGGAGGTTTTCGACATAGGGGCGCCGCGGTACATGCACGGTCACCTTGTGGTCGGCGAAAGCGAGCGGCGCCTCCGCATTGGCGATCCAGCCGCCATAGGCGATGCCTGCGTCCTCGAGAGCGTCGAGCGCCTGCCTGGGGTAGCGCACACCGCGAACGGTCGCCCTCAGCCCTAGCGCATGCGCGGGACGGACGAGGAATTCCATCAGCTCGGCGGAGCGCTCGTCATCGCCCCAATTGCCGATCCAAATGAGATCGCCTGTCTTTTCGATCTCCGGTCTCGGATAAAACAGCGCGTCGTCGGCCGCCTCATGCCAGGTAAAGACCGATCTGCCCCAACCGGCCCGCAGGTAGCGCTGCCGCAGCGTCTCGCCGAAGGCGAGCACGGCGTCATAATCATCAAGCGTCAGTCCGGCGATGTCGCCTTTCGCCGACACGGCCCGGTGATGCGTGTCGTGGAACAACAAGGTGAAATCAGCGCCTTTGCGCCTGGCTCGCCCGATCCGCTCCACCAGTGCTGGCTCCGTCCACTCGTGGACCACGACGACGTCGGCCTCGGCGATCGCCGCCTCGTGATCGAAATGCGCTCCGTAGATTTGCGAACGCAGCTGCGGAAACATGTCGTGAAACTTCTCGACCGCCGTCGGCCCTTGATCGCTAAGCAGGTTGCCGCGGCTCCAGGATTGCTCGGGTTCGAGCGCCAGCGCCTCGTGATGGCGGCGGGTCAGCTCCCGCATGATGCCGCGCAGGAAGTGGGCGTTGCCATGGTTCCAGTCGGAAACCAGCGAATGGGTGTAAAACAGAAATTTCATGATTGCTCCGCCGCTACCAGGTTAAATTTGTCGTTCATCAGTCGTGCATAGGTTTCGAGCACCGCTGCCGCATGCCGTTCCAAACTGAAGGCTCGCGAGCGCTCCAGCGATCGCACGACGAGTTCGGCGCGCAATTGCTCGTCTTCGCTGAGGCGCATGCACGCGGCTGCCAAGGCCTTCGGATCATGCGGATCGAAGAACAGCGCGCATCCATCCCATAGCTCGCGATAGGTCGGGATATCGGACAGCGCCAGGGCCGCGCCGCATCGCGCCGCCTCCAGGACGGTCAGGCCGAAAGGCTCGTAGATGGATGGCGATACGACGATTTGCGCGCGCCGCATCAAGGCGATGGTCTTCGAATAAGGCAGCGGCCCGCGATCGTCGGCGTCGTCGAGCTGCAGTCGCTGTCCGTTAGGACCCGAGCAGGAACCTACCATGACGACGGGAAGGGGCATCACCGCTGCCGACCTGTCGAGCACCGCGCCATTCTTGCCCTCGTCCCACCAGCGCCCGGCCGCGAAGACGAAAATCTTCTTTGGACGCGGGTCGGACCCGACGCGACTGGCGTTGTGGACCACCTTCAGCCGGGAGAGAGGACCATAGGCGGCCTCCAGGGCATCCGCATGGCTCCTGCTTGGCGCAAGCACGGCATCGGCGCGGTCGAAACCTTCACGGTTCGCGTCGCTCTGCCAGGCCCAGTCGGGGGGCGCCGGCGTCCCGCGCACCGCGGCAAACCACGTGACGACGCAGGAATGGGAAACCACGACAACGGGCAGCGGCGTACCGATCCCGGCGGCCTGGGACGGCAGGTTGAGATGCAGCAGATCGGCGCCATGGTCTCTGGCGATCCGAGAGATTTCGGCGGGCGCGGCAGATATTTCGGCCCTGCTCGCCGCCATCCAGTCGAGAGGGGCATCGAGCCACACCAGTTGCCCAAGCGCTGTCGCTTCGCTGGTCTGTGTTGCCGACGGTGCGGGTCCGAGGCCCGCGAAAACGATTTCCATCCCCTCGCGCCGAAGCCCGGCACCGAGATCCATCGCATAGCGCCAGACACCGCCAACCGCGTCGAGGGTCATCAATATTCGGTTTCGTCGACGGATCATGCCGAGACCTTTCGATCGCGGCGCAGGATCGGTCGGCCGCCGAAACGGTGTTCGATGAGCCACTCCGCCAGGTGCCGCAGTCCGCTTTCCCATCCCACACGCGCGCTCCAGCCAAGGGTGTGCTGGAGCTTACGTGTGTCCGCGACGAAGAAATACTGATCGCCGGGTCGCCAGTCGTCGAAGGAGGTTTCGACCGGGCGCCCAATCAGCTTGCCGATCTCGCGCAGGACCGCGAGCACGCTAACGGCGTTCGTCGGACCGCCCCCCAGGTTGAAGACGCGGCCCTTGACCCCGTCAATGCCATCGAGGACGCCGCGATAGGCGGCAACCGCATCCGCGACGTGAAGAATATCGCGGACCTGCTTGCCATCGCCGTAGATCGAGACGGGCTCGCCGGCGAGCGCCCGGATCAGGAAATGCGCCACCCAGCCCTGATCCTCGGTGCCGAACTGGCGTGGGCCGTAGATGCAGCTCATGCGCAGCACGGCCGTCGGGATGGAAAAGGATTTCGCATAGTCCAGCACATACTGGTCCGCCACGCCTTTCGAGCAGCCATAGGGGGTGCAGAAATCGAGCGGTCTGTCTTCGCCGATGCCATATGACCGGACGGTCGCGTCGACCGGCAGGTAGCGATCCTCGGCCTCGCGCATGGCGAGGTCGTCGAGCCCGCCATAGACTTTGTTGGTGCTGGCAAAGATCACCGGCGCACGTCGGCCCGCCTTGCGAACCGATTCGAGCACGTTGATCGTGCCGCGCGCATTGGCCTCGAAGTCGTCAATCGGATGGATGAGACTGGTGGTGACCGCGGTCTGGGCGGCGAAGTGAAAGACCGCCTTGGCATCGGCGAAGGCTGCCTCGATGCTTCTGGCGTCGCGCACGTCGGCAAGCACCGGATGTACGTTTGAGCCATGCCTCTCGGTCAGCCAGCCGAGGTTCTGATCGACGCCTGGCCTCCCGAGATTGTCCAGCACGACGACGTCTTCACCGTCCTGGAGGTAGCTGTCGGCGAGGTTGGAGCCAATGAAGCCGCAGCCTCCGGTGATGACGATCGGGGCGGCTCCCTTGGCGACGTTGGGGGTGGCGAGCCGGGCGACCTGCTCGAGCCGTTCGACGCCGCCTTCCATCAGCAGGCGCGCGAGCAGCTTCGGCTGGTTCTCGTGGGTGACGGCACCGAGATGGTAATGCCGCGGGTCGAACCACAGGCCCTCCTGCACCGGCACGTCCGGCGGCACATCCCGCCAGGAATACCAATACATCCGGTCGGCCGGCACGCTCAGAGCCTTCACGAAACGCCGCGCCTGCTCCATCTCGTCGTTGCGCCAGGTCGAATAACCGGTTTCGGTGATCCAGATCTCGGCCTTGTCGTTGAAGCGTCCGATAATGTTTCGCATCTCGCCGAGATGCATGTCCCAGCCGCTCCAGGTGCCTTCCTCGCTGTCCCATGTGCCGGGAAAACCGTGAAAGCCGACGGCATCGACGACGCCAAGCACGCCGCGTTCGCCCATCAGGTTGAGCCAATAGGGATCGAAAGGGCACGGGCCCCCGAGCACCGGCTTCCAGCCGCGATGCTTGGCCCAATAGGCGGCGGCGCCGACCATCTCGCAAAACAGCAGGAAGTCCTTGTCCTCGCGCCAGTCCCAGTCGAGCAAGTTGTTTGGCTCGTTCCACAATTCGACATGGCTGAAATACCGACCATATCTGGTGAGCACGTGATCGACGAAGTCGGCATAGGATTTTAGATCGGCCGGTGCGCCGGAAGACCGTCCTGTCCGGGACAAGGACGGCGGCGTGTAGTGAATGCAGGGGAGGAGATCGATCTCGCGCCCAAGCTTCGGGATCAGCCAATCAAACCATGCCTCGCCTCCCGGAGCGAGATATTCAGCCCATGACAGATGCGTGCGCAAGTAGCTGGCGCCGCTTGTTCCGACGTCGGCGATCGTCTGCGACGTCCGCTCGTATTCGCCAGGGCGAAACCACTCGACGAAGCCATAGGGTCTCGAGCACGTGCCGGTGCCGGCGGAGAACGCGGATATAGTCATGATACCAGCCCTCTTTCCTCCAACTGTCGTTTCATCTCCGCGCCGCGATCGATCGCTCCGGCATTTCTCACCCAATCGGCGAAAGGTCCGAGCGTGTTTTCCAGCTTGAAGCGCGGCTCGAAGCCGAGCAGTTCGCGCGCCTTCGCGATGTCGGCAAAGCAGTTGCGGATATCGCCGGAGCGCGCCTTGTTCATGATCTCGGGCCGTATCTCCGGCACGCCCATCGCGTCGGCGAGAAGCGTCGCGACTTCGGTGATCGTATAGGCCTGGCCGCTGCCGATATTGATCACATGTCCCGGCGCGTCGGGTTTTTCGAGCGCCAGGCGGAAGGCGCGCGCCACGTCGCGCACATGCACGAAATCCCGTCGCTGCTCGCCGTCCTCGAAGATCATAGGCGGCTGGCCATTGGCGAGCCTCGAGGCGAAGTTCGCCAACACGCCGGTATAGGGATTGGACAGGGCCTGGCCGGCGCCGAATACGTTGAAGAGACGGAGCGCCACTGCCTCCACGCCATAGGCTTCGCCAAAGATCAGGACCTGTTTTTCCTGCGCGTATTTCGTCAGCGCGTAGATCGAGGCGAGATCGACGGGCTTTTCCTCATCCGTCGCGACCGGCCTCAGGTCTTTGCCGTCAGCGCCACGCGGATCCCATTGGGCGGCCCTGATCTGGTCGCTGCGTCGCCTGACCAGATCGAGTTGCGCGCCTTCGGCGGTCTCATATCGGCCCTCGCCATAGACGCTCATGGACGAGGCGACGACAACGCGTCTGGGCCGGCGACCGATCATCGCCTCCAGAAGGACCGCCGTGCCAAGATCATTGCCGCCGACATATCGGGCGATCTCGTACATCGACTGTCCGACGCCGACCTCAGCGGCGAGATGGATGACGCCATCGGCACCCAACAAAGCCCGTTCGACCGCTGTTTTGTCCCTAACGTCGCCGCGCACGATTTCGGCGGCCTCGGGCGGCGCCGTTTCGGCATCGCCGTGAACCTGATCGATCAACGCATCGAGGACCCGCACCTCATAGCCGTTGTCGAGAAGTTCCTCGACAACATGTCTTCCGATAAAGCCGCAGCCGCCGGTTACAAGGATCATCGCCATCTGATTTCCGTTCGCTCAAGTTGAAGATGACCCGCCGAACCAAGCGCGGCGAAGATTGTTCCGGCTTCAATGTCATCTTCTTTGACATGTTCTTTGACATCATCCGGAACATCCGGCGGCGTCGCTGGTTCGGCGGCCAATCCGTGAGCGAAATATTTTCTCGAGGATTGAGAAGCGGGCACCGGCGCCTGTCAGCTAGCAGGCCGGCCCGTGCCAAACGAAGGAGCAATTCATGAACATGTTGGCAAGAGCAGCCGAGGGTGCGACCCGGGCGGCGATCATCACCGGTCCCGGAGACGTGTCCGTCGAAGAGAGACCTCTTCCTCAGCCGAGGCCGGGGCAGGTCAGGATCAGGCTCGAGGGGTCGGGCGTGTGCGCTTCCAATCTTGGCCCTTGGGCCGGCCCGGAATGGATGAGTTTTCCGACGGAGCCGGGCGGTCTCGGGCACGAGGGCTGGGGCAGGATCGATGCGCTCGGGGACGGGGTTTCTGGCCTCGCCCTGGGAGACCGCGTCGCCGCGCTCACCTATCACGCCTACGCCACCCACGACATCGCCGATGAAGACATGGTCGTGTCGCTGCCGCGGGCGTTCGATGGCCAACCCTTTCCGGGCGAGCCGCTCGGCTGCGCGATGAACATATTCCGGCGCAGCCGCGTCGAGGCGGGTCAGACCGTCGCCATCATCGGGATCGGATTTCTCGGCGCCTTGCTAACGCAGCTTGTCAGCGGCGCCGGCGCGCGCGTCATTGCCATCTCGCGCCGTCCGTTTTCACTTGAAATCGCCAAGCGCATGGGCGCCGCCGAGACCGTGTCGATGGACGACCACTGGCGGATCATCGAAGCTGTGAGAGAATTGACCAACGGTGCTTTCTGCCACCGCGTCATAGAGGCGGTCGGCAAGCAGTGGCCGCTCGATCTCGCCGGCGAGCTGACCGCCGAGCGCGGCCGGCTGGTGGTTGCTGGATACCATCAAGACGGGCCGAGGCAAGTCAACATGCAGCTCTGGAACTGGCGTGGCATCGACGTCATCAATGCTCACGAACGCGATCCCAGGATTTATGTCAGTGGCATGCGCGAGGCGATCGCAGCAATGATCTCCGGCAGGCTCGATCCGTCATCGCTCTATACGCACGTCTATCCGCTCGAAGGCCTTGGCGAGGCGCTCGACGCCACCCGCGATAGGCCCGATGGTTTCCTCAAGGCGATGGTGACATGCTGATGAATGGGATGATAGAGCGCTCCCCGCGGACGCGGGTCAAGTCCGTCAGGCTCGGTTTTCTCGGTGTCGGCTGGATCGGCAGAAGCCGAATGGAGGCGATCCTCCGCACGCAAATGGCCGAGGCCGCTGCCGTCGCCGATCCCTCGGAGGACATGCTGAATGAAGCCCTGCGTCTTGCGCCGGACGCGGAAATCGTCGGCGGTCTCGATGCGCTGCTGTCACGCGACCTCGACGGCGTCGTCATCGCCACGCCGAGCGCGCTGCACGCCGAGCAGTCGATCCGAGCGCTGCGGGCCGGGGTCGCAGTGTTTTGCCAGAAACCACTCGGCCGATCCGGCGCGGAAGCGGCAGCCGTCGTGGCCGCCGCCAGATCAGCCGACAGGCTGTTGGGCGTCGATCTCTCCTATCGTCATACGCAAGGCATGCAGCGCATCCGCGATCTGATCAGAAATGGCGAACTCGGCACCGTCTTCGCCGCCGATCTGGTCTTCCACAATGCCTATGGCCCCGACAAGTCCTGGTTCTACGACAAGTCGCTATCGGGCGGAGGATGCGTCATCGACCTCGGCGTCCACCTCATCGACATGGCGCTCTGGTGCCTCGACTTTCCCCAGGTGGTTGACGTCACGAGTACGCTGATGAAAGGCGGCCAGCCGATCAGCGCAGCGGGGGATGTCGAGGATTTCGCCATCGCCACCCTGACGTTGGCAAGTGGGGCGGTTATCCGCCTTGCCTGCTCCTGGCGGCTGCAGGCAGGATGCGACGCGGTCATCGGCGCCGACTTCTTCGGAACATCCGGGGGTGCATCCTTCAGGAACGTCGACGGGTCGTTCTATGACCTTGCGGCCTATCGCTTCCGCGGCACGTCCGCCGAAGATCTTGCCCTGCCTCCGGACGACTGGGGCGGCCGGGCGGCGGCCGACTGGGCGGTCCGGCTCGCTAGTGGTGAGGCTTATGATCCGTCCTGCGAACGACTTGTCGAAGTTGCCGACATCATCGATGACATCTATCGGCACGCATGAAGCAGCGGCCTCGGCCCGGCTGGATGAAATTGTTTGCAGTCAGCGGTGAATCGGCTGGAACCGCCGCGCCCTTTGTCGGTTTTGGCGGTCGCAAATCATCTGCGGGATAGACATGGCCTCTCGACCAGCACGGAAGACGTCGAAGCCGCGGGCAGCCTCGAGCGATATGCTCGTCCGCAGCAAAATTCCTGTCTGGATCGTCAAGGCGCTTCTTTCCAGCGGCATCAAGCGCGTCAGTAAATTGTCTTCAATGACCGACGATGAACTGCTGGCGCTTCCCGGCATCGGCAAGCGCGCGATCGAACTGATCCGATCGTCTCGGAAGGCCCGCGAAAGCGACGGGAGCCACGCTCGGGGATCGCCTGTTCGTCGATGACGTGAGAGGCGCTGGTCACACGCGGAACTCTCCGCCTTCGCGGGGGTTTGGACTTGCTCAACATGGAAAGCATGCAATGTCGATGCCGAAATCCGAGCAGCAGCAGACCACGATATCGAGACGTCTCGACCGCAACATCGAGGCTCTGCTGAAACGGCGGGAGCAGGAAGCGCGGCAATCGAGCCGGCAGGAGCGGGCGGCCGATGCCATTACCCGTTTCGCCGGATCCTTGATGTTCGTCTACCTGCACCTGCTGGTCGTCACGCTCTGGATCGTCGTCAATATCGGCCTTGTTCCGCTCGTGCCGGCCTTCGACCCCTCTTTGGTCATTTTGGCGATGGTCGCATCCGTCGAAGCCATTTTCATCTCGACATTCGTGCTGATCAGTCAAAACCGGATGGCGGAAGCCGACGACAAGCGCGCCGATCTCAATTTGCAGATTTGCCTTCTGGCGGAGCATGAGGCGACTGAGTTGCTGACCCTGGTCTCGGCCATCGCCGAGAAGCTCGGCGTCGAAATCGAGACGAGCGAGGAGCTTGAGGAACTGAAAGAGCACGTGAGGCCGGAAGAAGTGCTGGACGAAATCGAAGAGAAGATGCAGCGGCGGGGGACCAGAGAGCCGCCGGCGTAAACCGCCATCGCCGAGGTGTCGCCCGCTTCACGACGGTTTAGTCGGAAAGAATTTCGGCGGGCTTGGAACCGCGTCGATTCCGCGCGGAACATCCTTTCCGGAGTTTGGCAGCAGAACCGCGTGACGGTACCGGAGGGCGAAGCGTATCACGGCAGATACCAGCCGCTGATCCGACCACTCGGTGTCAGGGACGGATGCGCCGACGTCAGCCGACGCGACACGGCGTCGGTAAATGCAAGGTAAACTTCAAGACATTCCAGACCATGACGGCAAAACCCAGAAAAACGCCGAGAATCGGTTTCCACAGCGCCGGCGGGTGGATGGGGCTCGGCGAGATCGGTGGGAGAAAGTCTTCTCCGAGAACATATCCCGGTCTCCAGCCCGGGGCTCTTGGCGCATCAAAACAAGCCGGCCGGATATATGTGCGTCAGTTGCGCCTGGGCCAAACCCGCCAAGACGCATCCACTGGAATTCCGTGAAAATGGCGCCAAGGCGACGGCCTGCGAGACGACGAACCAACGCGCCGAGCGGTCTTTCTTTGAAGCACATACCCTGACCGAACTCGAAGACTGGCGCGACCACGACCTGGAGGAACAGGGACGCCTCACCCATCCGATGCGGCTCGAGCATGCTTGTTGCCGCCCTGCTGGCCTGAACCTGCCGAACGGCGAAGCGAGAGCGAGACCACCGCCCAATTTCAATCGGTCCGGCTGAGCCGGGCGGCGTGACAGGAGGCGCAGTCGGCGGCAAGAAAAACCAGTTTCCCCTTCGTCGCGTCGCCTGCCGTCAATGCAGCATTTTCCGCATCGAGGCGCGGATCAGCCTCGGTCACATGGCGGAACAGAAAAACCACGATCAGGATGCAGATGACAACACCGGCCATCGGGCCTACCGGCGCGCGGACGACAAGGTCTGGCGCAGGCGATGGGCTGCGGCGCGAAAGTCGCCACCGGCTGTAGACAAGCTGTTCATAATACTCTTTCCACTCAGTCAAGCGCGGGTCGGCGCCCCTCCTTCGACGGCTCAAGGTATGCCCGGCAAATCGGTCGTGTTTTCGGACAGTTCCTTTTCCTGCTCTCCGGCGTCCATCATCTCGCGAAGCGGCGAGCGCGACACATTCGCCTCGATCGCCCGATGACCCGGCGTCTCCGGAAGAGCCTGGCGAAAGCTCTTGGCATAGTCTTTGGGCATCTTCGGAGGCATCATCGGCTCGTATTGGTCAACCATCGCTTGAATGACCACCGGACCGGCGACGGAGAAAGCCTCCGTCAAAGTCGGCTCTATCTGATCGAAACGCCGAATTGTGAAGCCGCGGCCTCCCATTGCCTCCGCCGCCTTGGCGAAGTCGATGGGCGCCAGTTCGCAGGCAAATTGCGGGTTGCCAAGGAACATCATCTGCTCCCAGGCGATCTGGTTGAGCATGCCGTTGCAGATCACCAGCAATTTCAGCGGGAGAGCCATGCGAACGGCGGTCGAGAACTCGCCGAGCTGCATGCCGAATCCGCCATCGCCAATGACCGCGTAGATTGGCCGCTTCGGATCGGCGGCGCCCGCCGCTATCGCATAAGGCAGGCCGGAAGCCATCGAGGCGAGCGCGCCGGAGACTGCGAACTGGTTTGTCGTGCGGAGGTCGATGTGGCGCGCCGCCAGCTCGGTGTTCTGGCCGGAATCGGCCACCAGCACGCCATCGGCCGCGATGCGCCTGCCGAAAGCTCGAACCACCGCCTGTGGCTTTAACGGAGCGCTCCGCTCCGTCTCCATCGTCTCCATCTTTCGGCGCCATTCGGACATCGCCGTTTGCGCCTTTTCCAGGAACGACCGATCTGTTTTCCTGGTCAGCCTAGGCCTAAGGAGCCGTAGCGTTTCCCGCGCGTCCCCCACCAGACCGGCATCGACGGGAAATCGTAGGCCAATTCGCTGAGGATCGCTGTCGATCTGCACGCCGCGAGCGGCTTCGGGCCGCGGGTAATATTCGATGTAGGGAAAGGAGGAACCGACAATCAGCACCGCGTCGCACTGTTCCATGATCTCCTGCGAGGGAGCGGTGCCGAGAATTCCAATCCCGCCGGTCGTCAAGGGATCGTCGTCGGCGAGAGCCGTCTTGCCGAGCAGGGCTTTGGCCACCGGCGCGGCGAGCAGGTCGGCGATCTCGCGCAATTCCTCCGCCGCGCCGACAACACCCCGGCCGGCGAGGATGGCGACCTTGCGGGCATCGTTCAGTATCCGGGCCGCACGATCGAGCTCGATCTCCTCTGGCACTTGGCGGCCGTGGAAATAGCGGTTCGGTACGTGTTTCGGGCGGTTCCGTTTCGATCGCGATTTCCCGTCCATCTCCTGGACGTCGTTGGCGATGGAGAGATGTGCGACGCCCCGGCGCGAGAGCGCCGAGCGGCAGGCGAGGCTGGCGACGTTCTCCATGTGCGACGCGTCACTGACATGCGCATTGTAGAGCGCGACATTGTCGAACACGCGGGTCAAGTCGACGTCCTGCTGGGTAAAGGTTTCGATCAGGTCATGATACTGCGTCCCGGTGATGGCAAGCACCGGCATCTGATCGAGCTTGGCATCATAAAGTCCCGTCAGCAGATTCGTGCCGCCTGGTCCGGACGTTGCAAGGCAAACGCCGAGATTTCCGGTGAATTTAGCGTAGGCACTCGCCATGAAAGCGGCCGATTCCTCATGCCGGACCTGGATGAAGCGGATCTGGTCCTGGCGCTTGCGCAACGCCTCCATGACCCCGTTAATACCGTCTCCAGGAAGGCCGAAGATGACCTTCACGTCCCATTCAATCAGTGTGTCTATCAATATGTCAGCGGCATTGGGCATCGAAATCGTCCTCTGCTTGTCAAAGACCGCAAACCTGCGTCATTGGGAAAGGTTCCAAAGCCACGCCCCGGAAGAGCTGCGCGGCAGCGAAGCGATGTGGCAGGCAAGTATGCCCGAGCGCGTTCACATCCTATGCGCCAAGCCATAGACGAGGATCGTGACATAAAGCAGGAAGGCGACGACGGCCACGGTCGCGATCAAGGTGACGGCAATCCGCCCGCCTTTCAGGCTGTTTCGCTGCTGTTCAGTGCTGGGCCGGGTCACCTGGATAGGATCGTGCTCGGGCGCGTCCATCAGGGCTTCGCTTTCGTCGAGATTTTTGCAGGCTCGTCATTTCCGCCGCTTGCGTTAAATGAGACCATCGAGCCGAAAACGATCAAAAGCCCAACTAACGTGATGGCGCCGATGTAGATGAAGGAAGCCCGACCGTCCGATTGCTGGTTCATCTGCCTCTCCCTTGGTTTGCCAAACCAAAGAACAGCGGCAATGTTCCCGCCAGCTGGCCTTATCGCGTCTTTTTGCTTTCCCCGCGGCCATCGACCACGATCGACGTCGGCCCCTGACCTATGCAGCGCATCACTTCCGTCAGCAATATGGAGGGCTCGCATGGTTTTTCCAACCACACGCCCTCGGAAAATGACAAAGCATCCGGGTGCACCTTCCGCTGAGCACCGGTGTAAACAATGAATGGTATATGGCGGCCGCGCAAAGATCTCGCAATCGCTCCAGCGACGCCATCTGTCAATTCGATGTCCATCACCACGAGATCGGGATCGTTCGCTGTCAGCCATTCTTCGGCTGCTCGACAAGACGACACTGTCTCTATCCGATCGAAGCCGGCGCCATGAAGGATGTCTTCCACGTCCATCGCGATGATAATCTCATCCTCCATCAGAAGGATGGACGTCGTTCCTGCAACGCTCATGGCCAAACTCCTAAAATACTGGATTACACAATAGACCTTTCGGGTCAAAATACAGGTTTCGTGCGCTATCGCACAGTTATCCTACCTCGCATGTTTCTCGCGAGGAATACTGGCAAGAGAGACGGGACCACGCAAGTTTTCAAATGGAGCCAAGGCGCGCCGCTGACGCGCCAGATCGTGTCGCCGACGATCTACGGCCTCGTCTTGTGGACGGCAAGTCCGACCGGTCGGCCGTCTGTTTCGTCCTGCATAGTCCGGAACAATCGCTTTGACGAGGAGGTCGGCCGGTTGAGGATTGACCCGGGGATCGACATTCTGGGTCCGGTCGGTTCATGCGTCGCCTGACGAACGAGAATTGCCAGATTGTCGAGGGTGGTGCCATCTCGGCGCGCTCCACGCTGAGACTGTGACTGGCTGCTCAGGCTCGCGATCTCCGTCTGCAAATAGCGGCCCGCGTCGCCCAGCCACTTCCACGCGAAGGAACTGCCGGCCGAGGAAGAGCCGGCTGGCCGTCATTCGAGCGGTTTCGGCGATCGATACCATCGGGCCTCTTTGTTCATAGGGGACAGGGACGCGCGAACACCGGACCGTCTGTACGCTATGGCACAGTGCATTGCTCAACGATTCGAGATGGTTAGGTTCGCCGCAGCAACGGGCGAAGGACTGCCACATGTGGACGAAACCATGGATGACGAGCAATTGAATTTTAGAAATGAGCTGTTGCGGGCCATGGGCCCACAAGAGCGCGATCTGATCGTGCCTCATATGGAGCCAATAACTCTTGATGTCCCCTTAATCCTTGAGATGGAGGATACGCTGGTCGGCGACATCTATATCCTCGAATCTGGACTTGCTTCGATCGTGGCGAGATTTCCGGGTGGGCGCGATATCGAGGTTGGCATCGTCGGCCGGGAGGGAATGACAGGTGCCGCCGTGATGCTCGGCGGAGACCAGTCCGCCAATCGGACGTTCATGCAGGTCTCAGGCCACGGCTTCAAATTACCAGCCCCGATCCTTTCCGCGGCCATGGAAGAAAGCCGGACCTTGCGCGGCCTGCTTCTCGCGTATGTCCAGGCGCTGCTCGCGCAAACGACTTCGACGGTGCTAGCCAATGGTCACGCCAAGCTAGAGGAGCGGCTCGCACGTTGGTTGCTGATGGTCCATGACCGAACGGACGGCATGATGATATCCCTGACCCACGAATTTCTCGCCGTGATGCTGGGGGTCCGCCGCGCCGGAGTGACGGTCGCGTTGCATCTGCTGGAGGGCAAAGGTCTGATCCGGTCCACCCGAAGGCAAATCGTCATTCTCAACAGGCGCGGATTGATCGAAGAGGCGCATGGCTGCTACGGTGCGGCGGAGGAGGAATATCGGCGACTGATCGGCAGCCCTCTCGCGCGTTGAGCGAACTTTTGATCAAACCTGGTCGTGCCGCGGTCAGAGGCGGCGCTTGCGGGCCGATGCCAGGCGACCCACCGAAAGCAATTTGTCCTGGTCTGCCACTCCATGTCGGTAGAGGCTGATCAGCAATGCCGCGATCTCCTGCGTTTCAGGCGCTCGCAGAGGCTTGCCCGTCTCGCAACAGATGGTATTCAAAATGGCCCGCAGATGACTGAGGTCATCTGAATCGAGGGCCTTCAAATGAGCAGACTGAGAATCGAGCATAGCGCCGTTCCCGACATAAAGGCTTCGGATCATGCGGCCCCCATCATGAGGTCCGCAAACGCCTAGCGCAACGCTTGGTGCGTAAACGCACGGATCTAATGATAATAGCCGGCACCAAATCCGAACAATGCCTCTACGATGGCGTTGATGTCGGCGGCACGATCGCTGAGGACGAAGCCGGCTGAGAGCGCTTCGGCCGGATGCCCTTGAGCGAAGACGAAGGGTATGCGCCGGATCTCCAGCCATTCATTCATTGCGAGCATCGCCTCGTCCGGGATCGTGACGTCGATGATCGCCGCGTCACATGCAAAGGTTTCCTTTGGACCATGCATCGCGAACATATCGACGCTGCTGGTGACGACCACGGCTTGACGCGCGGCCCATGCCTTCTTGACGCTGTCTGAGAGAAAGCCGGGTTCACCAATGATGACGATCGTCTTGCCAGCGACCGGACTAAGCGATTTCATAGCGGACGCCTGCAAGAGTGGTTGGACCGTCATCATGCTGCCAACCGGCGATTCACCGGCGCTGACAGGCTATCCGTACCATATTCAAGTTTGCGATGCGACGTTCCTCTAATCCGTCCCGAACCCGACCGCGCTGTGTTGGTTCCCCAGCCGATGGCGAGGTGAGGGGGAGGATTTCGTACGATTCCGCACTAGCGGTTGAAATCGAAAATCCGGAATTTTAGGATCGCCTTAAATAACGAGGAGGAAGACGATGACCCAGCACTCGGGAATTACGAAGCCGGCTCTGCAGCCTGGTGACATCGCCATGTTGCAGGCTGTGTTGCAGGGTTGGTGCCAAGAAAAATCATGCGGGATGGCCAGCCCCGCGGCGCAGCATGTGGCGAGAGAACTTGTCTCCTGGTTCGAGTGCGGCATTCGAGACCAGGGTAAACTCAGCGGTCTGATGCGCTATATGCAAGTGGATTTCAACAGCTTATCGATCCCGACGAAGCCGCGGCGTCCTGAGCCCCTGCGGTCCGCTGTCAATATTGGCGAAACCAGCGTGCTGTAATGGACAGACTTGTCTATTTCAAAAGGATGGCCTCCGATCCGGCCGCGCTCGATACCGTCGTTCGGCGGATTATTGTGCGAAAGATCGTCGATGAACTTCAGGAAATCTGCGATAGCGAGGCGAGCGGCGGTGCTGACCGGTACCCGGCCGTCGATGGTCTGCTTCGGACGATCCGAGCTTCGACAATATCGATCGGCAAAGCCGACCACCGTTGTTGGCAGAAGATCGTTGACGAGCTCCTACAGCTTCGCGCGACGATGGTTGATCTGAAGGCCGGCCATGGTGGCAAGACCTCCCATTGATAGGGGACTACACACGTCCTGCGGATGCGCTCTCATGGCATTTGGCCAGGACGCATACTGATCGGCGATTGTTTGGGCGTCACTTGCCCGGCAGGTCCTTCTCCGTCGTCGCGGCAGCCGGAAGCCTTTGCTGCGACTGCTCTCTGTCAGAGGCGCGCACCGGAGCCGTCGGCGCCTTGGCGACATACACGCCCAGTCCCAGCGCGCCGATGGCAACGATGAAAGCGCCGGCTATGGCGAAGACAGACCGTCGTCCGTCCTGCTTGATCATTCCAAAAGCGAGGGCGATCCCGAGAAGGGCTGCTCCTCCTGCCACGGCGAACAGCCAGAGATAATTCATCAGCGTAAGCTCCCAATGTCCGGCCGACTAACCCCGAAGAACAAGGAAGGTTCCTGGAGCATCCGTTTTTTCCAAATCTCGGATGTTCCACCTCGTTCTCTTGAATTCGGCGCAACAGCGGCGAAGGCTATTTGTTCAGGTCCTCCGCCATCTGCAGATGATGTTCAAGCGCAGGCCTCGTGCTTGCCGCCCAAGCTTTCAGCTCAGCATTGTCGCCGCCTTCGCCGTAGCGCTTGAAGAGGTCGACCGCGTCCTCGTGCGCGGATTCCTGGTCGGAATGATATTGCTTCATGAAATCATCGCCTTGAAGGCCCTTCAGCTTGTCGAGCATGTCCTGCTGCGCGCTGGTCATGGCGCTCGGCAACTGCGCCTTGACCTTGCCGGCGGAAATCAGCGCCTTGAGCTCGCTGCTCGTCTTCTCGTGGTCCGTCACCATCTGCTGGGCGAAGGTTTTGGTCGCGGCATCACCGCGATCGAGTGCCAACCTGCTGGATTCGATCTCGAACATGTCGCTGGTGGCGGCCTCCTGTACGAAGTCCTCTGTCTTCGGCGCAACGCCAATCAGCGAGTTGACGCCGGACTTTTCCGCGGCGGATTGGGCCAGGACAGGTCCAGCAAGCGAAATGGCAAGAGAGGCGATAATGATCTTCTTCATGGTTTGGTCTCCTGGTTGGTGGCTCGATTCGGCCGCTAAACAAGCCCAAGGCGGATTTGTTCCCTGCAAATGGATCCCTCCCGCTTTCCGATGGAACAACTCCTTCCGATCACGGTTTGGCTGTCTTGAGTTTGAAGACCAGAGACGGAAAAATCGTTTCCAAAAACCGAAAGGGTTGCAGGGCGGCGCGTCCGCTCTGCGCTCGGGATCGAAAGGCGGACGACGACATGAAAGCACTTACTTGGCATGGCAAACACGACATTCGATGCGAGAGCGTTCCAGATCCTCAAGTCGAGGAAGGGCGCGATGCCATCATCAAGGTGACGGCCTGCGCGATCTGCGGGTCTGATCTTCACCTCTTCAACGGAGTGATGCCGGACATGCATAACGGCGACATCATGGGCCACGAGACGATGGGCGAGGTCGTCGAAGTCGGCAAGGACAACAAAAAGCTCAAGGTCGGCGACCGTGTCGTGGTGCCGTTCACCATCTCCTGCGGCGAATGCTTCTTCTGCCAGCGCGGCTTTTATTCCGGATGCGAACGCAGCAACCCCGACCCGGCGAAGGTCAAGAAGATGTGGGGGAATTCACCCGCGGGCCTGTTCGGCTACACACATCTTCTTGGCGGCTACAGTGGAGGTCAGGCTGAGTACCTGCGCGTGCCTTACGCGGACGTCGGCCCGATCAAGGTGCCGGACGGACTGACGGATGAGCAGGTGCTGTTTCTCTCCGACATCTTTCCGACGGGGTACATGGCCGCGGACTTCTGCGATATCCAGCCCGGCGACACGATTGCGATCTGGGGCTGCGGCCCCGTCGGACAGATGGCGATCAAGTCGGCCTTCATCCTCGGCGCCGAGCGCGTCATCGCTATCGATACCGTGCCGGAGCGGCTTGCTCTTGCCGAAGCGTCGGGAGCCACCACCCTCGATTTCATGGACGAAGACATCTACGACAAGCTCATGGAGCTGACCAACGGGCGCGGCGCAGACGCGTGCATCGATGCGGTCGGCACCGAAGCCGATCCGTCGGCGAGCTGGGACTCGCGCCTTGACCGCATCAAGGTCGCCACGTTCATGGGAACCGATCGCCCCCACGTTCTTCGCCAGGCAATCCATTGCTGCCGCAACTTCGGTACGGTGTCGATCGTCGGCGTCTATGGTGGTTTCCTCGACAAGATCCCTATGGGTTCGGCGATCAATCGCGGCCTGACGTTCCGAATGGCGCAGACCCCGGTGCAGCACTACCTGCCGCTGCTCATGGAACGCATTCAAAACGGCGAAATCGATCCGTCGTTCATTATCACGCATCGTGCGACCCTCGACGAAGGTCCCGAGCTCTACAAGACATTCCGCGACAAGAAGGATGGCTGCATAAAGGTTGTTCTTAAGCCGTAACGAACGTCGCGGACGCCCTGGATCCTAGCCGGCATCGAAGAAAGGTCCGATCATGCAGAAGAAATCAAACGACCCTATCGAAGACCGGAATAAGCTTCGCCCACCGGAGATGGAGCTCGAGCCGATCCGGTCCGAACGTGAAGACCCTGGCGCAGCTGTCGGCAAGCGCGGTATAGCTCGAACCGGCCGTCATGCGGAAAGATCGCCCGCGCCGCGCCGCGCCCAGGTGAACGATGAAAGGGTAGAAGGATTGCCCGAAACAGACGCGGCAGAAAACTTGGCGACGGCGCCACCTCAGATGAAGCGTGACTGAGCGTGGTCCTCCCCTGCCGGATGGAGACACAGGAGACCACGGTCGCTCCAACTTGCGAGGGATTGGCCGATAACCATGGGGCTCGCCCGCATGACACGGAACCTATTCGTTTTTGGAACTTTGAAGAAAGGCTTTCCTCTCCATGAGCAAGGACTTTCCCGCGCCAGCTTTCTCGGAATTTTCCAGACCCGACAATGTTATCCGATGCTGATTGCCGGCCCTTGGTTCGCGCCGATGATGTTCAATGAACCGGGCATTGGCCATCGGGTCATCGGTGAACTTTACCAGCCTGACGATGATACGATAGCAAGCTTGGATCGGCTGGAATCGATAGGCATGCCCGGCAACCTGCGAGTGGTGCTAGAAGTGGAACCGGTCGCCGGCGGGCCAATATGTTCAGCACTGGCATACATGAAATCGCGTCGGCTCGCCCACCCTGTTCACTCGACTTATCTGCGAGTCTACGAAGACAGGCGGTTCAATCCATTCGATCGGCGAGGCCAAGACGTCCGCAGCCTGGCATGAAACACCCGTCGCCAAAAGTGTGGCGGCGAGGCAGACGGCTAGGGGTGCGGACAGCCGTTCGGCAGATTGCGGAACCTAGTCCGCCTCCGAAGTGCGCATCGATCGTACGGCTGAGAACGACCGACGACCCTTGGTTCATCAGGCAGTCCAGACCGACGTCGCATGATAGCGGACCAGCTTAATTCTTGAAAATCAAGCCGGAGGAATGGATATGCTGGGGCCTAGAGGAAATGAAGCCAGCACGTATCAGGATCGGCGCACCGGTTTTTGCGATTGCTGTCTTGGTTCGTTATCGATGGCTGCGATGTTGCCGACATGGAAACGCCCGCGTCACTTCGAGCGCCCTACAAATAGCCCGGCCGCCTGAAAATCCTGTTTGTGGAATTCATGATCCTTCCCGGACCGGAGGGTTTCCTAGATCGCGCATGGGAGGGCCTCGGCTTCTTGCGCAACGCGCGCGGGGATAGCCGTTTACGATACCGGCAAGCAATGTTGGGTCCATGTGCCTATCGCGCTTCCAAGGCCAATCGAACCCGCATGCGGGCGACGTCTCTGGGTTTCCCCAATGCGGGCATAGCGTTTCAACTACGCCTCGGCGTCGGAATAGTTCCTGTATTGCAGCTTCTGGAGCGACGCATCGAGCTTCAGGACGAACCCTGTCGGCGGGTAGTCAAGCGCGATCTCTCCGAAGGCGGACAGGCTGGAACTGACGAGGCGTGTGCCGAACCCCTTCTTGCTCGGAGCTGCAACCGCCGGGCCTCCAACCTCCTGCCAAGTGAAGGTCAGGCGTTGGTCGCCCGCCTCATCGCGTACCGACCATTCGATTTCGACCGTCCCTGTATCCACCGACAGCGCACCATACTTGCTGGCGTTGGTGACGAGTTCGTGCAGCACCAGGGAGAAGCAAAGGGCCGCCTGTGGACCCAATTCAACCGCGGGACCGCTCGCCTTGAAACGTCCTGACGTCTCAAGTCCGAGATTAATCGCGGTCGCCTCGACGATTGTCGCGATGCTCGTGCCCAGCCAGTTCTGCTGAAGCAAAATGTCGTGCGCCTTTGAATAAGCATTGATGCGTGCCGTGATCGAATGCTCCGCATCCTCGAGAGAACTGGCGTTTCGGAAGGATTGGCTGGTGATGGCCTGAACGACGGCCAGCGTGTTTTTCATGCGGTGAGAGAGTTCGTGCATCAGGATGCGTTGTCGTTCCTCATTCTCTCTCTGCTCGGTGCGATCCCTCAGAATTTTTACGTATCCCTCGACTTTGCCATCGTCCGACGTCAACGCCATCATCTGACCGGACGCCCAGAACAACGAGCCGTCCTTGCGAACGTGCCAGCGCTCATCATTGCCATGACCTTCGGTCAAAGCGGCAGTCATTTCCAACTGGAGAATCCCGGCCTGCCTGTCTTCCTCGGTGAAGATGACCGCCGCAGGCTGGCCGACAATCTCATCCGCATCCCATCCGAGAATCCGGCGGGCGCCCTCATTCCACGTGGTCACCAGGCCATCGAGATCCGTGGAGATGATGGCATACTCGATGGCACTCTGCAGGATGGCTTCGAGAAAGCGCTCTCGAGAACGGCTGGAATTGGAAAAGAGTTTCATGATCATGTGGTGCGCGCGATCCTTTCGGGGCCTGCGGGCTGAAAGGCCTCATCCCGATTTTATACCGGATGCCGTCGCTTTGGCAAAGGCCGCAGCCATCCTGCAAGTCCCGGAGGAGCGATCGCTAAAGGCACGCAACCTTCGTGGAAACAAAGATACGCGAGCGACGTTATCAAGCGACGTCTTAGTGAGCGTGGAAGCATGACTGGCCATTCGAGAGAAAAACTGCATGGGGATTTGCCCTCCGCATCTTCAAAAGCAGCTTCCGCCGATCGGAAAGAGCTGGCAGCGATCGCATTTGAACGGACCAGGATGCCAATGGTCGTCACCGACGCGCGTAAGTCCGATCAGCCGATCGTGCTTGCAAACAAGGCATTCCTCGAGCTGACAGGTTACGAGGCCGAAGAAGTGTTAGGCCACAACTGTCGTTTCCTGCAGGGCCCCGCGACGTCTCCGATCGCCGCCGCTGAAATTCGTGCCGCAATCGCCGGGGAGCGTGAGATCAGCATCGAGATCCTCAATTATAAGAAGAGCGGAGAGCAGTTCTGGAACCGCTTGCATCTCAGTCCCGTCCATGGGGATGACGGAAGGATCCTGTATTTCTTTGGATCTCAAATCGACATGACGGAATACCGGCGGATCGAGGCACTGGAGGCCTCCGAACATCGCCTGCTGATGGAAGTCGACCACCGATCCAAGAATGTCCTGGCGATCGTCGACAGCATCGTTCGCCTGAGCAACGCCGATGACCCCGCCCTTTACGCCGCCGCCATTCAACACCGCGTGCAGGCGCTCGCCCGTGCCCATACCTTGCTTGCCGCACGAAGATGGACAAGCATTTCTCTTGAAGAACTCATTCGCCAACAGGTATCGCCGTTCGCGGCCACCCGCACCTTTTTTAGCGGACCGGATATCGACATGCCTGCGCCGGCCGTCCAGCCCCTTGCGCTCGTGCTCCACGAGCTCGCCGTCAACGCAGCCCATCACGGTGCGCTTGCCGCTGCGCAAGGTAGGCTTTCGATCAGTTGGAAGCCCGGACCGTCCGGAGCCGGCTTCAGGATCCGGTGGCAGGAGGTGGGCGTCGACACTCCGCCTAGATCAGCAAAGCGGGGTTTTGGCACGGTGATTGTCGGCGCAATGGTTGAAAAACAGCTTAACGGACGTCTTGAGAAAACCTGGTCGGATGAAGGGCTGCTTATCGACATTGAGGTCCCGTCTGCCGGCTCGTGATTTCAGGGATGGCCATTGAAATTACGGAATGCCCCGGTGATTAGGAACCATTGATTGATCGCCCTTGAACAGCCGGGGTCCTGCCCCAATATCATTTTCATTAGGACCATTGGTGGCATGAAAGGAGGAAAAGATGCCGCTTAACGATGTTCCGTGGACCCTGCCGGTGAGAATCCGGCTGCAGTGCGGTTTGGAGCGCACCTTCACAGGCGCATACGACGCCTTGGATTTTCTCGAGAACGAATGGCCGCTGCGTCATGGAAAGCGCCATGAACGCGCAGTGAAGACGTGTCGTGGCGTCCTCAACGGGATCATTCCTAGCACCGTCGCGCGCGAAGCCTTCGTTGCGGCCTGCCTCGAAGCGGGCATGCCGTCCGTGCTTGCCCCGTGGAAGGGAAAGCCGAAGACGCATCCGGCTCGGCCAGCACGCCTCGTCGCCCATTAATGCAGAATGCCAGACCTCGCCTCGGACGAGGCGAGGTCTGGCATCAGCGCACTTTTTCCCCGACAGACTTCGTCTCCGAATTGGTTCCGCACAGCGAACGAGGTCGACAAGCTGATGTCGATCTTCTAGCCGGCATCACCGCAAAACGACGCCGGCAAAAGGCAGTGCGAAGCGCTTGCCAGATCAAGTCATTGTGCGACGTTCGCGTGGCCCCGAGTGAGCACGGTGACGCCGCCCAGGCCCGGTTCGCGGAAAAGCCGATCTGGACTGCAACAAACCTAATGCAGCACAGCAAGCTTTGCCTGCCTCTCCAGAAGACCTTCGGCGGTGCCAACAAGCCTCGCGGCCTGCCGCAAGATGTCCGCGCCGCTGTCGCTCATCGCAATGTCGTTGGACATCCTTTCCATACAGCCCGCCACCTCCATCATTGCGGTGCCGAGCTCGCTGCGGCCGAGACGGTCCGCCAGCCGTGCAAGGCGGCGGATGTTCTCCACGTAGCGGGAAATCACCAACAGCCGCTCTGGCATCGGATCATGGGTAGTGGTGACACTGCGAGGTTGGGTTTGCCGGACTTTCATGTCGGCCTCCGCTTACCCAAGCAAAACCGGACGGCGCGTGGGCTGCGTTTGCGAGCCCTCGCCTCGCCACTCGTCGTGCTTCTTCAGTGCGTCGAGTATGTCCCTGTATCGAACTGGATGGTGGACGCCCGGCGGATGGCGCAGTTCCGGCAAGGATTCGACCGCGTGAAGATCGGAAGCCCACGAAGCGAGAATTTCTCGTTTCTCGTCTGTCGAAAGCCCCGCCGAGACGACCTCCTCCGGGTGGTCAAAGTGTCGGTGCGTGTGAAGAATGCGCGACGCGGATATCGCGTCGACGGCGTTGTGGGGATTAGTGTGGTCAGAGCCTTTCGTTTTCATCTTGCGTCTCCTAAAAACTTCCAGCTAACGGAGCGAAAATCTCCAGGTGAAAAGGAGATTGTTTCAACGAAAACAGTATTCAAGAGGTTCGAGGCGCGACGCTCAGAATTTTTTTGATGCGCCTCTTGAATCAAAAAACGCTCGAGACCAGATCATTTTTCGTCGGTCGCCGGATGGGGCCGATAGCAACCAGGAGACGCCAGATTTCGCGTCTCCATTCCATCTCGCTTTACGGAGGATTTGGTATGAGAAACGACTTCGACTTCGCACCGCTTTATCGGTCCAGCATCGGCTTCGACCGTGTCTTCAATCTCTTGACCAACGCGCAGCAGCGCCTGCAGGCCATCGACACCTGGCCGTCCTATGACATCGTCAAGACGGGCGAGGACGGCTATCGCATTCAGATGGCGCTCGCCGGCTTCGCCGACGCCGATCTCGAGATCACGCAAGAGCGCAACGTGCTGGTGGTGAAGGGGCAGAAGGCCGACGAGAAGGATGGTGAATATTTACACCGGGGTATCGCCGGCCGCGCCTTCGAGCGCCGCTTCGAGCTCGCCGACCACGTCAAGGTGGAAACCGCCTCCTTGACGAACGGCCTTCTCAGCATCGAGCTCCAGCGGGAGATCCCGGATGCGATGAAGCCCCGTAGGATTGCGATCGGCGGCAACGCCGAAACACAGGCCCCTCTGCAGATCGAGGGCGAAAAGCACGAAGCCGCCTAATTTGAAGGAGGAGCGGGGGCGCTGTCTTTGACGGCGCCCCCGTCCGTATTTGACCCCCACCCCGTCGATGTAAGGGAGCCGGCGGCCTTTTGACGGGCGTGGTTGCTGCGGTTGGCGCGGATCGCTGCCACAACACAATGCATCACAAGCAGGCGCCGCCACGACGCCTGGTCGCCGATCCAAGCGTCCGTCCGCGCTGCCGCGAGCTCGTACTACAAACGACGTTGTGCCCCATCGGTCGTAAAACTATATTTTGTGTCCAGGTTCCTTAGGCGGCGGTCATGGTGGCAACCGTCATTGCCTTTCCGGCAGACCGATCCGGCCCCATGATTCAGAGGCGCCTGCGTGAAAACCCAGGCAGATGGGAGAGAGCGATGCGGAACTGTTTAGGCCTGTTAACGGCGGGAGTTTTTCTCCTCCAGCCATGCTCCTTCGCCAAAGCACAGGCGCCGAACGCGTTGGAGAGAGCCATTGGAGATGTGCAGCCATGCAGGTCGTTGAAGACCAAGGTATCGAGCTTCGGCATCAGTGTCGAGGTAGGCGTCGACAAGCTCGATTCCGTCAAGATCGAAAACCTGCAATTGTCGGTGAATGGCGACACGGCGGAGGCGAGCGCCCGCGGCACGCTTGCTTGCAAAACCTCGGACGAAGCGCTGGTCGAAGGAGGGTTTTCAGCTACCGCTGAAGTTCGGCTGAAGATCGACCTGTCGACCTGCAAGACGACCGATACCTCCATCGAGATCGTCAAGACTGGTGGCCGGTTCGGCGATGTCGTCAAGGGACTGGAGACCCAGATCTCCGGCGTCCTCCGGCAAAGCCTGGAGAAGAATTTAGCCAAGCTTTGCCAGAAGTGATCAGCGGATCGACGTCGCTGCCAAAAGTCCCATGACCCGTGAGCGATCGCCGAACCTTGGAAATAGAAATGCCTCAGCTTATCCAGGTCGTCATCGGGTGGATAGTGATCACCCGTCGATCTACCCTGCTTCCAATTCGCGTTTTCGCCCGACGACGTTCCGGCGTGGAGACGTGGCACGGCTCCGAAGCCGCTGTTCGTCGTCGGGCAGAACCTTCATATGGGCGGTTGGCTCGGGCTGCGCACACGAAAGCTTGCCTCGCGCTAGTGGGCCGCGTTCGCCTTGAAGCGAACGTAGACACGAGGCAAGCGCGTGCTACCATCTCGGATCATGTAGCTGCCTTGGCCATCTCTCCGACATCAAGACGCCCATCAGGCCCTATATCGTGGATGCCGTTGCGAACTGCTGGCGATCCGGCAAAGACACGGCAATTCAAGGTTCGGTATCCTGCTCGGGTCGTGCATGGGGTCACCGGGCCTTGCTCGACTCAGCTCCCTTCGTCGACGCCGCTGGCCGGGATCAGGCAGCGTTTGATCTTGAACGTGTCCCAGGCATTTCGAGCTCGCCGTGGAACATATGCGCCACCCGACCGTTGCTCGCTCAGTTTGAAAGGTTGTCTGAAATGCCGAATCAGCGTGCCAACGATGATGAGCTTCGCGACATTATCGATCGGAAACTAACTGCACTCATCCAGGAAATGGAGGATGCGGATTGGAGCGCCAAGGACGTCGCTTTTGCGATTGACGATGTCCTCAAAAGCAAGTGGCTTGATCGGATGATGGCGCTACAAGACGCACGCGACGCGGTTCCAAAAGGATTCCTGTCAGACGGGAACGAAGGCTAGCGGTCGGTTATCCACGGCGTGAAAAAGGAAAAACTTTCATGACTGCGACATTCCTGGTCATCGCCATCAGTTCGCTCGATCCGGATGGTATCGACACCCGTAACGAGCCGATGCTCGTTTACCCCGATGCGCTAAAGACTGCACGGCAACTAAAATCTGAAGGCAAAGCGTTCAGGGTGATCGCTGACGGCGACCAGACGGAGGAACAGCTGCAGTCGTTCCTGGCGCTCGGTGCGCTCGTATAGTCGGATGATGGCGGTCGAGTTTGTGGCAGGCTGAGTTCGAAGCCGTCGAGGCAGGAAACGCCGATCAGGTAGCGGCTGCCGAGAGGGATCGGGCTGAGGACCTGACGCTCTATCTCGACATTCAGGCGCATGGTGCGCGTGTCGTTCGAGACCTATGCCGGCTCGGTCGAAGATCAGTCTTTTGTTGGCTTTGCGGGAAACGTGTCCGCGCATCGAGACTCATCTTGGCCATTTCAAGATGCTGACCGTCAGACGGTAAACCGGCAACGGGTGCTGACGTTGCAAATGAAGTCGAGGCCGGGACGAGGAGGATCGATTGGTGCAGCGCACTGCTGAAGATAACGCGGCCCGCCGCGCGCGCCGCGCTGAGCGCCGGCAAAAGCAGCGCGACGCCAATGTCGATCGGGCGGCCAAAATGCGTCAGGTACGCCTTGCCGATCCGCAGGCCAACAACCCGACCGAGGATCGACAGGCCGGTCGCACCCATATCGGATGTTCGGGGTGGTACTACTGGCATTGCAAGGGGGCGTTCTATCCTGCGGATGTTCCGTCGAGTCAATATTTCGCAATTTATCAGAAATCCTTCAAGACGGTCGAGCTCAACGCCCCGTTTTATTCGTGGCCGACAATCGGAGCCGTGAAGGCCTGGATCCGCCAGGCCGCGCCCGGTTTCGTCTACACCATCAAGGTCTGCGAGCTGATCACCCATATCAAGCGGTTCGAGCACGCGGAAAGTCTGATCCAGGATTTCGGCTATATCGCCGACCTTCTCGGCCCGCATATGGGCTGCTTTCTCTTCCAGCTGCCGCCGAGCGTTCGCTACACTCCGGAAATGCTTCAATCCATTTTATCGCAGCTCGACTGCCGCCGCAGGAACGTCGTCGAGTTTCGCCATAAGAGCTGGTGGAATGATGAGGTATTCGAAGCCTTCAACGCTGCCGGGGTGATTTTCTGCTCCTGCAGCGGCCCCCGGTTACCGGATGAACTGGTGCGGACCGCCGATGACATCTACGTTCGGTTTCACGGGATCAGGCAATGGTATCGCCACGATTACAGTGACGCGGAATTGCTCGTGTGGGCCGAGCGCATCAGGCAAAGCCGGGCGAAGACCGTATGGGCCTACTTCAACAACGATCGCGACGGACATTCGATCAAGAATGCCAATCGGCTGTCGGAGTTAATGAATATTTCAGCCACGTAGGACAGCTGCGCGGGACGAGGCTGCGATGGGGCACAGAAATCGCTTCGCGGGATCTTCGCGGTCTCCCGATACTGAACGCGGGACGGTCGGGTCTGCGTCCTGAAGTGCGGCGCATTTGTATCTGTTGCAACAAAATAGCCGGTGAACCCACTGTTCAAGCGGGCGAATGAGGCACATCCCAGCTAGGTGATAGACGGTCACAACTAGACTTGGTCGCGGTTGCGACCGAACAGCTCGCTCAAAAGCTCGTGTTCCAAGCATTCTAGCCAATCTCGACGCGCCTCTACAGCCAAATCCCTTTGAAAAGCAACGCCGCTGGCTGACGTGATCGTTTTTGCTCATCATGGTTCGAATTACGCCTTGGGCTTATATCTCAACCGTTGAAAATCCCTGCAGCCCAGTGATTGTCAAATCGCTGTCACGGCGGTGAGTGGCCTGTCATCCTGATCGCGAAGGCTATGAGCAGTGCTGACTGCGGCGATAACCGGAAACTTCGCCTCAACCTTTTTCGGGCAGACGAGACCGAATTCGGACGTTCCTTGTTCGATACTCGGCATTAACACAGGGCTGGAAAAGCAAGAGACGACAAGCTTGGCTCTTCGGTGGGTTACAAGCCTTTCGCACTGTCCTCCATTGAACCGGATGAGGCTGGACTTTGCCGGTTTAGGACGCGCCGATCCTAAGTTTTGTGCCGAAGCCTGGAGCCTTTCAAGCAATCATCGCGCGATTGTGGCCGCCATCCCACGCCCGCCATTCGCAATTCGACCTGCTGGCGGGCCGCACGAGTGCCGCGTTCGAATCTCGCACAATGAAGCAGCGCGGCCGGCTCGGAAACAATTCGTAAAACACGGAAATGTTCAGAGCATGATCGTGCCACGAACCGGTGAGTTACTGGCGGGACGTCCTTCGAAGATTCACCGCCGATTGAAAAAGAGCAAAGGCGCTAACTCGTGGCTGACATCAATATACCGTCTTCTCCGATCCGAAAAAGTGACAGTGCCTATCAAATCGAATGCAAATTCGCGCTGGAGCCCTCACTTACCAGGCTTTTCGAAAAGGCACGCTCCGCCGGCTGGGACCCACAGCACATAGCCCTCGCAGTCGCCGCGCTCAGTTGGGAGCTGCTGGTTGATCAGCGCGATAGTATGCAACGCGATGGATGCGGCATTGAACATTAGGGTTCATCCGCTCCGCAAGACGGATTTAGGGAAGTCCTCGGTCCATGCCGGCTGGATTGCGCATACAGTTCTCCTGCTCACGCTGCTGTCGTCGGCCACATATTGCCGTGCCGAGAATGTCATCAGCGTTACAGAGACCGGTGTGAATGTCACGCGGCATGTCAGCATCGGTCTAAATAAGACGCTCATCGTTGAACTTCCTCAGGACGCTCATGACATTGTTGTTTCAGATCCAGGCGTGTCTGACGCGATAGTGCGAGCGACACGCACCATCTTTCTCTTTGGCAAAAAGGTCGGGCAAACGAATATCTTCATCCTCGATGCAAACAAGCGACCAATCGTCAATATCGATATCGCGGTTGAGAGAGACATTGCCGGGCTGGAGACGGATTTGCGTCGTTTGATACCGGATGCGGCCATCAAGGTTGAGATTATTTCCGATAATATTGTCCTCACCGGCACCGTAAGGTCGGCACAGGACTCGGCACAGGCCGCCGATCTTGCATCCGCTTTCGTCAAAGGCGGGGAGGCGACGACCCGCACCCAAAGTGCGTCGAGCGGGGGTAGTCAAGGATCCGTGGCCCTTGTTGCGGAAGATCGGCAGGAATCCAAAATCATCAACCTTCTTCGCATCGCAGCCGACGATCAGGTGATGCTCAAAATGACGATAGCGGAGGTAAAGCGAGAGATCCTGAAGCAACTGGGCTTTGACAATGAGCTAAAAAACGCTGGTGGCTCAACAATTGCCCAGCTGGGAACGGCATCGACGGATGCGACGACCGCGACCTCCGGCGGCGGCCTATCAGCCCTATTCAGCGGATCCTTCGGCAAGCATGGCCTCTCAACGACATTGAATGCGCTTGAACAAGCGAAAGTGGTTCGAACCTTGGCCGAGCCGACATTGACGGCCGTCTCGGGTCAATCGGCATCGTTTCAAGCAGGTGGCGAGGTCCTCTATTCAAACACCGACCGCGATGGCAATACGACCCAAACCCCGTACAGCTACGGCATCAGCCTCTCATTCAAGCCCATCGTCCTAACGTCCGGTCGGATCAGCCTGCAGATCTCAACCGAGGTGTCCGAACCGGTTACCTCTATATCCGGTTCATCCCCGACCTACGGCAAGCGTTCGACCAGCACCACCGTTGAACTGCCATCGGGTGGTTCGATCGCTCTGGCGGGGCTAATCCGAGATAACTTCAACAGGACCTCCAATGGGACGCCGGTCTTGAACAAGATTCCAGGGTTTGGCGCTTTGTTTCGCCAGACAAGCTTCGAGAGAAACGAGACTGAACTCGTAATTATCGCCACACCCTATTTGGTTCGCCCTGTCGCGGCAAAAGATCTGAATCGGCCTGATGACAATCTTAGCCCAGCTGATGATGCCTCTCAGGGGTTACTCGACCGGATCAACAAGCTCTACGGCAACGGCAAAACCTTGGAGCCAACAGCGCAATATCACGGCACCGTCGGCTTCATATACAAGTGACCGTTGCTGATAGTCTGACGCCCGGAGAATCCCGGCCTGTCATTTAACCGACCTGCCTCTTCGGTCAGTGCCTTGGCATGCCAGCAGGTGAGCCCGACAAGAACACGGCTAACAAATATCGCCATTGAAGGGGTTTCCCAACGTTAAAAGCTCAGCTCCGAGGTTGGCATGACTTGGACAAGCGGGACGCTCACCATCCTTTCCAAACCATCGATCTTGCTCGCGCGCCGGGCGTCCGGGGTCGCACCAGCGGGCACCATCCGTGGTCGGTCGTGGCACCCCGGAGCGGTCGCACTCGTCTGCTTTTACTCAATTTTACGCAGCCTTTACGCTGCTTAACGTTGAACCCGCTACCAAGGATGGCGACGTAGTCAGGAACCCGTCCATGGACATCGAAATGAACGACGGTAAATCGCGACAGTCCCTCCTGCCGTGGCGCGGCGTAGACCATCCGCTCAGGACACGGTTGCTTTGCCTGATCGCGGGCCTGGTCGCCTCCGGCTTGTCGACGTCCACATTTGCCGAAGACAGCGCAACCGACAGTACGTCGCTGTTTCAGGTCGGGTCCAGCATCGCCGACACAGGAACCGGATACTCGCTGTTTCGCGGACCGCAGCACGGCTCCAACGACTATTGGATTGAATGCTCTTGTTCGAACGGCGCATTAGCGGTCAGATCGTGTCCTTCCTTGAGATACAAATGCTATTGCGCAGATAAGCCCTCGATATCTTGCAGCCAATGATCTGTGCGCCCCGCAACCCATCCATGCTCGGTTCTGAGCGCTTCGGCTCAACGGTGTCCGCCAGGATGCCGGCGCCTTGCGACATAAATCGCGTCGCTCCTTTCCCCGATGCCGGCAACGACTGCCTTCCCGCGACGTCTGTCCCCACCGGTTCCTTTCATTCGGCGTCTGGACGATTTTCGTTCGCGTATATCCGCCATGCCGATCCTGTCGGCAGCCTGTTTGGCGGGCAGAGTTCTCGGGTCGTGGACGGCGACGCCCTTTGCTTCTCCCTCCGCCCCGCCCGAGATCAAGCCGGCCTTTGGGCGATCTATTCATGCCGTGTTTCCGGCCCTGCTGCACTGCGAGGACGGAGGCGAAATCACCCACGATGGGCTCTGCGTTTGGGGATGGGGTTGCTGCAGGTCGCGAGCGAGCGCCGTCGGGAGGTTTGGGTTTGGGGCTGAGACTGGCGAGCGTTTTGGCACTGCTCCTGTCGGGTTTGGTTGGGCCAGAAGCGGCTCAACGGAAAAATTCCGATGAGGCCTCATGGAGAATGGAAAGTGGATTCAACCGCGCCGGATCGTTGGCCCTGGGCGCCGCTGCGCCGAGCGAACAACTCCTCGTCGCCGCCGACGGCATAAAGGAGAAATACGATGACTGGGGCGTTGAATGCGCGGTCGTCGACGTCGGAAAGCAATGTGCCGCGGGTCAGTTTCATGAAGATCCAAAGAGCGGTTTGGTTGCGTTCGCAATTCAGGTCTACCCTTCTGAAGAGCTGGGCACGAGGGTCCTGATCAGGATGCCGCTCGGCTTGAAGTTGTCGGACGGCGTGCGCCTCGAGCTTGATACGCAACCCTCAAAACAACATGCGGATGTTGCGACGTGCCTGCCCGATGGTTGCGTCGTTCTTCTCATCATGTCCGACGCCACCATAGACATTTTGAAAGCCGCGCAGGTGCTCACGGTGAGCGCCACTTCGTTTGCTTCAGGTGGTAAGTTGACCTTTCGCGTCTCTCTGAAGGGGTTTCCTCGTTCGCTCGAACGGCTGGATGAACTGCGATGATCGCGACGCTCCCATGGCGGATGCCGTTCCTTACTCCCAACGGCTGACGGACTTGGGCGCATCGAACCATGGCAAGTGATAGCGCCGATCTCATGAGATACAGGGCCGCGGCGACAGCACACCATTATTCGGTAATCAAACGCTGCTTGTGACGTTTTCGAATGCAGCGGTTCCAGCAGCTTAACGTTTCTCGGCGATCTCGGGATGTTTCTGGAGGTTTCCCGCAGACGACAACGAGAATTGAAAGCCGGCAGTGGAAGAAGAAATCAATCATCGAGGTGGGCGATATGGACCATATATTAGTCGCTGATGGCGATCTGGAAATCCGCCGGCTACTGACACGTTATCTTGTCGATCAAGGTTTTCGTGTCACCGCTGTTGCATGTCGGCAGGACTGTGAGAGGTGGATCGATACCAGCACGCCTGACCTGATCGTGCTCGACGTCCTGCTTCCGGATGGTTCGGGCCTTGATATCTGCAGGAACCTGCGCGCTAGCCAGTCTCGAATCCCTGTTATCCTGCTGACCGCATTGAAGGAGGAGGTGGACCGTATCATTGGCCTGGAATTCGGAGCGGACGATTATCTTGGCAAGCCGTTCAATCCGCGAGAACTCGTGGCAAGGATCAGGGCAGTCTTGCGACGAGCCGGCGACGCTGAGGACAGTGACACCGACGTCAAGGTCTTCACTTTCGCAGAATTCATCGCTGACACAAGCACCCGGCGGGTATGCAAGTTGCGTGGCCCAGAAATTGAGTTGACCGGAGCGGAATTCGACCTGTTGGTGGTCTTTCTTGAACGACCGGGCCGACTCTTGTCACGAGACCGGCTGCTTGATCTGACACAAGGGCGCAAGAGCGAGCCTATGGACCGATCAATAGACGTCTTGATGAGCAGGCTGCGACGTAAGCTTGGTCAAACCCAAAGCGGCCCCCTTTTCCGGACGATCCGAAATGGCGGTTACCAGTTCACGCTTCCAGTCAAGGCAGGCGTGCCTGACGTGGCAGCTAGCATCGCGGTTCTCACCGGGAACGACAACGTTCGCTCCCTATGAGCGCGCTGGAGTCTTTTTTCGTCTCAGCTTGCCAACGAACTGGCCGGTGGCGACCGCATCTGTCAACGGTCGAGATCGCAGGCGCTAACCCCCGGGATGACCGATTTGATGAGCGGTCCAAAAGCAGAGAAGCGGCGAGCGTTAAACGCAGTTGAGGACATTCTCACTGTTATGATGTCACGTTTCGCTGCGCTGCATCATCATCACTTACGAGAGCCTTGATTGTTGGAGAAGCGGCAATGGCTGACGGCGATGCCTCGAGCTAGCCGAGGCATTCTTGACCGCCTCGCGCGACGGCGACCTGGCGAAATTGCGGCGATACTCGCGGCCGACGTGGCGGTATACGCCGATGGCGGGGGCGAAGCCGCGACGGTCACGAACGAAGTTGTTGGAATAAGGCGGTTATGAAGTCCGTTGCGCAAGATATGCAGGACGAGGCAATGCCATTTATGTCATTGGCTCCTCAGGCAAGAAGCACCGGAATGCTTGTATCCGAAGAAGAACAGGCCGGGCCGTTATTGACACTGCCGATCGAGCAAGAGACAAATGCATCGGCTTTACAGGAGACCATAATGGCCGACGAAAAAGATACGACAAACAATGCTGACACGCCGGCCGCCGCGGCGCCCGATGGACTGAAGAAGGTGCGCAAACCTCGCGCCAAGAAGGTGGTGCCTGCAACCGCCTCAGCCGCCGTTTCTTCGCAACCGGCAGCGGCTTCGGATGCCAAAGCTGGAAAGCAGACGAGAGGACGCAAAGCAAAGCCTGACGAAGGGACGACGAGTGCCAAGCGTGTACCTGTCAAACGTGCTCCGAAGGCTGTGTCGATAGCGGCTGCACCGTCGGTGGCGGCAGTTGATGAGATTTCGGATCTTCTGCAGCTCGAAGAGGAAAACCAGAAACTGCGCAAGCTGCTGGCGGAGAAGCTCCGCGCTGAAAATGCCGATCTGCGAAAGCGCCTCAACCTCGGTTGATCGGCAGCAGACGGTCAAGCGCTGGCCGCATTCTCATGCTTATTGAAGTGAAGATTTTGGCGGCGGTTCGTTCTGCCGCCAACGTTTTTGCTCGCAGTTTGCATACGCAGTAGAATTCGAGGTCGAATAAAATGGCGTCTCCATGGAAACTTCTTGCTGGGCTGGTGTCACGGCGACGCCAGCAGAAGCAAGAACACGGCTCGACCGATGATGTGAAGCCGGACGTATCAGCCATCGCCGAGCCGACTGAAGCGGCGGCCGGCAACCGGTCGAAAGCCGCAGACCGTGCGGCCAACGAAAAGCCGGTCACCCACGAACAACACGAGGCGGTGTCGGTAGACCTGCCTCGTCATGCCGAAGAGGCGGCAAATAGTGCTGATCACACGACAGATGTCGAAAGCGCCACGCTCGAGAAAGCGGCTGATCTGGCCTCATCCGATAAGGTGGACATAGCTGCACACGCCGCGCCCAAGCCCTCGCGGATTGACGATGGTGCAGCGCGAAAGCGCAGCAGACAGGCCAGGAAAGCGGACGTCGTCGATGTCGTTTCGCGACCATCTCCACGACTTGCCATCGTTTCCGACGATGCAATCAGCCTTGAGGGAGAAATCAGGATGCTCCGGGATCAGTTGGCGAGGAAGCTTCGGCTGCAAAACGCACAACTGAGGAGGATGCTGGATCGGTTCGAGCGCTGAATTGTCAATTCCCGTTGTACCCAATGGGTCCAATGCGCCTTGGCCCGGAACGGCTATGAGCTGCGTTGCTGGCGCATTGCATAAGGTCTATCGGCCCGGCCATCGAATGATCGAGCTAGCAACTGGCGTTTGATATGGCGCTCAATCCGGGTTCTGTCTGCCTTTGCCTAAAACGACTTGGTGGTCCCTCCCGTCTTTACCAGTAGCCCGCCGGACTGGGTTGGCATTGACATGCGTGAAGTCATGCTGGCCAGTCCGCCCGACCACCTTCCCACGAACATTGCCCGGCGTGGCAATAATTGCAAAAAGCCACCTCCCGTCGTCGACGACAAGTTGCCGGCCGGCAGTCGATCCCATTCTCGCGCCCATGCCCGGATGTTCGGGACGAGTATCTCGATTGGCGCGTGATGTCGTATCGCGCGCGCTTCATCCGCGAAGCTGGCGACGGGATCCGGATCGCGGATCAGCCATGTCCGCCTGCGTCTAAACCTCCCCTGCGATTGCGGCCATCGCGTCCTGCCCCGGCTTTTGGTCCTGCCAGGCTCGCGCCGCCGGCAACGGCTTTGCCGTCCTCCACTTCGTTGCGGCCCCGCGGGGTGCAGGCAGCGCTTGCCGCCTGGCTTTCGGACCGCCGTAGCAGGTCGCGATGGCCGCGACCTCGAAACGGAGGTTCCAACATGAGCAGGCAGCAGTCCAATCAACGATCCGATATCTACAGCCTCATCACCAACACGATCATCGCCGATCTCGAACGGGGCGTGCGGCCATGGACCAAACCCTGGACGACGGGACATGCGACAAGTGAGGTCGGCCGGCCACTGCGCCACAACGGCCAACCCTACACCGGGATCAACGTCTTGCTGCTGTGGTCGCAAGCCATCGCCCGCGGCTTTCCCTCGTCACGCTGGATGACCTTTCGTCAGGCAATCGAACTCGGTGGCGCCGTTCGCAAGGGCGAAACCGGCACGACCGTGGTCTTTGCCAGTTCGTTCATCCGCACCGAGACGACCGAGACGGGGACCGAGATCGAACAGGACATTCCATTCCTCAAAGCCTACACAGTGTTCAATACCGATCAGATCGCCGGTCTTGATGGCCGCTTTGACGACGGCGCACCTCACCAGGATCCGATGAGCCGCATCGGCGATGCCGGCCGCTTCTTTGCCAATACGGGGGCGCTGATCCGCCACGGAGGATCGGCTGCCTATTATGCCGCTCAGCGTGATTACATCCAGATGCCATGCCCGGATGCCTTCCGGGACGATGCTTCCTATGTCGCCGTCCTCAGCCACGAGATCACCCACTGGACCGCCGCACCGCGACGGCTGGATCGCGATCTCAGCCGCTACGCGAAAGACCGGAGCGACCGCGCCCGCGAGGAGCTCATTGCCGAACTCGGCAGCGCGTTTCTCTGCGCCGATCTCGGCATCGTCCCCGAGCTCGAACCGCGCCCCGACCACGCAAGCTATCTCGATGGCTGGCTCAAGGTTCTCCACCACGACAAGCGCGCCATCTTTTCGGCGGCGGCCCATGCGCAGCGCGCCGTCGACTATCTGCATTCCTTGCAGCCGGAACTCGATGAGGAGGAGGCGGCGTGAGCCGTCTCTTCTTCAACTGATGAAATGCTCGGATGATCAGGCCGCCCCGCGGGCCTTCCAAGCCTGCATGGTGAAAACCGACGCGCCGCTCCGTAGCCTGATCGCGCCGCCGCCGAGGCCTTGCCCAGACCGAACGGTGAAGTGGCACCAACTGCCTGCTGCACGTTCTCGCATTTTGTTCATGAGCCCCAGACCACTGACTGCTCATGCCGCTTAATCAGGTGCTTGAGGTTATCGAAGCCGGTGCGGATGTGGCGGGCGAAGTTGTCGGCGGCGGGTGTGCGGGGTGCGTCAGAACGCTTCAGCAAGCCGAGCGCGCGTTCCGAATGGGGGATGGGAACGGGCAGGGCGGTGATGGACTTTTCGTTGCGCAATGCGAAGACGACGCTGTGCGGCATGATGGTCAGCGCATCCGCCGCCTTCATGTACTGGACGACGCTCATGAGGGAGCCGCCCGAATAGCGGATCTTGACTTCGGTTGCGCCGAAGGACAGCAGCATGCTGCGCAGATCGGTGAGTAGCGGGCTGCCTGGCGGAGGCGCCACCCAAGGGAAATCGAGCAGGTGCGCCGGCTGAGGGCGCCGCTTCAACAGCAAAGGATGGGTGACCCGGCAGGCGACGACGTTGCGGCCGGGCAGGATTTGCTGAAATTCGAGGCCGGAGCCCTCGTCGAGAATATCGATCGGGCAGATGGCAAGGTCGATCTGGTCGGCATTGAGCGCGGCACGGAGGTCTGGGAAGTAACCATAGCTCTGGTCGATGCGTACGTCTGGATGCAGGTTCTGGAACTCGGCGATCATGCCGGCGATCAACGCATCCATGAAAAAAGGCGTGCCACCGACACGCACTACGCCGCTTCTGCCGGCCCGAAAGCTTTCGACGACATCGGAGGCCTTGCGCGATGCCGACAGCATCGTCTGGCCGTGATCGGCCAGCGCCCGACCCAATGACGTTGGCTGCAACGGCCGCCGCCCCTTGACGAACAGTGGCTCGCCGATGCGAGCCTCGAGCATTGCGAGCGTGCGCGAAACAGCCGGCTGCGATAGGCCGAGCAGGGCAGCTCCCTCGGTGACCCCGCCGGTCTTAACGACTGCCGCAAGCTGGACAAGGTGACGTTCGTCTATCTTCATAACGATATGATATATTAATCGCGAATAAAATCATTACCGGCACATAGCGTTTGGACTAAATTTGTCTCCACCAGCCATTGCCTTGGAGGAGACGCATGACGCCGGGTCCGATGGCGCTGAATTTCAGCGAGGCCACCTCGCATGACATCTTTGCGCAACGACTTCAGCCATCAAAGGACAACATCCTGCCGCAGGTTCTCGCCGCGGCGGTGACGCATCTTCATACCCTGATCCGCGAAGTGCGGCCCACCCAGGCGGAATGGCGCCAAGTCATCGAATTCTTGACCGACGTTGGCCATGCAAGCGACGAGCGGCGCCAGGAGTGGGTGCTCCTGTCGGATCTGCTCGGCGCTTCGACACTGGTCGAGGAGATCAATTCGCGCCGTCCGAAGACGGCCACCCCCAACACCGTGCGCGGACCGTTCTTCCGCGCCGACGTTCCGCAATTGCCGCTCGGCGGCAATATTTCGCTTGATGGTATCGGCGAGCCGCTGGAAGTTTCCGGCCGCGTGCAGGATCTCGATGGCGATCCCATCGCAAATGCCGAGATCATCACCTGGCAGGCCAATGCTCAAGGCCTCTACGAAAACCAGCAGCCGGACCTGCAGCCGGAATTCAACCTGCGCGGCGGCTTCCGCACGGATCCCGACGGACGCTTCCACTATCGGACCATCAAGCCATGCGGCTATGGCGTGCCTGACGATGGTCCCGTCGGAAAGCTTTTGCGGCGGGCGGGCTATCCGCTGCGCCGCCCCGCGCATCTTCATTTCATCATCAAGGGGCCGGACTTCGAGACGATCACCACGCATATCTATGACGGCAGCGATCCGCATCTGGCCGAAGACGCGATCTTCGCCGTCAAGCCCGAGTTGGTGCGAACCTTCGAGCAGCAGGGCAAGGGGTGGTTGTTGAAACTGACGTTCGTCATGGTCCGCGCCAGGCAGGGAGCCGATACATGAGCCGGATTTTCACCTATAGCGGCAGCCCCGCCCATATCGTCTTCGGCGAAGGCAAGAGCGCCGCCGCCGGCGAGTGGGTGGAAAAGCTCGGATGCACCAAGGCCCTCGTTCTCTCGACGCCGCAACAGAAGGCCGACGCCGAAGCGCTTGCCACGCGGCTGGGCTCTCTCGCTGTCGGCGTCTTTGCTGGCGCCACTATGCACACGCCAGTCGATGTCACCGAAGAGGCGATGGAGGTGGTTTTCCAAACGCAGGCCGATTGCGTCGTTTCGCTCGGCGGCGGCTCGACCACCGGGCTTGGCAAGGCGATCGCCTATCGCACGGATCTGCATCAGATTGTCATTCCGACGACCTATGCCGGATCGGAAGTGACGCCGATCCTCGGCCAGACCGAGGCCGGGCGCAAGACGACCGTGCGCCATGCGAGCATCCTGCCAGAGGTGGTGATCTACGACCCGGCGCTGACGCTTGGCCTGCCGGTCGGCATGAGCGTCACCTCGGGCCTGAATGCCATGGCCCATGCGGTCGAGGCGCTCTACGCGCAAGACCGCAACCCGATTTCGACGCTGATGGCGGTCGAGGGGCTGCGGGCCTTCAAGACCAGCCTGCCTGATATCATCGCTAATCCCCACGAGCCCGATGCCCGTGCCGATGCACTCTACGGCGCCTGGCTTTGCGGCACCGTGCTCGGCACGGTCGGTATGGCGCTGCACCACAAGATCTGCCACACGCTGGGCGGCACTTTCGATACGCCGCACGCCGACACGCATGCGATCATGCTGCCGCACACCGCCGCCTACAATGCCGCGGCCGTGCCGGAACTTCTGGCGCCGGTCGCCGATATTTTCGGCGCCTCGGTCGGCGGCGGGCTTTGGGATTTCGCGAGACAAATCGGTTCACCGCTGGCGCTGAAGGGTCTGGGCCTGAGCGTTGCCGATCTCGATCGCGCAGCCGAGATCGCCACCGAAAATCCCTACTGGAATCCAAGGCCGATCGACCGGAAGTCCATTCGTGCCCTGCTGCAGGATGCCTGGGAGGGCAAGCGGCCGGCATAAGCTGACGACAGACATCACGCTCTCTGGGAGGAGAGGAAAATGGGAGGAGGAAACATGTTTACCCGACGCGATTTTCTGAAGACGACGGCCGCCACCGGTGCATTGGCGGCGACATCCGGGCTCGCCGCCCCCGCGATCGCGCAGGACGCCGCGATCAAGCTCGGCTATGTCAGCCCGCAGACGGGACCGCTTGCCGCCTTCGGTGAGGCCGACAAGTTCGTCATCGACAGTTTTCTGGCAGTCACCAAGTCGAAGGGTCTCAACTACGAGGTTGTCGTCAAGGACAGCCAATCCAATCCGAACCGGGCGGCGGAGGTCGCCAAGGAACTGATCGTCACCGACGAGGTGAACCTGATCCTCGTCGCCTCGACGCCGGAGACCACCAATCCGGTGGCGACCACCTGCGAGGCTGAGGAAATGCCCTGTATTTCGACGGTGGCTCCCTGGCAGCCGTGGTTCATCGGCCAGCAGGGCAATCCCGGCGACCCGACCTCCTGGAAACCATTGAACTACGCCTATCACTTCTTCTGGGGTCTCGAGGACGTCATCTCGGTCTTCACCAACATGTGGGCGCAGATCGAGACCAACAAGAAGGTTGGCGGCCTCTTCCCAAATGACGGCGACGGCAATGCCTGGGGCGACAAGGTCGTCGGCTTCCCGCCGGTGCTGGAAAAGATGGGCTACGGGCTGATCGACCCCGGCCGCTATCAGAACATGACGGATGATTTCTCGGCGCAGATCAACGCCTTCAAATCGGGCCAGTGCGAAATCATCACCGGCGTGGTGATCCCGCCTGACTTCACCACCTTCTGGAACCAGGCCAAGCAGCAGGGTTTCGCCCCGAAGATCGCCTCGATCGGCAAGGCACTGCTGTTCCCGCAGACGGTGGAGGCGCTCGGCAATGCCGGGCATAATCTGTCGTCGGAAGTCTGGTGGACGCCGAGCCATCCGTTCAAATCGTCCTTGACGGGCGAAAGTACAGCAGAGGTGGCGGCCGCCTTTACCAAGGCGACTAGCAGGCCGTGGACGCAGCCGATCGGTTTTGCCCATGCGCTGTTCGAGCTGGCGGTGGATGCGATGAAGCGGGCCGGAGATCCGACAGACGGGGATGCCGTCGCGCAGGCGATTGCCGCCACCAAGCTCGATACGCTGGTCGGGCCGATTGCTTGGGACGGCAAGGGCCTGCCGCCTTTCGCGGCCAAGAACATTGCCAAGACGCCGCTCGTCGGCGGCCAGTGGCGGTTGAAGGACGGCGGCGGCTACGATCTCGTCATCACCGACAACAAGACGGCGCCGAACATTCCGGTCGGCGGCAAGATGGAAGCAATCGCCTGATTTTTTTGCGCGGGGCCCGTTCGGCCCCGCCTGTTCTCGGAGGAATGGGTTTGGCAATTCTCGAACTCGATGGGGTCTCGAAGAAATTCGGCGCATTGACGGTCGCCGAGCAGATTTCCTTTGCCGTCGGCGAAGGCGAGGCGCTTGGCATTATCGGGCCGAACGGCGCCGGCAAGTCGACGCTGTTCAATTTGATAACCGGCAATATCCCCGCCGACAGCGGAAGCATCCGCTTTCTCGGCGGCGACGTGACGCGCACGCCGCCGATGGCGCGCTGCCTGGCGGGCATCGGCCGCACCTTCCAGATCCCGCAGCCGTTCGAGAAGCTGACGGTCTTTGAAAACCTCCTGGTCGCAGGCGCTTTCGGCTCGCGGCGGCGCGAGGTCGAGGTGTCGGACCGCTGCGCCGAAATCCTGGTGGACACCGGGCTGATCGACAAGGCGAATGTTTTGGCCGGAAGCCTGTCGTTGCTGCTGCGCAAACGGCTGGAGCTCGCCCGAGCGCTGGCGACGGAACCGAAGCTGCTCCTGCTCGATGAAATCGCCGGCGGGCTGACGGAGGGCGAATGCCGGTCGCTGGTGGCCACCATCCGCGCCATTCATGCGCGCGGCGTTGCCGTCATCTGGATCGAGCACGTGCTGCATGCGCTGAATTCCGTCGTCGAGCGGCTGCTGGTGCTGCATTTCGGCAAGGTCATCGGCATCGGCAAGCCCGACGACATCATGGCATCGCGCGACGTGCGTGAAATCTATCTGGGGATCGAGATCTGATGGCGCTGCTCGAAACCAGAGGCCTGACCGCCTCCTACGGCGGTTTCCAGGCGCTGTTCGGCGTCGATATTGTGGTCGGCGCCGGCGAGACCGTCGCCATCATTGGCGCCAACGGCGCCGGCAAGACGACGCTGATGCGCTCGATCTCAGGCGTGCTCACCAATGCGGCGTCATCGATCCTTTATCGCGACGAGCCGATCGGCGCGCTGTCGGCGCCTGACATTCTGGCGCGCGGCATCGCCATGGTGCCGGAAGGGCGAAAACTCTTTCCGTCGCTGAGCGTCGAGGAAAACCTGCTGGTCGGCAATTATGGCCGCAAGGTCGATGGCCCGTGGACGCTCGAAAGCATCTTCGCGCTATTCCCAATCCTGAAGGAGCGGCGCGACAATCCGGCCACGGCGCTTTCCGGCGGGCAGCAGCAGATGGTGGCGATCGGCCGCGGGCTGATGTCCAATCCGGCGATGCTGCTCTGTGACGAGATCAGCCTTGGCCTTGCGCCCGTCGTGGTCCGCGATATCTACGCCGCCTTCCCGCGCATCCGCGAGACCGGCGCTTCGATCGTCATCGTCGAGCAGGATATCGCCCAGGCGCTGAAGGTGGCCGACCGCGTCTACTGCATGATGGAAGGGCGGGTAACGCTTTCCGGCCGCGCCGCCGACCTCAGCCGCGACGACATCCACAAGGCTTATTTCGGGACGGATCACCATGAACTGGCTTGATACCATTCTCCAGGGCGTGCTGCTCGGCGGGCTCTACGCGCTGTTTGCGGCGGGGCTCAGTCTCATCTTCGGCATCATGCGGCTGGTCAACCTCGCCCATGGCGATCTGATCGTGCTTGCCGCCTTCCTGATCCTGGTCCTGGTGACGACGCTCGGGCTCAATCCGTTCGTTGCCGCCGCGATCGCGATGCCGTTGATGTTCGCGATCGGCTGGGGACTGCAATATTTCCTGCTCAACCGCACGCTCGGCAAGGATATCCTGCCGCCGCTGCTTGTCACTTTCGGCCTGTCGATCGTCATCCAGAACGGCCTGCTCGAAGGATTTTCGGCCGATAGCCGCCGTGTCTTTGCCGGGAGCCTAGAAAGCGCCTCCGTCAATCTCGGCCCGGTCACCGCCGGCATCATGCCGCTGATGACCTTCTTTTCCGCCGTCGCCGTCATCGTCTGTCTCAACCAGCTCATCTACCGCACCTCCGTCGGCCGCGCCTTCCGGGCGACCTCGGACGATCCGGTGACGGCCGGGCTGATGGGCATCCGGCCGCAACGTATCTTCGCCATGGCGACAGGGCTTGCCATGGTCGTGGTGACGATCGCTGCCCTTTATCTCGGGACCCGCGCCAATTTCGATCCGACGTCGGGACCGGCGCGGCTGATCTATGCCTTCGAAGCGGTGATCATCGGCGGGCTCGGCTCGCTCTGGGGCACGCTCGCCGGCGGCATCATCCTTGGCGTTGCCCAGACGGTGGGTGCCGCGATCAATCCGGAGTGGCAGATCCTTGCCGGCCACCTGGCATTCCTCGCCGTTCTCCTGTTCAAGCCGCGCGGCCTTTTCCCGCGCGCGGTGGATTGAGGTGCATCGATGACCATGGCCATTCCCTCCTTCACCGTCGAGACGCGTACCAGGGCATCGACATTGTCGGCTGTCGCGGTCGTTGCCCTTCTGCTGCTTGCCTTCGCCGCACCCTTCATCGTCTCGCGCGGCGTCATCCAGGACCTTTTCTTCATCCTGACCATGCTGGTGCTGGCGCAGAACTGGAACCTGCTTGCCGGTTATGCCGGGCTGATCTCGGTCGGCCAGCAGGTCTTCGTCGGCTTTGGCGCCTATACGATGTTCGGCTGCGTCATCCTGTTCGGCGTCGACCCGGTCGTGGCCATACTGATTGCCGGCGTATTATCCGCCGCCCTCGCCATTCCCACGGCCTTCTTCACCTTCCGCCTCTACGGTCCTTATTTCGCCATCGGCACCTGGGTGGTGGCCGAGGTCGTGCGGTTGCTGCTGGCCCAGTGGAAGGCGCTCGGCGGCGGCACCGGCACCTCGTTGCCGCGGGAGGCGACCCGCGACATGATGGGCGTCGGCGCGATGCGCGACCTCTTCGGCATGAAGGCTTCCGAGGCGGGCGACACGCTGACTTACTGGCTGGCGCTGATCCTCGCCGTCGCCACAATTGGCTTCATCTATGGTCTTCTGCGCAGCAAGCAGGGTCTCGGCCTAGCCGCCGTCCGCGACAACGAGCAGGCCGCCCGCGCCGTCGGCGTCGATGCGCGGCGGATGAAGACGCTGGTCTATCTGGCGACCGCCTTCATGACAGGCATCGCCGGGGCGCTGATCTACGTGCAGAAGGCGCGCATCTCGCCGGACGCCGCCTTCTCGGTCACCGACTGGACGGCCTATGTCATCTTTATCGTCGTGACCGGCGGCATCGGCACGATCGAGGGACCGATCCTCGGCGTCATCATCTTCTTTCTCTTACAGAACCTCTTGGCCGACTACGGCTCCTGGTACCTGCTGATGCTCGGTCTTCTCGGCATCGCCATCATGCTTCTTGCGCCGCGCGGCCTCTGGGGATTGTTCTCCGAGCGCACCGGCATCCAGCTTTTCCCGGTTCGCCGCGTCCTGAAGGGCGGGCCGCTCAATCTCACGCATAGGGGAGGGCCTCATGGCTGACATTACCACCGACGTACTCATCATCGGCACCGGCCCGGCCGGCTCCGCCACCGCCGCACTGCTCTCCTCCCACGGGGTCGAGAACCTAGTGATCAACCGCTACCGCTGGCTCGCCAGCACACCGCGCGCCCACATCACCAACCAGCGCACCATGGAAGTGCTGCGCGATCTCGGTCGAGACGTGGAGGACGAGGCCTACATGTTCGCGGCCGAGCAAGACCTGATGGGCGAGAACGTATTCTGTACCTCGCTCACCGGCGAGGAGATTGGCCGGATGAAGAGCTGGGGTAAACATCCGCTATCGCGCGCCGAGCACCAGCTGTCGTCGCCGGCTCATATGAACGATCTGCCGCAGACCTTCATGGAGCCGCTGCTGTTCAAGACGGCCTGTTCGCGCGGTAGCCAATCGCGCATGTCGACGGAATATCTGGGCCATGCGCAGGACGAGGACGGCGTCACGACAACCTGTCTCGACCGGCTGACCGGCAAGGAATTCACCGTCCGCTCGAAATATCTGGTCGGCGCCGATGGCGGCAATTCCAAGGTCGCGGAACACGCGGGCCTCACCTTCGAAGGCAAGATGGGCGTCGCCGGTTCGATGAACATCCTGTTCGAGGCCGATCTGTCGCGACTGGTCGCCCATCGTCCCTCGGTGCTCTATTGGGTGCTGCAGCCGGGTGCTGACGTTGGCGGCATCGGCATGGGGCTGGTGCGTATGGTAAGGCCCTGGAACGAATGGCTGATCGTCTGGGGTTACGATATCAACCAGCCGCCTCCTTCGGTGGATGAAGCGCATGCGAAGAAGGTCGTGCGCGACCTGGTCGGCGATCCGGATCTCGAGATGACCATCAAGTCGGTCTCGACCTGGACCGTCAACAACATGTACGCCACGTCAATGTCCAATGGCCGCGTCTTTTGCATGGGCGACGCCACCCACCGCCATCCGCCGTCAAACGGGCTCGGCTCGAACACCTCGATCCAGGATGCATTCAACCTCGCCTGGAAGCTCGCCTTCGTCCTGAAGGGGGCCGCAGGCCCGAAACTTCTCGATAGTTATCAGGCCGAGCGGGCGCCCGTCGCCAAGCAGATCGTCACCCGGGCCAACAAGTCGATCGAGGAGTTCGGGCCGATCTTCAAGGCGCTGGGGCTGCTCGATTCCATCGACCCGGTGAAGATGCAGGAGAACATGGACGCCCGCTGCAACAACACTGTCGCGGCCGAGGAGCAACGGGCCGCGATCCGCAAGGCGATCGCCGACAAGGTCTACGAGTTCGATTGCCATGGCGTCGAGATGAACCAGCGCTACCGATCGGGCGCGATCGTAACGGATGAGCAGGCGGAACCGGCCTTCGCCCGGGATCCGGAGCTGCACTGCCAGCAGACGAGCTGGCCCGGCGCAAGGCTGCCGCATGCCTGGGTGTATTCTGCGACAGGCGAAAAGCTGTCGACGCTCGACCTTGCCGGACATGGGAAGTTTACCGTGCTGACCGGCATTGGCGGACAGGGTTGGATCGAGGCCGCCCGAACCCTTGGAAAGGAATTGGGCATCGATATCGCCGCACATCTGATCGGTCCACGTCAGCCCTGGCAGGACTTTGCCGGCGACTGGGCGAACATGCGCGAAATCCGAGACAGCGGCGTCCTCCTCGTGCGTCCCGACCATCATGTCGCCTGGCGAAGTGAAGCGATCGTCGACGATCCGTCAGCCGAACTGCGGCGCGTGCTGACCAGCGTTTTGGGGAGATAGGGCGATGATTGATGCACATGAAAAGGGTTTCTTCACGGAAGAGAACTCCGTTGAGGTGGTCACGAGCCGCAACGCCACCACCAAGGACCAGCGCCTGAAGCGCGTGATGGAGGTCGTGACACGCAAGCTGCATGAGGCGGTGAAGGAGCTTGAGCCGACGCAGGACGAATGGATGGAGGCAATTCTCTTTCTGACCCGCACAGGACATACATGCAACGAATGGCGACAGGAATTTATCCTGCTGTCGGACGTGCTCGGCGTGTCGATGCTGGTCGACGCCATTAATAACCGCAAGCCCTCAGGCGCCTCCGAAAGCACTGTTCTTGGCCCGTTTCACGTTGCCGACGCGCCGGAACTGCCGATGGGCACCAATATCTGCCTCGATCACAAGGGCGAGGACATGGTGATCGGCGGCAGCATCCGTAGCACGGATGGCAGACCGATTGCCGGCGCTGTCATCGACGTCTGGCAGGCCAACGACGAAGGCTTCTACGACGTGCAGCAGAAGGGGATCCAACCAGACTTCAACCTTCGCGGCATCTTTCGCAGCGGCGCGGATGGCCGCTATTGGTTTCGCGCAGTCAAGCCCAAGTATTACCCGATCCCGGACGATGGACCGGTCGGCAAGCTGCTCGGCGCGCTCGGTCGTCACCCCTACAGGCCCGCTCACCTGCACTACATCATCAAGGCCGACGGCTTCGAGACGCTCACGACGCACATCTTTGATCCGGACGATCCGTACATCCACTCCGACGCAGTCTTTGGCGTGAAGGAGAGCTTGCTTGCCAAGTTCCAGCAAGTCGAGGATTCGGTACGCGCTGACGAGCTTGGTTTCTCTGGCAAGTTTTGGCAGATAGAGCACGATTTCGTGCTGGCTCGGCCCGAGGAGTAGCGTGCTCGTCAGCCGGGCGTCCTGACGAAGAACGCCGTATAGCGGATGCAGCGGAGATGATCGCCCCGCAAAGGAACGCGGCTCGAATCCCGTCAGCGTCGACCAACTTCAAAAAGTCCGTTTGAACCGGATATAAACGTGGCCAGAGCATAGACGCTTTCGACAGCGATCGGCGAATTTCCGTCGGTGGCGGTATCGGAGGTATCGGGGGCGTGTTGAATGTGATGCCCTCATCTGCTCAAGGATCTGGTCCCATGGCCACTCAATAAACTGGCATTGTTTGCGAAACATCCGATTGGCGGAGCGCCGAAAGGCCTCCGGTATCTTTTACGCGAATGGCCATCCATTTCCGCATCGGTCCATCATGAAGGCAGAATGGAAATCAACTTGGCCAATGTTTCGACTAGGTTGCGCCGTTCAGATCTCTCGAGAGCACGAATGCCTTGAAGGAGGTGCGACGACCTGGCAACTTCCTCCCTCGTCTTGTTCAAAAGCTCCTGGCCGGCGTCCGTGATTTCAACGTATATGGTCCGCTTATCCGAAGGATGCGGCACGCGCTTCAAGTAAGATCGCTGCTCCAGTTTCGTGAGCCGCCCCGTGATGGCACCGGTGGTGACCATGCAAAGATCCGCCAGATCGCTCGGCCGAATGGGACGGCCTTCTGGCCCTTGAGAGAGGTGTGTGAGCACGTCAATGTCGCCCACTCCGAGGCCAAACGGCGCGAGAATCACCTGCAGAGATTCCTGATCCAACTGATGAAGGTGACGTATTCTCATGGCGATCGCTATCGGTGAACTATCCTCGCCGGGAAAATCAAGTTCCCATTGCCGGACAAGTTCATCGAATACCCGTTGCGCCTGAGAAATTGGTCGATCGCTGCTATCAAACATCTTGAAATCCAGTTGGCGAGGTGGGCCAGTACTTACCAAAGCAGGGCATCATGCGCAAAGGGGGATAGAGCGCATTCCCACCGCAGACTTTCGATCACACCACGCTTGACACAAGATAGTTTAGAGATAAGATACCACTAAGCAATATCGGAGGTATCGATGGGATTAGAGTGTATCGCGGCTCCGCCGGCGCTCCCTTGCTCGCCAAATTCAGCAACTTATCCGGCAAAGAACGAGTTGAAAGATGCTTTCGGTCGTCTGCCCTCCGGGGTCGTGATCGTAACAAGCATCTCCACAGATGGCCGGTTCACAGGCGCGACCGTTAGTTCTTTCAGTTCGCTTTCCTTTGACCCACCTTTGGTCGTATTGGGTCTGGCGCAAAGGTCAAAGACGCTGCAGGCGATTTTGCAATCGACGCGGTTTGCCGCCCACATTGTTTCCGAACCGAATCGCGCACTCGCTCTGAGGTTCGCATCCGATCGGGATGACAAGTTCGAAGGGTTGTCCTCCACGCTATCCCAGAATGGAGTTCCTCTCCTACCGGGGTTCAACACAAGCATCGAATGCATCTTGGACAGTTCCCAGACGGCCGGAGACCACCAGCTTTTGATCGGCCGAGTTCTTTCCACAGCGATTGATGACGAGGTCGGCTCGCCGGTGGCGTGGTTTCGCAGAGACTTCCATTCGTGCCTGCCTTTTGCGGCTGCGTGACTGCTTCACCAGTCATCGGCTTTATTGAAAACAAGGAACCTGATCGTGAACATGACCATGAAGCTTTCTGAGCATTCGGTGGCATCGAATGTGCTCGAATCACCGTATTCGAGTGCAATCGGTCGCAGCATTCGGCAAAAAGCCGCGGATCTCGCGCCCCTCCTTCGCCGAGAGGCATTGGAGGGCGAAAAACTCGGTGCCTTGACGCACGAAAGCTTGCAGGCACTCAGTGATATTGGTGCATTTCGCCTCACGCTACCAATCGATTTCGGCGGCTACGCGCTCGGCGCGCGTGATGTCGTCGAGATTGTCAGTGAGATCGGTCGCGGCGACGGCGCCGCCGGCTGGATGGTGTTCGTCGCGGGTGGCCTGCGCAACATCATCTCGTTTCCAGACGAAGCGGTTCAGGAAATTTTTGATGATGGACAAAGCTGGGTCGGCCCGCTCGCCGCCGGCGCCTCCATCTTCGCCACCAAGGTCGGCTCCGCGCGTCGTGTCGAGGGCGGCTGGATGGTTAGCGGTTCATGGCACTTCGGCAGCGGGTGCAAGCACGCGAAGTGGATAGCCGTCGGTGTCGACTATGAATGCGCGCCGGGGCAAACGAGCCGAGCGATGGCCATCCTTAGTGCGAAGCAGGTGACGATCATCGACAATTGGCACGTGATGGGAATGAAGGCGACATCGTCGAATAGTCTAACCGTCGACGAAGAGCAATTCGTTCCGGATCGCCGGTTCATGGACATGCGGGAGTTCCCGCTGAGGATGGACGAGACGCGTCGCCGCTACAGTGGTCTTGCAAGCAAGTTCGGCGCTCGCGGCCTTATGCTTCTTACCAATCTGACGCATATGGCGATCGTGCTGGGAATGGCTCGTGGCGCACTCGAATGTTATGTCGAGATGGTCAAGAAGCAGCAACCCTTCAATCTTCCCTATCCGCGCGTTGCGGAAATGGCCTCGACGCAGGTCTGCGCTGGCAAGGCCTTTGCCATGATAAAAATGGCGGAGGCGGTCGCCTATCGTAACGCCGATATTCTCGATCGCCATGCGGTCGAAGGGATCGAAATCACCGCCGAACAGGAGCAGGCGATGACGATGGAGGCCGTCTACGCGACGAACTCCCTCGATGGCGTGCTCAGCATGCTGCAAATCAGCGTCGGGTCGACGACCGCCAACGAGACCAATCCGGTGCAGCGATTTGCCCGGGATGTGCGTGTTGCTCTGCTGCATGGTGCCGTCCGCCTCGATCCGACAGCGGAAAATTTCGGGCGGTTGCTCATGGGAATCGATCCGTTCCCCATGTTTGCCGGCGGCCTGCCCGACCGCTCAAAACAAGCGCCTGCGGCGTAAAATCGGCGCTCGTGCGGTAGGAGGCCGCAGGAGCATTAACACGGGAGGAGAAGAGTTTGGAACAGGGAGCGAGGGTGTACGCCGTCGGCGGACCGACGGCTGCACACGGTTTCGAATACAGCACCGACGCTTGGAGGGTTCTCGGCGCGCTTTGGGTGGTGGTGCTTTTGGTTGTGGCGGTGCCTAGCGCTGGCATTTCTGTCATCAATGCCCAAATGATCGCGGATCTCGATCTCGATCGATCCGTTTTCGGTCTAGGTTTTGGTATGTTCGTCATGATGATGGGCTTCCAAGGTCCGATCGTCGCGATGCTGATGCAAAAGTTCGGTTATCAGCGAACCGTCACGGTTGGCTGCTTCGTCTTGCTTATCGGGTCCGTTATCATGGCGACGCTGGTGAACACCGGCTGGCAGTACGTCCTTGCCTTCGGGGTGATCGTCGGCACCGGCGTTTGCGTCGGTGGCATGTTGCCTGCCCAGTCAGCCATAGCGCGATGGTTTCATGTTCGCCGCGCTCTTGCAGTTTCGGTCGTGCTTTCAGCCGTTGAGTTCGGGGGGTTCCTGTCGCCGCCGTCGCTCGATCGACTTCTGGCGGCCTCGAATAACAATTGGCGCCTCGGCTGGTGGGTGATCGCCGGTCTGGCCACCGTAGCCTTGCTCATCACTCGGTTCGCGCTGAACGAGCGCCACGTCGAACGGCTGGTGGCGGCACATCCGACAAAAATCGAGACATCGGGCGAGACGAATGTTTTCAAGAGCCAGGTTCACTGGCTCCTGAGGGAGGCCGTGAAGACGAGGGCCTACTGGCTCATCCTCACCTATATGAGCGTGGCCGGTGTGGCTTGGGTATTCCTGATGGCGCACGGGGTCGTCCACCTGCAGGATATCGGCTACTCGTCGGCAGACACGGCCATGGCGATGGCAATCACAATTGTCGCCTCCTTCTTCGGCAATATGGCGGCCGGATTTTTGGGAGACCGCATATCGCCGGCGATCATTGCCGTGGCCAGTATGGTGTTTGTCACGCTTGGCTTCTTTCTGCTGGTCCATCCGCAAGGCTTCACAGGGATATTGATGTATGCCGCACCCGCGGGGATCGGTTACGGCGCTTCGCAGGTCTGCGTCATGGCACTGCTTGGCAATTACTTCGGCCGGGAATCCTTCCCGTCGATGTTCGGTTCCATGATGCCGGTTTCCACCCTATGCGCCGCATCGGGAGCGGCCGCGGCCGGAGCCATTTTCGACCAGACCGGATCCTATGACTTGATGTTCAACATCATCGTCGGCCTTTGCGTCGTTGGCGCGCTTGCCATGCTGCTCGCCTCGCCTCCAAGGCCGACAAGAATCGATAGAGATCGCGCAGCTGAGGGGGTCGCGCAATGAGAGATACATTTGGGGAGGGAAGAATGCGCGTTCGACTGAGCCATCTGACAATCATTGCACTTGTGACTGCGTCGTCGGCTTCCGCGGAGGATGCGGGACTGGCGATCACCGTCCCGCCCATCAATCCAATAGGCGGCGTTCAGGAACCTGTATTCATCGGGCCACTGTCGTCGACCGGTAAATGGCTTCACGACAACGGCATCGATATCAACCTTGATTATATCAACATCTATCAAAACGCTCCCTCTTTTGGGTTCGAAAGAGGGTCCTCTGCGAACTATGGCATGTTTGTCTTCGGTGCCACCGGTAACCTGACGCCCGATCTAAGAGTGAAGTGGGTGGAGACGATAAATTATCCGTCGTTCAACACCGATAACTATCTGTTCGATCTATCAAACTCGTTTTTCCCAGTCCCGGTTGTCGACAGTCGAACCGACCTGACGCGCCTGACTGTGGAAGCTGATTTTCTCGAGGACCGGCTTGAAATAGAGGCGGGTCGAATGGGGCTCGGTCAAGACTTCATGACGCGGGGCTACTGCGGAGGGCTTGGATGTGTGAATTCGACGCTGGCGATAACCCTTAACATGCCGGGAGAGGGCCTTTCCGTTTGGGGCGCGCGCGGCGAATACCATCTCACCCCGAATACCGCAGTCGGCTTGGGTATAATTGAGGACAACGCAGACAACTGGCAAGAGGGAAGCGGCTGGGATTGGGGCAGAGGCGATGCTGATGGTATGATCGCGATTGCAAACCTTACGCACCAGGAGTCGTTCTTCGACGATCCCAATCCGTTGAGATTCGAGATAGGTGCCTACCACCGTTCATCGCGATACGAGGACGCGCTCTATAATTCCGGATGGGGAAATCCCACCTTCGGTCCCAGCCCGACGATCATCGAGCACCAAGGAACGACCGGAGTTTACGGGCAGGTTCGAAAGGTCGTCTGGAGCGCTCCCGACAGCGGTCCCATACCAGAGAATATCGCACTTTACGGTGGCTTGTTTCATACCTTCGGTGACGGTCAGTCCTATCCGTGGGAGGCCTATGCCGGGATCGAATATTCCGGTTTCTGGGCGGAGAACCCGCTCGCCACGATCGGCGCGTCCGTCCATTACCTCGGACTGAGCGAGAAGCGAGCTGAATATGAGCGAAACGCCCGGCTGTTCTTTTCCGGCATCGATGAAAAGCAGCCCCGGGATACGTTCATGTTCGACGTTCACGGAAGCGTGGGCGTCTTCGAGCGCGGTGTGCTCGATCTTGGCGCCGCCTACATCGTCAATCCCAACACGTCGGTCCTGAGTGACTATTCGACCGCCAGGCAGCAGGACGGATTTGTCTTATACGCGACGCTTGCGTTCGACCTCGGCGGAGGCCTTGGCCTCTCACCACTACGCCGGCCGTAGATCGGCACCACACATCAAAAGGATAGTTTCATGGCACAAGAAAACGATCAACAACTCGAGCGCAACAAGCACTTGGTTCGAGAATTTTACCGCCGGGTGTTCGATGGCCAAAATGCCGAAGTCGCGAAAGACTTCGTGACCGAGGACTATCTCCAGCATTGCAACCACATCCCCAGTGGCCTTTCCGGTTTCGAGGGCTTCGTGAGGGCGATTTTCCCGAACGGGCCGGTGCCCGAACCAGCGGAGATGCGGATTCCGCCGGCGTTCATCCTCGCCGAAGCAGACATGGTTGTCGTCGCCGCCTATCTGCCTCAACCGGAACCCGACGGCAGCGGCAGGACCTACGATTACTTCATCTTCGATGCCTTCCGCGTTCGCGGCGACAAGCTCTCCGAGCACTGGAGCAGCGTGAACAAAATTGCACCGCCCAAGCATTGATACCAAGCACGACAGCAGCGATTGGAGTACCAGCGCATGAAGCTTTACCAAGTCCCCGGAGCCTGCTCCACCGCTTCCCGGATTGTATTGGAAGAGGCGGCGATTCCGATTGACCTCGCCAATGTCGATCTAAGGAGCAAGATCCTGGAGGACGGTACGAGCTACCTCGACGTCAATCCGAAGGGGCAGGTTCCGGCGCTTGTTCTCGACGACGGGCAAATCCTGACCGAAGCAGCTGTGATAATGCAATATGTTGCCGACCAGGCGCCAGCCTCTGGCCTTTTGCCACCACCAGGCAACTTCGCGCGCTATCGCGTGCTTGAGTGGACGAACTATATCGCCACGGAGTTGCACAAGACCTTTTCGCCGCTGAACCGGCCGAACACACCTGCCGAGTACCGTGACCAGACGAGGGCGATGTTCCTGCCGCGCGTATTCGGCGTCCTCGATGCCCGCCTCGCCGATAGTTCTTATCTTGCCGGTGAGACGTTCACGATCGCCGATGCCTACGCCTTCGTCGTGCTGGGTTGGGCCAAAAAGGTCGAGCTGGATCTGTCGGCTTGGCCGCGCATCGTCGCCTATCTCCAGCGGATCAGCGAGCGTCCCTCGGTGCAAAAGATCTTACAGGGCGTTTCGGGCCATTGATCAATGGGGCGTCGCCGCCTCCAAGGGCCTGACGGCGGACATTCCGGGCGGTGATTGAACAATTGACCGCCCGGCCACATGCGCACTCTGGCGGTTCGGTTTGGAAAACACCGCCGGCATCCTTTCACCTCCGCCCAGCGACGCGCGGTGCGAACAGTCTCGCGGCTTTAAAGAGGACATTCTCTGGTCGTGGATCAATCGAAAGAAGCATCTGAAATGACTTACTTAATTCGACAAATGGGGCATGTGGTCATCTCCTCGCCCGATCCGCTTGGTGCGGCAAACGACATATGCAATGTAGTCGGCCTTCGCATTACGGAACAGGATGGGGATACGGTCTATCTCTCGAGCAATGACCGGCATCACGAGGTGACCTACGTCAAGGGTGACGGCAAGGCGGTTGCCTGCGGGCTAGAGGCCGTCAGCCCCGGTGCCGTCGACGAAGTGAAGCGAAGGGCGTTGTCCGACGGCCTCGCCGTACTCGACGACAGGCCGCTCGGCAGACACTACGATAAGGCCGTACGCCTCGTCGCCCCCGGAGGCGCGATCTTTGAGGTCCACACGCCGATCGCCCGCAATCAGCCGCGTCGCCACAATTATTCGACGCCCGGAGCGCGCCCCCGCCGTATCGAGCACATCAACGCCTTCGCGCCGGATACCCAAGCCTTTGGTGAGTTCTGCGAAAAGGTTCTCGGCATGAAGCTCTCCGACCAGACTGGGGAAGATGGCTTGCGTTGGTACCGAGCCGAAGATGGGTTTCACCACACGATAGCCATGGGGCCGGGCAAGAGCGGGCTACACCACTATGCTTTCGACCTCCACTCGCTCGAAGATCTCGCGGCAATCGCCGACAACCTGACTCTTAAAGACAGGGCACTGGTCTGGGGACCGGGCCGTCACGGCGCTGGTGGGAACATCTTCACGTACTACGCCGACCCTCACGGTTGCCTGGTGGAAAATTCCATCGAGCTCGAGCGCATCGACAACGATGCGACCTACGAGCCAAGGACTTGGGACATTTCCGAAGGCTTGGCCGGTCGCTGGCTTAATCTGTGGGGCACGCCTCCCACGCCAGGCTTCCTGTGCCCGGGCATCCCATTCAGTCCAGACGTTTGATGCCGGGTTTGTGGAGCGGTCGCCGATCGGCTGGGCTGGTTGAAGGGAGGAAAGTTCATGACCGAATACGATGTCATAATTGTGGGCTATGGGCCTGCAGGAAAGGTGCTCGCCCGGCAACTCGTCGATGGTGGGCACAAAGTGGCGGTCGTGGAACGCTGGCCGGAAGCATATCCGCTCCCACGCGCTATTGGCTATGACCACGAGATAAAGCGCATCTTTTATGCTATGGGCATTGCCAGAGATGTCGCGGCCATTTCACGTGGGATGGGCCACTATGTTTGGTACAATGCCGACTGGAAAGTCCTGATCGACATCGACGAGACCCGGGAATCGATCTCCGGCGGCGCGACTGGATATACGTTCAACCAGCCTGAACTGGAGAAGATCCTTCATGAGGATCTCCGCCGTCGCGACGGCATCTCCTATCATCTCGGAATGGAAGCCATCGCAGCGCGTGACGCAGGCGATCATATAGAGGTCGAGATAGCCCGCTTCGACGCGCAGAGCTTGAGGATCGACCATTCAGAAACAAGATTGCTGACCGGACGCTATCTGGTCGGCTGCGACGGAGCCAACAGCTTCGTGCGTAGGCTGATGGATGTCCCGGTCATCGACCATGGATTCGACGAAGCTTGGCTGGTCGTCGACGTCATGCCAAACGATCTTGAAAAACTCCACATCCCAGATGCGGCCCAGTGGTGCAACCCAGCGCGCCCAACCACGATCGTGCCCAGTGGAGTGCGCAATAGGCGCTTTGAATTCATGCTGCTTCCCGGCGAGGAGCCTACGCAGATGTGCGCCGCCGACGAGGTCTGGGAACTTCTCGCTCCCTGGCTTTCGCCTGATGACGGTCATCTCATCCGCAGCGCGACCTATCGCTTCCGTTCGCTTCTTACCCGCGGCTGGCGGAAAGGTCAGATGCTGCTTGCCGGGGACGCCGCCCATCTCATGCCACCGTTCATGGGGCAGGGTATGTGCGCCGGCCTGCGCGATGCATGGAACCTCGGCTGGAAGCTGGGCCTTGTTCTGGACGGTTCCGTCGCCGAAAGCCTGCTCGACAGCTACGAGGCCGAGCGTTCTCCCCATGTGGAGGCGGTCATCAGAATCTCTATGGCGATGGGACAGGTGATCTGCGTGCCCGATCCGGAAGCGGCTCGCCGCAGGGATGAGGCATTCTTTGCCGGGATCATGCCGCCACCGCCGGTTTTCCCTCCGTTGTCTGATGGCATCATCGCGAGAGACGCTGATGGCAAACCAATGGGTTTCGCCGGCGAACTTTTACCGCACGACGACCTGGTGCGTGACAGCAGCCCGGTTCGCCTTGACGATCTGGCCGGTCGGAATTTCGTACTGGTCACAAACGTTGCTGTCGATGATGCGCGATTGGCGAGGCTCGGTGTTCGCCAGGTCTTGCTCGGAGGAGCCGGCTGGCGCGACATCAACGGGCGCCTCTCGCACTGGCTAGAAAGCCATGATGCCGCGGCCTACCTCGCCCGGCCTGATTTTTATGCCTTCGGCTCCGCTGCCAATTCCAAGGAGATCGACAGTTTGCTTGAGGCTTTCGAAGGTATGATGAGAGGACGAGACCATGTTCTCAACGAAGTCGCATAGCAAAACCCTCGAGCTGATCCTTGGTCATATCGCAACAATCAGTCTTGCCGCGTTCCCTGTCTGGGTGGGTACTCTCACAGCCGGGGTCCGGTTCTAAACACTTCTATGGAGATTAACTCATGGGCTTCACACTGCACCCCGACCATCGTTACCGAATGCCTGTCGTCTTTGGGCCGGCGGTAGGTCCCCGCCAAAAGCCCGGCGGCGGCATGTGGTCGCGGGAAGAAACCGGCACGATGAATGCGGAGTGGATGGCGATCACCTACCGCACCGATCCCGCGAAGCTGGCAGCCCTTCTGCCGCCCGGCATGAGCTTGAGAGGCGAGCCACTGCTCAGTGTGTCTTGTGCCTGGTTCAAGAACCTCTATTGGCTCGCCGGTCGTGGCTACGGCATCCTGTCGGTCGACTTTCCGGTGACCTATCAGGGAAAGACCGAGACGCTTGACGGCTCTTTCTGCCCGGTAATCTGGGAGGGCCAACCCGAGGCGATTTTGACCGGTCGCGACGAGATGGGCTTCCCGAAACTCTTTTGCGACATGCCGGAAATTGCCTGGGAACGCGATAAGGGAACGGCCTCTTGCGAGACGTCGTGGTTCGGCTTCAAATTCTTCGATATCGCGCTCACTGGGATGATCGAGGAAGATGCGCCACCCAGCCTGCCCGGTTCTGGCGGCGGCGCGGCCATGTACTACAAGTATGTGCCCCGTACGAGCCCGCGGAAGGGAGCCGGCGCAGATGTCGCCTACGTCACCACGCCGGCGCTGCGGCCGGGCGAGGGGCGGCCCGACGCCATCAGTTTTGAAGGCTACGACTTCAAGCGGTGGAGAGCCAACGGCAGCTTCAATTGGCATCGCGCCACGTTCGAACAGCTCCCGACGACCTTCCATATCGTCAATGCCATTGCCGACCTCCCATGCGTCGATATCGTGAGGACCGAGATGGTCGCCTTCTCGGGGCCTGGCATCGGTGTGTCGGTCAACAGCATCCGGCCCGTGGAACCGGCGCCAGAGTGAACACAGGAGAAAAATATGAAGCTTGCCAGATTTGCAGTCGAGGGCAAAACGAGACTCGGGAGGGTCGAAGGGGATCACATCTTTGATCTTACGAATGTCGCGCCTGACTTGAATGGCTCGATGAAGCTTTTGATCGAAAGACTGCACGAGCTGCAATCTGCCATCCAATCCGTCAGCGCGCCCTGCTTCCTGCTATCGGAAGTACGTTTGCTTGCGCCCATCGACGATCCACGCAAGTTTCTAGCCATCGGCATGAACTACAAAGCCCACGCCGAGGAGGCTGCCGCTGCCGGGATTGCGACACCTAAGTCGCAGCTCTGGTTCAACAAGCAGGTCAGCTGTATCAACGGCCCGTTCGACGATATCGTGATCCCTGAGGTCTCCGAAAAAGTCGATTATGAGGCCGAACTCGGCTTCGTCATCGGCACGCGGTGCCGGCATGTCAGCCGCGAGGACGCACGTTCCGTCATTGCCGGTTATTTCGTCGCAAACGACGTTACAGCGCGCGACTGGCAGTTCCGCTCGCCCACCTATACGCTCGGCAAAAGCTTCGATACACACGGTCCGATCGGGCCATGGATCACCACTGCTGATGAGGTGGCCGATCCTCACGATCTGACACTTACACTGTCGCTTAACGGTGAGGAGCGACAGCGCACGTCGACCGGCGACATGATCTACAACATCTGGGACCAAATCGCCTATCTCTCAACTGTGATGACCCTCGAGCCGGGCGATATTATTGCAACTGGAACTCCGTCGAATGTCGGAATCGCGACAGAAACCTTCATGAAGGCAGGCGATGTCGTTCGAGTGGAAGTCAGCGGCCTGGGGGTAATCGAGAACCACTTCGTTGCCGAGTGAGTAAAAGATAACATGGATGTGGCATTTGAGGCGCCGGCTTTGCCGGCCGCTTCAATGCGCTACGCCACGCTTAACTAACGACACCGGCACGGCAGGCGTTGCCGCTCAGAACCGCCGGGTGAGGAAAAAGTCGTGCGAATCGACGGTATATTCCGGGCGTCTCCTGGGTTCCATAACGTTGATTACGCCACAAACTATTTAGCCGGCTACTTAAATTGAGGTGCGCCTTGTCGGTTTACGTCGATGACGCCATGCATTCGGGGTTCGCCTTGGGTCCAAGAGCAACCTTTGACTAGCTGACCGCGACGAAGGCGTTCAGCGATGGGCAGCCTCCTGGCATCGACGGCCGTCATCCGTGCCTCGGCCGTTTTGCGTGCGAGCAAGTGGACTGGGTAAGCGGCGCGGCGGTCGAACGCTTCCCCGGTTGGGCCGATCGGTGGCCACTGCTTTGGGGCTGCCTGACTTCGACGATAGACGGCTTGGCGTGACGCATGGATTCTCCGGGCGGCGAACCAGGCTCGGCAAGTCACGTCGATAACAAGGGCAACTGCCCGGTCGGCCGAACTCGTCGCAACCGAATTCGACGCCATGACTTGAGGACAGAGCGCAGGCTTGCCGCTGCAGCTGTTTCGGTACGGAATGCCCTGACGCGGGCCCCCATGCTCAAGTACCTCCCATTGCTGTCGTAGGCCGCTCCTCCGCGGGCTCGATGAGGCATGTCTGACCGGAGACCGGCTGCGCCTCGATCGTCTTCCCGCAACGGCAATTTGCAGATTTCTTACCCCGGACGTCACGTCCTCCTCTCCCGCTAACAAATCTGCGTCTTGCCGCCCTCCATTTCATTTTGGCCTTATCAGGTGCGGTCCGATCGTCACCGGTCTTTGCGACAGCCATCGAGGCCGCGATGGGCGCGGCCCGATACACACGAAAGGAACATGAACATGGCTACCATCGGCATCTTCACCGCAAACGAAAACGGCTTCACCGGCTCGATCCGCACTCTCGCTCTCAACGTCAAGGCCCGCATCGCCCGCGTCGAAAATCCGTCCGACAAGGGTCCGCACTTCCGTATCTACGCTGGCAACGTCGAGCTTGGTGCGGCCTGGCAGAAGCGTTCCAGCGAGAGCGACCGCGACTACCTCTCGGTCAAGCTGGACGACCCGAGCTTCCCGGCCCCGATCTACGCGACGCTTTCGGAGGTCGAAGGCGAGGACGGCTACCAGTTGATCTGGTCCCGCCAAAACCGAGACTGAGATCCCGCTGGCCCCGCCGCTTGAGGCGGGGCCAGCGGCCCGCTTTGAGAAAGCCGACAATAGGCCTCGATGCCGCCCACGACCTTTAGGTCGGATATCAGTGATGCGCGCGTTTAAAAGGAAAACATCATGCAGCAATTCGCCAACTCCCTACCGCGACTGGCCGATATCGTTCCTCATCTAGATCGGCGCGGCATTCTCGAGACCAACGCGCCATCAGGGGCCCGTTTCGGCGGTCGTCGTGACGCTGAAGGACCGAGGCGATCGGATCATCGCTGCAAATACCGGAGAGTTGATCTTGGCCGATAGCCCCGGGCACGTTTTTGTTTCACCAGGGCGAGGAACAGGCGAACCGCTTCCTCCTCCCGCTCGAAGACGTGCTGTTTTTCCTGCCCATGCTGGCCGATGCGTCCCCATCGCCGGATCAGGCAGACCTCTCCAAACATTGTCTGCCCGACTTCCATGGCGTAGTAGCGCGCCATGTTCTTTGCCGCATCCGCGCGTTCGATATAGAGATGGTAGGGCTGTGCAATCATGCTGCCATGATCGCCAAACAGTATCGCGACGTCCAACGACACATTTGAATCAGTCACATGCGACCGATTCAATTTCGTGATGGATGGCAACCGGGCCAGGCGCCAATCGTACCGCGACCGAAGCCCGCAGGCGGTCTTCGCCGATTCCGGTCGCGATCCTCTCGCAACGTAATACAGACGGCGCACGAAGAGGTCGCGTCGAGCTTACCGAACCGTCTTGTGGCCAGCAAAGCTGGCAGGCGGTCGCGTCCTTTCAGGACGCGGTTCTATCTCTCTGACCGCCCATTGTGCACCCGCCGCTCCGGCGTCAAGGACATCACGGCCCCGCCAATTTTCCGCACCGCAGGCGGCACAGAAAATCGGTTCCTCCGCTCGCCGCCTGGCGGCCGCGTACGCGGTCCCTGACCCCTCGCAAGCTACGGTGCAGGCCCCTTTCGTCAGAAAACGAAAAGGAGACTTTGATGACAAGGCGTGAAATCAATCCCATGGATGGAGGAGCCCCCAAGCTGCGGCCTCAACAGTCGGACTTGCTTGAAAATTTGCGTCATAATTTCGATGCGGAAGTCCATCTTCCCTTCGATATCCCACGCGAGTTTCTGTCGGCGGCGCTACTCTTTGCGATCGACAACAAGGTGGATTTCGGCTTGTTCCATGAGGACCACCGGATCATCATCGCATATTTCGGCGGCGACGAAATTTATCTTCCGTCCCGGTGGTCCGATAAGCGCTGGCATATCGGTGTCGAGGACAGAGAGACGTTCTTCGATCCCGCGGATTGAGACCCAGACCAGAGGCGGCAGCCGCCTCTGGTCTTTAGCTTGCCTTATGACCCGGTCCGGCCGGATCGACCGACCGGCCCGGCTGTGAAAGGGGGGCTGCGCCGCCCCTCTCAATCTCACCCCATGAAGGAAGTGCAAGCCCCTCCTTCAAACTTCCTCCCATGAGGAAAGAGGACGGTTCCCTCCTCCCTTTCCCCAAACCCCTATTCCTCTCCCGTCGGGTGGAGGTACTGCCAACTGGCGATCACCGCCGCCCAGACGACGAGTGTCGGAATACCCCGCTGCAAGCGGCCCGACGACCACGGTCTCACCGTTTTCCTGAACGGCGTTACGGTGTTCGTCGCCAGTCGATTTCCCCTAGATCCCGGTAGACGCTACACCCGACGTAGCTTCATCGGTGTTTGCGAGATTTATCGCATTCGAACGCTCCTTCCTGCCGCTGTCCGGTGAATGAAACCGGTTCTCGCCGACGCAAGCCTTCATATCGTCACGACGGAACCAGATCGCACGACCGCATCGAAGCGGCGCATTGCCTGCCGTGAAGACGATCTGCTCGTCGGCCCGCATGCGCAGAACTTCGTGCGGCTGGATGAGCGGTCTGGCGGCAAGCTGTTTCGAGCGCGTGCGCGATGAACCCTTCGACTGGACACTGCGACTGACCTGATCGATCTCGACCGTCGTCATGCCGCAGCGTCGCGAGATGTAGTCGGCCGTTTCCGGATCGTTGATGGCAGCAAACGAGATCCAGCTCGCACTCTCAAACCATTTGCTCGCCGCGTCGCGGCCGCCATAGGTTTCTCGCATCTGGCCGATCGACTGGTAAATCATTGTCAGCGTGATGCCGTATTTTCGGCCGGCGTCACGAGCCGTCTCCAGAATCCGCATGTAGCCCAGGCGTGCCACCTCGTCCAAAAGGAACAGCGCCCTGCCCTTCAATGCTCCATCACGATTGTAGATCGCGTTCAGGAAGGACCCGATGATGACGCGAGCAAGACCCGAATGCGTCTCCAGCGTCTTCAGGTCGATGTTGATGAAGACATCCGTGTTTCCCGCGGAAATGTCGTTGGTCGAAAAATTCGACTCCGAGACAAGCGCCGCATAATTCGGATAGGACAGCCAGTGCGTCTCCTTCACCGCATTCGCGTAAACCCCGCTAAACGTTTCTGGCGTCATGTTGACGAAGGCGGCGACGTTCTCCTTTACGAAGTCGGATCTCGAATTGTCGTAGATCGACTGCAGTCGCGCGCGCAGCTTCGGTTCGGGCTCGGACAGATTCTTGCGGACTTGGCGAAGTGTCTGGTCGTTCTCTTCGGTGCGGCCGGATAGACAGACGTCGGCGATCAATGCGGTCAACAGCTGCAGCGCCGATGCGCGAAAGAAATCGTCGCGCACGCCGCGAGCACCGCCGCTGTCGCTCATGATCCATGAGGCAACGGCGGCAATATCCTCTTCCTTCGTGCGGCCATGAAGCCCGATCCAGTCCAGCGCATTGAAGCCCGTGTCGGCGGTTCTTGGATCGAGGATGCGGACGTCGCGTCCGGCGTTTGTCCGATGCCCGATCACCATGGGCGCGACTTCGTTTGACGGATCCAACAAGACCAATGTACCGCCCCATTTAAGCGCGGTCGGGATCGTCACCGACGTCGTCTTGAAACCGCCTGAGCCGGCAAAGACGATGCCGTGCGAGGATCCGAACGAGCCGTCGAAGCAGAGAAGCGGCGACTTGCCGCCGGCGCCCCACGTCTCCACGCAATCCGCCCTGAACGACCGCATCGCCGTTATGTCCTGGTCGACGCGGTAGCGCTCGCCGACGACGATGCCGCCGGTATCCGGAAAGAGCTTTCCGGCCTCCGTCGATTTCATCCACTCGGCTTCTCCATGCAGTGCGCGCCTTCCTCGAATACGGCGCGGCTCGGAGCGCGCGAACGCCGCGTTGCCGACAAGTGCTACGCGAAGTGCAAAGCCGGCCGACGTCAGCGCCGCCCCTGCCCCGATCATCGTTGCCGGGTCTGCATAGGAGAGCGCCGATCGAACTGCCGGAAAATGGTCGAAAATTGCGGCAAGTCGCACGGTCTCACGCAGCGCGGCGATCACGATCGTCGCACTGCTACCGCCGACAACACCCCATCCGGCGAGCTTGATGTTCGTTGAGCCGGCGCTCGCAAACAGAAAGATGATGCCGGCGGCGGCTGACGCGATATAGGGCAAGGCGATTCCCATCCGACCGAGGGTCAGCCGCGCTGTCTCGGTTTTCCCGAATTCGGAAAACCATTGTTCGATACCCGTCATGCCGATGGTGACGAGCATCATCAGTGCTATGGGCACGCTGACCAGCGCGATCTTATTCGCCGTCATTGCCAAAGGCCTCCGATCCGATCGCCGTGAGCCGAGATCGCTCATCCTCATCGCTCCTGATGCGTCGTGCTGTTTCGATCAGCGCCCCGAGCAGCAGCGCGCGCTTTTCGTATCGTAGGCCCGCCTTGACGATCAGTCCGCCAAGTTCGATCTTCTCGCGTGTGTCCTTCCTGCGGGCGTCGAATGTCTTCGTCCTCGCCATCCGTTCAAGCCTCGCTATCGCCGCCCGCAGCCGTGCCAGACGCGACCGGTGTGGCTTGTGCACCTTTGCGACCATGCTCGTTTGCCCCTTTTCCTTCGGCGGGAACGACTTCGCCCCTGCGAAACCGTTCGGCCAGGTGCTCAAACGCCGCCTGCAGCTCGTTTTCGTCAGTCTCGATCTCGCCAAGGCCAGCCTTGAGCGCGATCCGCCCGATCCGCTCCGCTTCGCGGGTCTCGGCGGTTTTAAGTTGCTCTTGCAGTTTGGCAATTTCGTCGCGGATTTTCGAGGAGTGTTTCTTCATTCCAGATGGTCCCGTGTCTGCCGTTTCGTCTTCGAACGTTTGTGAGGTTCCTCCAGACCGACCTGCCAATCTACCGACACTAATGCGGGTAGGCGCAACCTGCACTTCCGGTCATGATCCCGGCCGTTCCGGAGGAGCGGCTTCCAAGGGCGCAATTATACGTCGCTGACGCGACGCCCTTGCTGGAGGCCGATTTGGCCCGCCGCTCTCGACGAACGCGATGAACTCGTTCGCAACCGGGAAGGAACTGCGCCGTGGCCGTCCCTCATTTCTCCGTCAGCATCGTCGCCCGTGGCTCCGGCCGCAGCGCCGTGCTGTCGGCGGCCTACCGGCACTGCGCGAAGATGGACTATGAGCGGGAAGCCCGGACGATCGACTACACCCGCAAGCGTGGTCTCCTGTATGAGGAGTTCGTCATTCCGGCAGGGGCTCCCACATGGCTGCGTGCCATGATCGCGGACAGGTCGGTGTCCGGAGCGTCCGAAGCCTTCTGGAACAAGGTCGAGGCGTTCGAAAAGCGATCGGACGCGCAGCTCGCCAAGGACGTCACCATTGCCCTTCCGATCGAGCTCTCTGCCGAGCAGAGCATTGCTCTCGTCCGGGATTTCGTGGAGCGGCACATCACGTCGAAGGGCATGGTCGCCGACTGGGTCTATCACGACGCACCGGGCAATCCGCATGTCCATCTGATGACGACGCTCAGGCCGCTGACAGAGCGCGGGTTCGGCGCAAAGAAGATTGCGGTGACCAGTCCGGACGGTAACCCGATGCGCAACGATGCCGGCAAGATCGTCTATGAACTCTGGGCGGGAAGCGCAGACGATTTTAATACGATTCGCGATGGTTGGTTCGCCTGTCAGAATAGGCATCTTGCCCTTGCCGGTCTCGACATCCGCGTCGACGGGCGGTCCTTTGAAAAGCAGGGCATCGAACTGACCCCGACCATCCATCTCGGTGTCGGCACCAAAGCGATCGACCGCAAGGCGGAACAAGCCAACGCAAGGTCGTCGGCATGGTCGCCAAAGCTCGAACGCATTGAACTGCAGGAAGACCGCCGCACGGAAAATGCCCGACGCATACAGCGCCGTCCGGAAATCGTTCTCGACCTCATCACGCGGGAGAAGAGCGTCTTCGATGAACGCGACGTGGCGAAGATCCTGCACCGCTATATCGACGATGCCGCTCTGTTCCAGAACCTGATGGTGAGGATCCTGCAGAGCCCGGAGGCGCTGCGGCTCGAACGTGACCGGATCGACTTTGCGACTGGTATCCGGACGCCTGCCAAGTACACGACGCGGGAGATGATCCGGCTTGAAGCCGAGATGGTCAGCCGGGCTATCTGGCTGTCCGGGCGCGCCTCTCATGGCGTACGCGAGGCGGTGCTGGAGGCGACGTTTGCGCGCCATGCCCGTCTGTCGGATGAACAGCGGACTGCGATCGAACGTGTGGCTGGCGGCGAACGGATCGCCGCCGTCATCGGCCGCGCCGGCGCCGGTAAGACGACGATGATGAAGGCGGCGCGCGAAGCCTGGGAAGCGTCCGGCTATCGTGTCGTCGGTGGTGCGCTTGCCGGCAAAGCAGCCGAGGGCCTGGAGAAGGAAGCCGGTATTCAGTCCCGCACGCTGTCGTCGTGGGAGCTGCGCTGGAACCAGAGCCGCGACCAGATCGACACGAGAACCGTTTTCGTGCTGGATGAGGCCGGCATGGTGTCGTCGCGGCAGATGGCGCTGTTCGTCGAGGCCGTGAGCAAGGCCGGCGCAAAGCTTGTGCTCGTCGGTGACCCCGAACAGTTGCAGCCGATCGAGGCGGGAGCTGCCTTCCGGGCGATCGCCGACCGGATCGGCTATGCCGAGCTCAAAACGATCTATCGTCAGCGCCAGCAATGGATGCGCGACGCCTCGCTCGATCTGGGGCGCGGCAATGTCGGCCAAGCGGTTGATGCCTATCGTGCCCATGGGCATGTCAGGGGGTTGGACCTCAAGGCGCAGGCCGTCGAAAGCCTGATCGCCGATTGGGATCGCGACTACGATCCTTCGAAGAGCAGCCTGATCCTCGCACACCTTCGGCGCGACGTTCGGATGTTGAACGATATGGCTCGAGCCAAGCTGGTCGAGCGCGGCATCCTCGCGGACGGCTTTGCCTTCAAGACCGAGGACGGAACCCGCATGTTCGCGGCCGGCGACCAGATCGTGTTCCTGAAGAACGAGGGTAGCCTTGGCGTCAAGAACGGTATGTTGGCCAAGGTGATCGACGCTGCAGCTGGGCGGCTCGTGGTGGCACTTGGCGAAGGGGAACATCGCCGTCTGGTCACGATCGAGCAGCGCTTCTACAACAAGCTCGACCACGGCTATGCGACGACGATCCACAAGAGCCAAGGCGCGACCGTCGATCGCGTCAAGGTGCTTGCTTCCCTTTCGCTGGACCGTCATCTCACCTATGTGGCGATGACGCGCCATCGCGAGGATCTCGCCATCTATTACGGCCGACGTTCTTTCGCGAAGTCCGGTGGCCTTATCCCGATCCTGTCGCGCCGGAACGCCAAGGAGACGACGCTCGACTACGAGAAGAGCTCTTTGTACGGCCAAGCCTTGCGCTTCGCCGAGGCGCGAGGCCTGCATCTCATGAACGTCGCCCGCACGATCGCCCACGATCGCCTCCAATGGGTCGTACGGCAGAAACAAAAGCTCGCCGATCTCGGCGCCCGCCTGGCGGCAATTGGCGTGATACTCGGGCGCGCCGCCAGCGCCAAAACATCACCCAAATCGAAGGCCAAGGAGTCGAAGCCCATGGTATCTGGCATTTCCACTTTCCCGAAATCCATCGACCAGTCCGTCGAGGACAAGCTCGCAGCAGATCCCGGTCTCAAAAAACAATGGGAGGATGTCTCCACTCGCTTCCATCTCGTCTACGCCCAGCCGGAAAGCGCCTTCAAGGCGGTGAATGTCGACGCGATGCTCAAGGATCAGGCGATCGCCAAAACCACGCTGGCAAAGATCGCCGGCGAACCGGAGCGCTTCGGTGCATTGAGGGGTAAGACGGGCGTGTTCGCCAACCGGGGCGACAAGCAGGACCGCGAACGGGCGATTGCCAACGTGCCGGCTCTGGCCCGCAATCTCGAACGCTATCTTCGCCAGCGGGCCGAGATCGAACGCAAGCATGAAACGGAGGAACGCGCGGTTCGCCGGCAAGTCTCGGTCGACATCCCCGCGCTCTCTGCTCCCGCAAAGCAAACGCTCGAGCGCGTGCGTGATGCGATCGACCGCGATGATCTTCCCGCCGGTCTCGAATATGCGCTTGCCGTCAAAATGGTGAAGGCCGAACTCGATCGGTTCGCCAAAGCCGTCTCGCAACGGTTCGGCGAACGCACCTTCCTCGGCATCGCGTCGAAGGATCCGAGCGGAGAGACCTTCAAGTCCGTCACGGCAGGGATGAACCCCGCGCAAAAGGCGGAGGTACAAGCCGCCTGGAATTCGATGCGGACCATCCAGCAGCTCTCCGCTCATGAGAGAACGACCGAGGCGCTGAAGCAGGCCGAGACCTTGCGGCAGACCAGGAGCCAGGGACTTTCGCTGAAATGATCCCGACAATCAGGCGCCAGTGCCCGACACACGAAAAAATTCACCCCGCCGCGACGCTATTATTGGCCGCGGCCTTGCTGGCGTTTGTCTTGTCCGTCGCCGCCGCCGCCGGTGGGTTCCGCATCAATATGACACCAAGCGAACCGCTCGGCCTCTGGCGGGTCGCAGCACTCGATCGGTCCCCCGCGGTCGGCGATGTCGTCTTCATCTGCCCGCCGGAAAACGACAGGATGCGCGAGGCCCGACAGCGCGGCTATCTGCGCTCCGGTTCGTGCCCGGGCGGTTTTGCCCCGCTGATCAAAACGGTGATCGCCACCGAGGGTCAAAGGGTGGAGATCAGGTCAGCCATGTTCGTCGATGGCATCACCGTGGCAAATTCGGCAGTCGCCAGAGCAGATGGAAAAGGTCGAGCTCTTTCGGCTTTTGCAAGTGGCACCGTGCCAGCTGGACACGCCGTTCTGCATTCCGGTTTCGCGGGCTCCTACGATTCCCGCTATTTCGGTCCTTTACCCGTGTCCGGCATCCTCGGTCTGGCGCAAAAGGTGCTCACCTATGCGCCGTGACCACGTGGGTACCGCAGCGCTGATCGGCCTTGCCCTTGCCGTCGCCTCGATCGGATGGAGCGGCCAGGTGCTTCTCCTACCAGTCGCCCTCGCCTTTCCTGTATTATGGGCTCATGCACCCAATCGGATGGCGGCGGGGCTGGTCTCTGCGGCATATTTCCTCGCAGCCTCACGAGGGTTGCCGCAAGGCGTCGCCACCTTCTATTCGTCCGACCTTTGGCCAGGACTGCTGCTCTGGCTCGCGGCATCGGTCAGCTTTTTCGGGGTCTACACGGTCCTTTGGACATCGGTTCGCACCAAGAGACCCCATCGGTACGTGGCCGCTGGCATCCTGATGGCCCTACCCCCTTTCGGAATTACCGGTTGGGCGCATCCGATCACTGCGGCGGGCGTTCTGTTTCCGGGATGGGGGTGGTGGGGACTGGCTGCCACGACAGCCGGTCTGATCGGCCTCGTAACCCGGCTTTGGCCGGCTGTCGCGATCGCTTTGGCAGGCGCGTGGGTTTGGTCCGGGCTAACCTGGACCGATCCAGAAGTACCTCAGTCATGGCGCGGCGTCGATTGGCAAATGGGTTCTTCGCTCGGACGCGAGGCCGGTCTTCAGCGACAGCGTGACCTGATCGCAACGGTGCAAAAGGTGGCTAGCGATGGTGTCGGCTACATCGTCCTGCCGGAAAGTGCGCTGGGCTTCTGGACGCCCACCATCGAGCGGCTATGGACCAGGGCTCTGGCCGGCAGTCCCGTGACGGTGGTCGCCGGCGCATCCGTTGTCGGCGCCGATGGCTATGACAATGTTTTGGTGGCGGTGTCGGCCGGAGGCGGCCGCGTCCTGTATCGTCAGCGCATGCCTGTTCCCGGCTCGATGTGGCAGCCGTGGTGGGGCGATAGCAAAGGCGCGCGCGCGGACTTTTTTGCAAACCCGGTTGTCGTCCTTAACGGCTACAAGGTCGCGCCGCTGATCTGCTACGAACAGCTCGTTGCCTGGCCCGCCCTGCAATCGATGTTGCACGATCCCGATGTCATCGTCGCCGTCGGCAATGGCTGGTGGACCGCGAATACCTCGATCGTCGCCATCCAGCGGGCCAGTGCCAGGGCCTTTGCGCGTCTCTTCGCCAAACCGCTCGTCCTTTCATTCAACACCTGAGCTGAGGAGGTAGTCATGCTCGATGCCGCGATGATAGAAAAATGCGCCGATCCCTCACTGACGCCTGCCATTGTCGAGCAATTCGTCCAGGCGGCCGGCTCCTCGGACCCGTTAGCGGTTGCCGTCAAAGCCGGTGGCCGGCTGATCCTCGTCCCGAAGCCGAGAACACCGGACGAGGCGATGGACCTCATCCGTAAATATGTTGGCCAGGCGGTGGTTCGCGTCGGGATCACGCAGGTCCCCGCCGGCATCGGCGTCAAGGATGTCTCTGAGCTCAAGCCTGATCTTGTAGAGGCTTGTGAAAATCTGCGCCTCGGCACGGGGATGTTCGCCAAGGTGGTGAGGATTGTCGCCAAGTGGTACGGCAATCCCACCGACAGGCAAGTCTTTCCGCAGATATTCGAAGATGCCGTCTATGCCTGGAAGACCGGCGAGTTCGAGGGCGTGAGCGTGTTTCGAGCCAAGGACCCTGACGTATCTGTGAAACTGACCGTCCCGCCCGTTGCCGAACAAGACGCCGACACCGACAGCGCGCCGGCCTCTTCGAAGCTCAAGGGCAGCGAGAATGGCGGTCCTGTCGGAACAGCGGAAATGCGGATCGATCTGTCCCGGATCGGCGCTAATTGAGCTTTTGGAAAACGCCTAGGTTTCCGGCAGCAGATAGCGCGTCAGAACGGCGGTATCGTCGTCGATGGTCACTTCCAGCACCTCGTTGACGAGATATTGTACCCCTACCAGTTCCCGCGGAATAAGAACAAATAGTTCCCGTTGAAGCGCAGGTAGCACTTGCGGCACGATAATCACGAGACCCGCGTGGAGCCGTTCCTTGACGTAGAGCTTGCGAAAGTCGCGAGCGTTGTTCGTCACGAAGGTGAAATCTTCCGCGACGATCCGAGGCATCAGGTCCCAGTCGGTCTCGCCGCTTAACCCCAACCAGTTGACGTGAAAACAATCGTGGCCGTGATCTTAAGCCACGGCCACGAGTGATGTGTGGAGGCATTCGTCGATCGGAAATTTTAAGAGGGCTTATCCGACGACTGTGGAACGCGCTCATTTGCTAGCCGAAGACGCTTTTCCGACTTCACCGTCAAGCCCAGCTCCGAAAGTTTGCGTGGCCGTCCTCGAACGGGATGGGCTGCAGTCCAGATGTCAGCAAGCCCCACCATTCGCCCCGTCAGCGAAGGATAGCCTTCGACGATTTCCTCGGTGCTCGCGCCTTGGGCTTTCATCGCGGCAATTGTTCGCACCGGAACGCGAGTTCCCTTAAAAACCGGTTCGCCGCCGACAACTCCTTTGACGCTCTGGATCAATTTTCCAGCCTCTCGAAGCGCCTCTGCGCGCGCGGCCAATTGCTCCCTTGCCCGCGCGACGTCGATGATAAGGTAATCGTCGGCCCTTACGGTATCGGCGCCCGGGTTCTCATCGATTGTGTCGAACATTCGTTTACGGCGCTCGGCAGATAGGATCGATCCAACGCCGTACCAGAGCTTCAAGCGAAGCAGATCCTCTTCAGTAAGAGCTCGGCCCTTGGTGCTGGACGGACGATTGGCGACGATCCGCTTGTCGATCGCGTTGTGCACCGACTTTATCGCAATCTCGCTCACAGCGGCGGCCTCGGCAGGCGTGTAGATGTGTGAGACAGGGACCATAATCATTCTCCTTGAGAAGAATATATAAGGCGGCTGATGCGCGCCGTAAAGCGATGATGTTGCGAGGCAACGATCGAAGCTTCGCGATCGTTGGTGCTGGCCAAGAATTGCGGCATCGACATCGCGCCGGAGCGTTTTGCGAGCTTCATCGAGATGGTGGCGCTCGGTTCCGCCTCAGGGTACCGGCGACCATCGCCGTTCCGAAGCCCGTCCTTCCTCGTCTCGCTCACACCAGGCAAAGCAACTCGCGCGGCGAAAGCTGGGCTTTGGGCGGGCAGCGATCATTTCCATTGCACGGATATTCGACGGATAGCGATCCGCGGGAAGACAACGCTGAACGGGATGCGCCGCCAAGCTTCGAGAAAACCACCTTGTGAATGCGAAATCGTCATCGCTGCCATTGTCGGGAGAAAATCGCGATGGCCCCCGATTGATAGCTGCGGGGCAACAATCTTCGACGATCGTTATTGGACCCCCGGCCGCCGGCTGTCCACCATCCCCACGGCAACAACACAAAAAAAGCGAGACGAGCCATGGGAACAAAGCAAAGCCGGATTCTGCTCTCGGCGATCATGACAGCAATCCTGTCCACCCCCCTGCGAGCAGAAACGCTTGTGGTCAACAGCTACGGCGGCCCCTACGAGGAGATCATAGAAAAAGCGATCATCGAACCGTTCGAGGCCAAGTTCGGTATCGATGTCATTTATGATCCGGTCGGCTCGGCCTCGCAGGACTATGCGAAAATCAAGGCGACCGGGGGCCGACCGGGGTTCGATGTCGTCGTCATGACCGCTTCGCAGTCGGTGCAGGGCTGCCGTGACGGCGTGCTGGAGAAACTTGACGCGGCCACGATCCCGAACCTTGCCAAGCTCATGCCGAGATTGGCGGCCGCGGCCGGTCCCTGCGGTGCCGTGCACGAAGTCCAGTACCTGTCGCTCCTCTACCGGAAGGACAAGCTTGCCACGCCGTCCTCCTGGACGGCGCTCCTCGCCCCAGAGCTGAAGGGCAGGATCGTGCTGCCGACGTTTCAAAACATCATGGCCATCTACCTCGTCGAGATGATGTCCGTGATCAATGGTGGCGACCTTGTCGACAATCTCGATCCGGGTTTCAAGGCCATGGAAGCTGTCGCCAGGCAGTCCATTGGATTCGAACAATCGTCTGCCATTCTTGAAAGCTACATCAAGGACGGCACGGTCTGGGCCATGCCTTTCTGGAACGGTCGCGCTCAACTCCTCGTCGATGCCGGCTTGCCCGTTGACTACATCCGTCCCAAGGAAGGCACCATTCCTCTCATCGCCACGCTAAACGTGCCCGCGGGTGCACAAAACAAGCAATCGGCCATGAAGTTCATCGATTTCTTCCTGGAAAAGACAAGTCAGGAAGCGTGGATCGGTGGCTACAAGGTCGGGAGCGCGCGAACCGACGTAGAGGTCCCCGAGGCGATTCGCACGCGGCAGATCACCTCGGAAGCTGACCTCAAGACCCTGCTTCTTCCGGACCTGTCGCTCGTCGCCGAGCGCCTGCCGCGCTGGGCCGAGCAGTGGGACCGCGATGTCGTTCCCCAGGCAGACTGAGAGGTCGCGATGAACACCATCACACTTGCGGTTCCGGCGGCTTCTCTATCTCCAATCAGGAGATCCTACAGTTACATGGCTTTGTCGCCAGCTGCCGTATTCCTGAGCGTCTTTTTCGCGCTTCCGATGGGACTGATGATCGGCATCAGCTTTTCACAAGAGGAAGTCGGTGGATTTTCCGTCGAGAGCTACCGACGGTTTTTCACCGACGGACTTTCGGTTGCTGGATTCTGTCGCACGGCCATCATGTCCGGACTCGTTGCGATCGCGGTTACTGTGCTGGGGTATCCGGTCGCCTATTTTCTGGCTCGTTCCAGGAGCCGGTGGCGCGCGGTCGTCTTTGCCCTTGCGCTGGCACCGGAACTTGCGGGCGTGGTGCTGCGGACCTACGGCTGGCTCATCATTCTGGAAGATCGCGGCTTCATCAACGATGTTCTCCTTGACCTCGGTCTTATTTCGTCGCCGCTCCCGCTTTCGAAGAATCTCTTTGCCGTCGTCGTCGGCCTGACCCACGTCGTGTTGCCGTTCGGCATTCTCTCGCTGATGACCAGCATTCAGGGCATCGACGAAAGTCTCGAGCGCGCGGCGCAGATGCTCGGTGCCTCGCGCGTCTCCGTCGTCCGCCACGTCATCGTTCCGCTTTCCGTTCCGGGAATTGTCAGCTCGCTGCTGCTTTCGTTCACCATGGCCGCGAGCGCCTACGCGACACCAGCACTTCTCGGCGGCGCCGGTTTCAAAGTCCTGGCGACGATGATCTCCGAGCAGGTCCTCTTCTACGTCGACTGGCCCTTTGCCGCCGTCATGGCCAATGCGCTTCTCCTTCTGATGCTGGTGATCTCGTTCGTTGGCGTGCGGTTTGAAACGCGGCACCGTACCAAGCGAAGCGGCGCCGGGAGGGCCACGGCATGAACTGGTTCCTCTCGGTCCTCTTCCGGCTCATGCTGGCCGGTGTGCTCACCTTCATCACGCTGCCACTTGCCGTCGTCATAGCGGCCTCGTTCAGCCCGACCTCCGCGGTGACGTTCCGGCCGTGGGAGTGGACGGCGCGGTGGTACGGCGACCTCGTCTCGCAGCGCTGGCTCCTGCCCTTTCTGCTCAGCGTCAAGGTCGCGGTGATCGTCTCTATCGTCAGCGGCATCATCGGCGTCATGGCAGCCTATGCCATCGTCTATGAAAAGATTCGCGGCAGTGAAGCGGTGATGTCGGTGCTTCTCTCGCCGCTGTCGGTGCCGCAGATCGTCAAGGGCGTAGCGATCGTCCTGTTCCTGTCGCTGGTCGGGCTGCAGTCCTTCCTTGGCACGCCTGCGCTGATCGCCGCCCACATCGTCCTCGCCCTGCCATTCGTCGTGAGAATGGTGGCGACGTCTATTGCGAACTTCGACCGCAATCTGGATCGGGCGGGTCAAATCCTGGGGGCGAGCAAGCGGCAGCGGGTGCAGCACATTCTTTTGCCAGCGATCAGGCCTGGTGTGCTGTCAGGCATGACCTTCGCCTTCATCATCTCCTTCAACAACATTCCGCTGTCGGTGTTCCTGGTTCGACCAGGCGATACGACGCTGCCGATCACCGTCATCAATTACCTCGAATACAGCCTCGATCCGGTGATGGCGGCGGTCAATGTCGCGTCGATGATTTTCATCCTCGCGGTGATCTTCCTTTTTGAAAAGATCGGCGGCTTTTCCGTCAAACTCCATGGTGGCAGCAAATGAGCAGCATCGATATTGAACTCGTCTCCGTCAGCAAGTCCTTCGGGGCGATCTCCGTCGTGAAGGACATCAGCTTGCAGATCCCGCAGGGTGAGTTCGTCAGTATTCTCGGACCCTCCGGCTGCGGGAAGACGACAACGCTCAACATGATCGCCGGCTTCAACCAGCCGTCGTTCGGCGATATCAGGATCCGCGGGAGGAGCCAGGGCCGCGTTCCACCAGAACGGCGAAATATCGGACTGGTGTTCCAGAACTACGCGCTTTTTCCGCACATGACGGTCGCCGACAACGTCGGTTTTGGCCTCAAGATGAAGAGCGTGGCGCGATCGGAGATCGAAAGCGGCGTGGCGTCGGCGCTGCGAAGTGTTCATCTTGAAGACTACGGCGCGCGCTATCCGAGGGAATTGTCGGGTGGACAGCAGCAACGCGTGGCTCTGGCGCGTGCCATTGCGCCACGCCCATCCGTCCTGCTCCTCGACGAGCCGCTCTCGAATCTCGATCTGAAGCTTCGAGAGGCCATGCGGCTCGAACTGAAGGAACTCCAGCAGCAGCTGGGCATGACGTTCGTCTACGTGACGCACGACCAGGAAGAAGCGATGGCGATGTCCGACCGGATCGTGGTGATGTGGCAGGGGGTCATTGCCCAAACGGGCGGGCCTGCTTCGATCTACCGTCATCCGGCGAGCTCATTCGTGGCGGATTTCATCGGGAAATCGAACATCCTCACCATCGAAGGGACGAGTGAGCAGGAAGCCACCCTCGACCTTCACCTGTCCGGGAGCGCGATCAGCTTGCGGGCGAAGCGCCCGCCGAACCGTCAGCAAGCCCGCTTCTGCTGCATCCGGCCCGAAGACATCGCGGTGCTGAACAACACCGGCGACGCCGGCGGGTGCGGCGTCAATCGTCTGTCCGGAACCGTCCGCCGGGTCATCAACCTCGGTCCGTCGCTGGAGCTCGCGGTCGAGATCGATCCGCAGGTCGTCTTGACGGTGCTCACACGCTCATCGCTGTCGGCCTCACTTCCAGTTATCGGCGACGTCGTTGCGCTTTCCATCGATCCAGACGACATCCAGGTCCTGCCGGAATAGCCGATGGCGATCGATACGCTACGCCTATCAATCCGATCCAATCGATATTGGTGATGCGTCGCTCGCCTGCCCTACGATCATCGCGACCTTAGAGGAAGGTCAGCAACAGGAGTTTTAGGAATGCTCACCAAAATAAGGCTTCGCGCCGTTCAGCATGCCAGCAATGTCTGCGGCGATATCGAGGGTTTCGACTTCAATGACTATGACGCCGACGACGTCGCGGCGGTGCGAAAGTTCTGGCTGCAATACGGCGTCGTCCGTTTCAAGAAGGCCGGCATCACCGACGCCCAGCAGGTGCAGTTCTCGCGTCACTTCGGCGAGTTCGTCATCCATCCCAAGCAATTGCAGGAAGGCGGTCATCCGACCCACCCGGAAATCCTCGTCATCAGCAATGCGATGAAGGATGGCAAGCCAAGCGGTGCGATGGGCAATAGCGAGGCGACGTGGCACACCGATACGTGGTTCTACGAACGCCCGCCGGCGGGCGCGATCCTGCGTGCCGTCGCTGTTCCGCCTTCAGGCGGCGACACTTATTTCCTCTCGACCTATATCGCTTATGACACGCTGCCGGCTCCTCTAAAGAACGCCGTCGATGGGCGCCAGATCTTCTTCCAGAACGTCTACGACAAGACGGGCAAGCTCAGGCTTGGCAAGTCCACGCCGAAAAGCCAGGACTTCCGCGAATGGAGCGGCATCGTGCATCCGTTGGTGCGCACACATGGTGAGACAGGCCGCAAGGCGCTTTACCTCGGCGGAACGACTGAAGGCGCGTGGATCGTGGGCATGAGCCGCGATGAGAGCGACGCGCTGCTCGCCGAACTGTGGGATCACACGACGAACACGAAGCACATCTTCGTGCAGCAATGGGATGAGGGCGACATCATGATGTGGGACAATCGTTGCACCATGCACCGCCGCGACTCCTTCGATCCCGCGTCCATCCGGATCATGCATCGCACCACCACTTCCGGCGAACGGCCGGTCTGAGCCGATCCAGGCCTACCGACCGAACAGCGAGAAAGCCCAATCGATGACAGCGTTCTATCAGATGATCGACAGAAGCCCTCCCCTGCCCGCTGACCTGATCGAGCGACTGTCATCGGTTGACACGGCGACCATCGGCCATGTCGAGCACCTGGGATTTGTCGGCGGTGATATCCGACCCGTATTTCCTGCCCGCGTGGCCGGTGCCGCCTTCACCGTCGCGGCTCCAGGCCGTGACGGCGTCATCATCTACAAGGCGATCGATCTACTGTTGCCCGGCGACATCCTGGTGATCTCGCGCGTCGATCGCGACGACATCGCCTGTGTCGGTGGTGGTGTCGCTGCCGCCGCAAAGGCCAAGGGGGCTGCGGGCATCGTTATCGACGGTCCGTGCACGGATGTCGATGAAATCATCGCCACCGGCGTTCCCGTCTGGTGTCGCGGCGTCTCCGCCAAAACCACGAACCGCCAGTTTCAGATTGGTGGCTCGCTCAACGTGCCAATCGCCTGCGGCGCGGTCGCAGTTCTGCCTGGCTATGGGGTGCTTGCGGACAATGAAGGTGTGTTCGTGGCCGATCGCAACCGCTTGAGGATCCTTGCTGACGCGGCATTGGAGCGCCAGAAGCGCTCGGTGGCTGTCCGGTCTCATTTGGCCTCCGGCCGGTCGATCTTCGACTTTGACGAGGAGCCGAGGTCTTGAAAATCGCCCTCGTTCAAATGAGTTCGCAGCCCGATCGGGCCTATAATCTTGCCGAAGCCGCGCGGCTGATGCGCGAGGCTATGATCGGCAGACCCGACCTGATCGTGCTGCCGGAACATTTCGACTGGCTTGGCGGGACGGTCGCCGACAAGAGGCGCGCGGCGGACCGCATACCAGGTGGCGAAGCATATGTCCTCGTTCAGCGGTTCGCAAAGGACAACGCGGTCTGGGTCCATGCCGGTAGCCTGATGGAGCGCCGCGGCCAGGATCACCGTGTCTACAACACCACCGTCGTGTTCAACGCCAAGGGCGAGGAGGTCGGCCTCTACCGAAAAATTCACCTCTTCGACATCACCGCGCCCGATGGAAAGACCTATTCCGAGTCTGCTGCCGTGGCGCCGGGGCGCGATCTGTTCATCTATGAACTCGACGGCCATCGGATCGGCTGTGCAATCTGCTACGACCTGCGTTTTTCGCGCCTGTTCGATCGCCTCGCCGAGGAAAAGGTCGATATCTTCGTCCTGCCCGCTGCTTTCACTTACCAGACCGGGCAGGCTCATTGGGAGGTGCTGTGTCGGGCACGCGCGATCGAATTCCAAGCTTATTTCGCGGCCTGCGGACAGTGCGGAAGCTATGCGATGCGGGACGGGGAACTCCGCCGGACCTTCGGTCATTCCATGGTGTGCGATCCGTGGGGGCAGATTGTGGCGCGGGCCGAAAACGACGTCTGCGTCCTTGTGGTCGAAATCGACCCCGCTCGACTGCCTGAGGTTCGGCGCCTGATCCCGATGGCCGAGCACCGCGTTTTGCTCGCGGATAGGCAGGTTCGCCTGTCCCCCGGCACCAAGTCAAGACGTTGAGATATCAACGCCGCGGCTCGTCGATGCGGCCAAGTTCGACGTGACCGACCTCGAGCGCCCGGTCGAGTTCGTGGAGCGTCACGATCATTGGATTGGGGCTTTCCTCTCTCCAGATCGCTCAAAGACCGCTAGCTGAAGCCACGCCGCGATTCGACCTCCTCCGCGTCAGTCCCTTTTTGCGGCGCTGGCGCGCAAAATTCCGGCCGACCGGTTCCGGCGGACGTGCCTCCAACGTCGCCGAAACTTTGCCTTCTCTTTATCGACGATGCTGAAGCTTCATCAAAGCTTGATCTAGCGGTTCGCAGGCAGGTGCTAGGTTCCGCCTCGAGGAACGACGTCTTGTCGTTGGAGGAGACCATGTTCGACAATGCCACGGACTGCAATGTCCGCTTTCTGACCCGCCAGGACCTGCAGTCGGCCGGCGCGGAACTCACGATCGCGGAAATCCATGCAGCCACGGATGCCGCCTGGGCGGATATCAAAAGCGGGAGGACTGTCGGAGGAAAGGCCGTCCTCTCGCTTCCAGAGGAGGAGTTCTGGCAGCGGCAGAGCGTCGCCCCGTTCAGGCGTGACTTCGTCGACGAGCGCCTCGGCTGGAAATTGTCGGCTCTCTATTGCGTCAATCCGACCCATGGCGGCGTCAAGATCATCGGCGCAAACGCCTTCAATCGGCATCTTGGCCTGCCTCGCTCGACGTCGACCTTCGTCCTTTTGGAAAAACGGACGCTTCGGCCCTTGGCGATACTCGACGGGACGGGGATTTCCGCTCTGAGAACCGGCACCTATGCGTCGAAAGTGGCTGAGCTGTTTGTTCGCTGCCGGGTACCTGTGTCGGGCTTCATTTTCGGATCGGGACCCGTCGCCCGAAGTGTGGTCGAGTGCCTTGATTTCGCCTGTTCCGACCTGATCGGAGACATCTTCATCCGCAGCCGATCGATTGAAGGCGTGGAAAGACTGCTGTCGGACTTCGCTGACCGGACGTCGTTTCGGCTTCATGCCGTAACCGACAACCAAAGACTGAAGGAATGCGCCCTGCTGATCACCGCCACGAATGCCCGCCAGCCGCTGTTTGAGGACGAGGAGTTAAACAGGGGGGCTGTGACGCTTCATCTTGGCGGAGACGAAGTGCCCGAAGCCTATCTGCAGCGAGCCTTGAAAAGCGGGACCGTCGTCTGTGACGACATCAAGACGGTCTCGCGCAGGAACTCGCAAAGCATTGCCCTCCACTTCTCCCGAAAAGGGCTTTCTCTGGAGGAGATCGGTCCGTTGCTTGGCGTGAGGGAGCTCTCCGCGCCGAACGACTGGGTCCGGGAGGCGGACACGCCGGTTTGCGTAACCTGCGTCGGCCTGCCGATGCTCGACCTTTATGCCGTGCAAGCGACCTATGAAAAATATCTCGCTCGCACGCAGGAAAACACCTGAAGGGCTGTCTGAGCTTATGAAGACGCCGACAGATCCCATGTACACCACGCACCTCCTCGCCGAGCACGTCCATTCGCTCTCCTCAGCTCCGCCCCCGGTCAGCACCCGTGATACCGCCTTGCGTTGCATTCTCGATCTTATCGGGGCGGCGGTTGCTGGTGCTGCGCTTCAGTGCAGTCGTGCGGCCCGTAATAGCGCTACCGCCCTCTTCGGCAAAGGCGAGGCGGCCATTTGGATGACGGATCGGACCGTGATGCCCATCGCAGCCGTGATCGCCAACGCGACCGCGGCCTCTGCGCTCGACCTGGACGACGGACATCGCGCAGCGCGCGGACATCCGGGCGCCTGTGTCGTTCCCACCGTCTTGACCTTGGCGCCGTTTGCCGGCGTCTCAGCCGATGATGTCCTGTCGGCAATCGTTTCGGGTTATGATGTCGGCGTCAGAGTGGCCGCGGCCCAAAATGCCGAAGGGATTCAGACCCGGCAGTCGGGACGGTGGGCCGCATTGGCCGCGGTTGCGGCAGCGGCGTCACTCTTCAAGGTCGAGCCGGCCTTGATCGCGCAGGCGCTTTCGATCGCCGGCGTGCTTGCCCCCAATCAACAGGCCAATGGAAGTTCAGGCTACTCCCGGCTCACGGGCAATGACGTCAAGGAAGGGATTCCCTGGAGTGCCGCCACCGGTCTTATGGCGCTCGACCTCGCCCGCAACGGCTATACCGGGCCGGAAGATCTCCTCGATCATCCCGGCTATTACGACCGGCAGAGGATACTGGAAGGACTGGGGCAGCGTTTTGAAATTTGCGGCACTTATTTCAAGCCCTATGCCTGTTGCCGCTATATACACCCGGCGCTCGATCGCCTCTTCGATCTTGTGAAGGCTCACGAACTGAGGGCCGCGGACATTGTCTCGGTGGAGGTAGAGACTTTCGGCTGGGCGCTCAAGCTCGGCAACCTGCTTTCGCCCGCGAACCTTGTCGACATTCAATATAGTCTTCCCTATTGCGTCGCCATTGCCGCGATCGAGGGCCGCGGCGCCCTTGCTCCCGTCAGCGAGAGCCTTCTCAATCGGCCGGACCTCACTCACCTCGCGCGTCAGGTGAGGATCACCGTCAATCTTGAGATCGACGCGCTCTTTCCCGCCGAGACTCTGGCGAAGGTGACTGTCGAGACACGGCGGCACAAATACGTCTCGGCACTGGATGGCCCGTCCGGCGATCCCCAGCGTCCGATGGACTGGCGGGCGATCGAAGAAAAGTTTTTGCGCGTCACGCGGCATGTCCTGTCGCCTTCCAAGCAGGGGGCGATCATCGATGGCGTCCTCGGCCTCGCGGCTGGAGAGCTGGACCCACTTCTGCGGCATCTGCGTTCGCCAGGCTAGGACACGGCATCGAGCCGATGCCGACCACTATCCTTGTCGTCAGATGAAACTGACGCAATGACGGGCATTGCCCTCGGCGGTTGACACCCAATTGCGCAAGCGGTCAAAGGCGCCGAGGTCGGCGTCCAACGCCCCGTTAACGGCCCGCTGCCATGGCGTAAGCGTGCAAATCCCCAACCCCCATCGCCGCGTTGAACACCACCAGCTCTCCGTTTGCCACGACATGGCGGACTCGACCGAGATTGTGGTTCTCAACGATGACCACGTCGGCGCGTTTACCCGTTTCCAGCAAGCCACGATCGGCTGCAAGCTCCGGGAGTGTTTTCGAGACGTTGCCGGTCGCAAGCGCGATTGCGGCCGGCAGCAAAAGCTGGCTCTTGCGCACCATTCGCTGGATGGCCGACAGAATACTATCCCAGTCTCCGCCGGCAAAGTCTGTCGATAGGGTATCGACGAGCCCCGCTTCGACCAGAGCATCGATATTTGCGGTGTCATTGCGCCAGCGGGTTTCGATGCAATCGAGCGTCGAGACGTCGATGGCGACGCCGCGCTCCCTCAGTTGCAGCCCGAAACGCACTGCCTCTTCGGGAAGGAACATCGGGTGGTTCGAATGCCCAGCGATGATGCGGGCCTTCGGATATGTCTCCGCAAGCTTCAGCAGCGTCGCCGCGGTGGGTGCCGCATTGTGAAAGATCGCCGGAAAATTGAGTCGTTCAGACGCTGCCGCGATCTCGTCAAAACCCTTCAGTGACAGCGCCACGGGCGGCATCACCGTGTCGCGGATCAGCTTTGTGAGGTCGGACGTACAAATTTTAGCGGCGAGACCGCACTCGATCAGAAGAGCATTGAGTCGCGGAAGATCGGGCAAGCCACGATCGAGATAGCGGCCGAGCACGGCTTCCTTGAGTGCGCGCGCCTCCTTCGGATGGATTGATGTTCCCGTAGCGGCCTCTATAGCCGCAGGTATAAAGCGATAGTCCTGCGCCCCGCCACCAAGCGTCTGCCCGCCGCCTGCTTCTCCGAGTGCCTTTGCGCCTTTGGCGACCATGTCATCGATGCGGGCGATCTTGTGCCGCTCCGATAATCCGCCACCATCAATCGCGATCGCCGCGGCCAGATTGCTCGTGGTATGCGCCGTCGTCAGATGGATATCCATCGCATGGCGCTGGTTCGAGGGGCCATCGATCTCATCCGGCAGCGCTAAGCCGCAGACGTTGAGCAGGGTGGTTGTTCCGGACAGGAGATGTCTGTTTCTGAAGTAGTCGACATCCGTGGGCCGGACGGGCACCGACCCGCTCGGCATGGACGGGCCGTGGATGCACCCATGAGCATGCGCATTGACGATACCGGGAATGACCGTGCATCCGGCGGCGTTGAGGACGACAGCCTCGCTTCGGGCATCGGCCTCACCTGGCGCGACGTCGATGATCCTTGTCCCACGGATGCGCACGACCCCCCGCTCGTGGAGCGTGGTTCCATCGCCGGTGACGATTCGTCCGCCGACGATGACGATTTGAGTCTCAGGGGGCATTTGACGGGGCCTCCGTTTCCGACCAGCCGGTTGCCACGAGCCCATAGCCGACACCGCGAACCGTCCTGATCGGGTCGGTGGGCGCGACCGCCGTCAGTGTCTCACGCAGCCGACCAATGTGAACGTTGATGGTTTTTGGATCGACGAAGACACCTGCCGGCCAGGCTGCCGACGCGAGCTCATGCCTCAGATAGATGCGCCCGGGGTCCTTGAGCAGATGCAGCAGAATGGCGAACTCGAGACGCGGGAGGTGCAACTCGACGCCCCGCCTCCAGACCCGCCGCGCCAGCACATGCATTTCGATGTCGCCGCATGACAATAGCTCCTGCGAAGCGCCTAACTGTGACGAAAGCGGGTGCAATGCGCGCAGGAGGTGGTCCGGTGAAACAGGCCGCACGAAGCTTTCGTCGGCGCCGGCATTGATGAAATCGGCATATTGCCTGGCGGAGTTGGCGCCGACCAGCGCGATGACCTTCAGTCCAGCCGTCGTCGCATCGCCTTTCAAGCTTCCGCAGGCGGAAACCGAATTCGCCACCCTGCCATCGATCACGACGCCCCGCACTCCAGCGGTCCTTGCCGCTGCGATCGCCTCATTCGCGCTGGTCGTCAGGAGCGTCTCAAAGCCGGTCTGCCGAAGTATATGGCGGGCAAACAGGCTGAAATCTGCGTCCGTTGAACCGATGACAATAATCGGCTTCACAGGGCATTCACCGGGGGCTGAGCGGAGTGTGAGGCCGTACGATCCCACGGTGTCTGAGGAAATTCAAATGCTGTGTGCGCCTTGCGTATTAAGAATTATGTCCCGCCTTCCGCGCTGCTTCGCCGATTGATCGTGATTTAGCATGGATGCCCTTCGAGCAGAATTGGAAAGCCCAGGCGAACCCGCGCATCTTCGTTCCATCAGCGACAATCGGAGACGAAAATGAGTGTGGCACGATCGCTCAGCATGAAGAGCTTGGATGATGCTTCGCCTTCACCGTCGAATGGCCCGTCCTCCCCGCAGGCAGGCGTCAGCGGATCTGCCTGTCTCGACTGCGTTGCCTGCCGGCGGCGTCTGTCGGGAAATTGTCCACTGCTTGAACTTCCTGAGCGGCGGCAACAGTCCCGGGCGGGCTCCGGCTGCCGATTGACGAGGTCAGATCGCGTCATTGACGTCTGAAGCACGCCTGTTGCCATCCCCGGTCTATGAGGCGAGGCTGTCAATGCCCGCAAAATTGCAGGTTGGCATCGCCAACCCAACCTGCGATTTCTTCAGCATCGGCGACGTCAATGCACATGCCGATAGCGCGCCAGGAAACTTTGGACGGCGGGAGTGGGATCGGGCACCGGAAAACCGCATCGAGAGAAGAAAACGGAGATCGTGATCGCGGCTGGAGGCGGGGACGTCGGGCAGATGCTATCGGAAGCGATTATCCACAAGGGCATGGTGGCTACGACTGTCACCTTTGCGCGGGCGCGTGCCCTCATCAGCCGGCACCTCTTTGATTTGATGATCCTCGACGCCGTCGTCCGGGCCGAAGATGCGCTTCGTCTGTGCCGGCAAATCCGCGCCGTCAGCACGATCCCGATCATCGCAGTCGTTGCGCAAGGGCGTGAGGACATCATCCTTGCCGCTTTCGAAAGCGGAGCCGATGATTGCATTTCCAGTCCCTTCGGGACCAGGGAAATGATTGCCCGGATCCGCAGCGTGTTGCGACGGGCATCACGTGATCGCGTGATACATAGCCTGTCAAAGCCCTTCCGATTCAATGGGTGGCGCCTCGACTCATGGCAACGCGCATTGCGACGACCGGATGGGACAGTGGTTGACGTGACGGCGGCCGAGTTCGACCTGCTCGTCGTCTTTTGTCAAAACCCCGGCAGGATACTCAGCCGGGAAGAATTGCTTGCCTCCACTCACGCAGGCCTGGCCGGCCCGATTGAACGGAGCATCGACGTCCACATCAGTCGCTTGCGCCACAAGATCGAGGACAATCCCCACAACCCCATCCTCATCAAGACCGTGCGGATGGGTGGCTATTTCTTTGCCGCGGTTGTTGAAGCCGATGGATAGCGAATTTGCCGGGGTAAGTGCTCTTCGGTTAGGGGGCGATGTCACGTTGTTTCATCAACGCCCGGACAAGGCTTTTATCTGGCCTCAGACTGTTGCACCGGCGGCCGATTTTACGCCTCGGTTAGAGAGGGCGACGGCAAGGATGCGTCCACACACGGCAGTGCTTAAGCGCCGCGGCGTTACGTCGAGACGTACTGGCGCGAGCCGGCCCTGCGGTCTGCACTCACGGGCGCCAGCTGAGCGAGGTACGTCGGTCCGTCGGAAAGCCCCGTAATCGGTGGCTGAGCGTTCCGGCGAGTAGGGCGTGACTCACACAGATCTTGCGGGAATGGCTGCTTGTGGCGCGACTATGAACTTTAGGTCATCGCCAATGTCGGCTCCCGGGGGCCAACACGAGGGCGCAAAGCGGTCGTTGAGCGTGAACCGCAGTTGGCATCGAGCGGATGCCGGACCAGCTTCTTCGCCTTGAAGAGATCAGAACCTACGGCCTGTCACTGAAATCGGCTAAATGCTTACACTGTCGCCCGCAATCGCCTAGAAGATCGCTCTGAGCGCTTCGGCGAGCCGGCCGAATTCGCAAAGACTGTGCTGTTTCTAGCAAGCGAAGACTCGTCTTACACAACGGGCAGGGAACTGAGCGGGCGGCCGCTATTCTATCTGAGGAACGCGCCCAAATTCACCAAGCGCTTCTCGCAGCTTAGGCACAGCGAAGTCAATGAACCGACGTCGCTTTAAAGGCATGTTGTTTCGGGTAAGATGGACGATGTGAACCGGGATCGCTTCAACTTCATACTCTTGCAAGATATAGGTCAGCTTTCCCGCTTTGATAGCAGCATCGGCGTCGTGCTCCAGCACGACGGTTGCGCCGATACTGTCAATGCTGCGTCGACGGCAGCGTCCGGCGACGATACCAGCAGCCTGGGCAGCCAGGGCGAGAGGTTGGGGCTATCGAAGACAACGATCATCGAGCCGTGCAAAATGCCCGCCTTGAACGATGTGAGAGGCCTACACCTGATAACTTCATCCAAGTAACGAGATCCCGCGCTCCGAGCATCACTTGAACGCCATATCAAGCGCGCTTAAAAACTCGAGCATGAGGTCATTGACGGCACGCTGGCGCAAAATCCGGGCTTCTCTGATTTCCGTGTCGTCTGCAGCACCTTCAATTTCGAACTGCGCCACGGCAACGTTGCCTTCGCGCAGGTAGCCTTCGTCTGGCTCCGGATCACAAAAACGGGTGAGCAATATCGTCAGTGCACGTTCGATGACCTCCCGATCGCTTCCCTTCAGAGCCTCTTGGAATTTGGCGATTGCACCGGCGAGCCCGCCTTCTCCGTGTTCGAGGCAGTAGACGAGATCGTGCGCATCTTTGCGCTCACGCCGGTGATCAAAGGCAAACACCTTGAGGCATGTGAATGCCACGATATCGGCGTAGGGGATGGATTCTGTCGAGCGGCCTTTTTCACCCAACAGATCAGCGGTGACTTCCATCCGATCGTGGTGCCCGAACACGAGCGACGCGTGAGGGATATTCACCGCAGAAACATTTCCTTCCGTCGGCAGTTCCTGCAATGCGCCACCCCGGAGCTTCGGATCGTCTGCCAAGAACTCCAGAATGACGAGAATGCCGTGCTCGGTCATGGTCTGCCAACGCCAGTTGACCTTATTGCCCTTGTCATTTCGCGCACGCTCGAAACCCATTTTTTTGAGGTTCTGCTCGAGCGTCCGGTATGCCTCGGTGTCGGCGAGGATCGACAGATCGACGACGACATCGATATCGCCGGTTCCTGCATGAGGCGGGACGTCAGGCGGCCTCTTGGTGACGATGTAGCGCGGTGCAAGCCCACCGACCAGAAAGACGGAATCACGCCAGGGGCCGAGGCCGCTGAAGAGCGTAACCAGGACGCGCTCGCAGTCGCGGGTAACATCGGCACTGTATTCAGTCAGTATCTGGGGCTTTGTCATTCGGGTACCGCGAGTTTTGTCAGCCGAAGATGGTCGGCCAGTTCCTTCGAGCGACCGCTGTCAAGCTGCAGGAGGTCGAGGTAAGTTTGAAGTGGATCTGTGACCCAGACATGACCGACCCGTTGGCGAAACAGAAAGTCATGCCGTGGATTAGAGTCTATAACTCCCAGATTCCAACCCTCTTTGACGGCCTTTGCTCCCAGTTTTCGAAGAAGGCTTTCGCCGCCATGATCGATGCGACAATGGATTTGGGATATTTTCGAGAGGTGCGGTGCATGGATCTGCCCGGCCATGAGCCCGGAAATTTCGTAGCGAACTCCCGTCTCATCGCAGATGCGGTCAATCTCATGGATCGCCTCATCGATATTGGTCATCCGCATATAGTACGAGCGGAGCGGCTTCGGCTTGATCGAAGCGACATAGGAAGACCACTCGTCAAGTAGCGCGCGCGGATTGGAGAGTATCCTTTCCTTCGATGGACCGGCACCCTTGGAGCTCACCCATTCGCGGCGCTCTAGATCGATAAGAACCTGGGATGCCGTTGTCGGAGATACGGATGCCCGCTCGGCCAGTTCATGCACACCGAACCATTGGTCCTTAAATGTCCAGACGGCATGGAGGGCCTGTGCGCGACTTCCAACGAACAGATTGTTGAGCGATCGAGCCTGCTGCTTCGAGGCTGGCTTTTCGACGAGAACAAAGAGATTGTCGGCCGAAAGATAGAGACTGCCGCTACGATCGAAATAACCGACCTTCTCCTCGCGCAGGAGTGCACGTGCACCTGGGGAAATGGTATTGGCCATCAATAAGGGGAGAACTCTGGAATTGCCTGGCGGCATGGCGGCAATGTATTTCTTCAGCTGCCAGATTGCTTCCCTGACGTCTCTTGGAAAAGCTGATCTTTTGACCTCGACAACAAGTTTGAGAGGCGCATCAAAAAATCGCGCATCTATAAGGAAATCTGCGTGAGAGTTTCCCATCTGCGGCTCAAACATGGGCTGGGACGTGATTTCCCCGCCTGCCTCCGTGAGGCTAGCCGTCAACTCACTCAACATATCGAAAGCTATGGACTGTTCCAAAGATATTCCCTGCGCAGCAAATATTACCCTTATGCCGCATATCCGCGAAAATGTCTATATGTACTGCGCAGCAAACAAATGAAAACCCCCTGTGCAAGGTCCGGCCTGCGCACGCATTACCAGGTAAGCAAATACCTGATTTGAAATCGAATTCACGTAGCAACGGGATCAAGCGAAACTCATAGGGGGGACCAGCCGACGGCGCATTTCAGCTGCTGGCAATCGGCAACACGGTTGATTTGCCAAACGACCTGAGCCCGCATACTAGTGGTCGAATTCCACATGATCGCCATCGGCGAACTGATCAAGTACCCAGCACACCATCCCCGAAGCAAGCCCCAACCCGCGGGCCTGTGCTACTACAACTGCAAACGTTCCAGGCACGTAAGGGCGGGCGTGAGCCCGGCTCTGTGAACGAGCATGAAGTGGCGCGAACGTTTCAGTGTGCGGTGCCTGGTTTTTCGTTTGCCCTCACAATGGCGTCCGCTTCCGATGAAGGTGGATGGCGAGGGCTGAGCGTTTCTGGTGCGGCGGGACGAAGAGATTTCGGACTGCTGAAAAGACTGAGATGAAACGTTGCAAGCCGCCGGTATATCGAAATCCCTGTATCATTCGTTCTCGTTTTCGAAGTGGCACGTGAGAATTTTCAGAGGACGGTGCTGTCCGCGGGCGCCGCAAGCTCGTCGCGGCCTGCTTGGGGCGAGACAGCGACATTATTAAGTTTTGTTGCTCGGGGCGCCAACAGGTTGCAGGACATTTGTGACACATCTAAACCGATCAGCGCAGACGTCACGCAAATACGTCCAGTTTGAGTTTGAAAATCACCAAGGAACATACTCATTGCTGAACGCCATCGCCGATGCCTTGCCCGGGCCGCCAGTCAGATTTCCAGGGAGCACGTGATCCCATGCATGGAAGTTCGCTTTTCGACAGATTGATCGACGCGACGGTCGCCGCCGCCAACGAACATTCCCTCAAGACGGCATTGAGCGACGTTGCCCGAGCGCATGGATTTGAGCGGTTTGCCTACCTTAATCTCCATACCGCAAAGAGCTTTGCCGTTTCAACCTACCAAAAGGAATGGCAATCGCTCTATTTCTCCCGTTCTTATATGGCCATCGATCCTGTGGTGACCGCAGCCAAGCGACTGAGGCGGGCTTTCAGGTGGTCAGCCGATTTCGAACGCCGGCGCGCGGACGATGGCATCAAGGAATTCTACGATACCGCGGCTGAATTCGGGATTCGGTCAGGTCTGTCGATCCCCATCTGGACGGGGTTTGGCCAGTTTGCCATCTTGACGCTGGCCTCAGCCAGGCACCTGGAGACCTCGGGACCGGACGATCTCGACACGGTCGGCGCAGCTGGCGCGGCGGCACTGATCCATGCCCGGCTCCAGGGTACGACCACGCCGACCCAAAGACCGGACTTCATCTTTTCCGATCGCGAGGCGCTTTGCCTGCGATGGGCGGCCGAAGGCCTTCCGATGCACTCCATCGCCGATGTGACGGGCCTGACCTATCACACCGTGCGCTGGGACCTCGATCGGGTAAAGGCCAAGCTTGGCGTCTACACCCAGAAACAGGCCGTGGCGGTCGCAAGCCGGTTCGGGCTGATCTGACGGGCCTAGCTGGCGCGCGTATAGATCAGTTGCGATAAGGGCCTGGGAAAACGACGTCCTGGTCGACCAGCACGTTGAACTTGTAGCCGGGTCTGATTTGAAGTGTCGGCTGGACGTCGAGGTTTTTGCCCACGCTCCGTTCGGATAACCGTCCGAAAACATCCGCGAAATTCCGCCGGGCAGCGTCCGAGGCGGTATCCTCCGTCGAACTCTCCGGCATGGCCATATCGACCCCTGTGCCGATAAGAGCGATGAGAACCGCCGAACCGAACGTTTGAAGGTAATGTCGGTCGACTTGGTCTCGAAAGCCGCCGTAGCCTTCAGCGTCGGTCCCCGCCATGCCGCCGAGCTGAAGGGTCGAGCCGTTGGGAAAGATGATATCGGTCCACACGACCAGCACGCGCGACTGACCGAAAGAGATCTTGTGATCGTAGCGGCCAAAGAGCTTGGCACCTTGCGGGACGAGCAACTGGTGGCCGGTGGCGCTGTCGTAGACATTCTGGCTTGTCTGGGCGGTAATCCGCCCCGGAAGATCGGAGCTTATGCCGGTAATCAGCGTGGCGGGGATGACCGAACCGCGTTTCAGCTCGTAGCGTGAAATCTGAGGCGCCACCTTGTTCGGCAGATAGCCGAGATCCTTGATGTCTTGGTTGAAGAATGATTCTTTCGCTGACTGCATGTTGGGATCGCCGTTTTGCCCTGAAAGTCCTGCCTGCATCGCCGCGGCGTACAGGTCTGAGGCCCCGCCAGGTGTTTTTGCGCTTTGGGTATTCGCCTGCGTCGTATCGGCGGCGGAAAGATCCTTTAGACTGACATCGACGGCAAGTGGTGAATCAAGTGCTGCGGCTTTGGCTTGAAGACTTGCCATTTGCTGGCGATGGCGCTCCCGCAGGAATTGCTCTCGCTGCTCACGCCCGAGGCGGGCAAGCCATTCCTCCTCCGGCTCGAGACCGGGCTTATTGCGCGCCCTTTCGGTCTTTTCGGTTTCGACCGTGTGTTGCGACTTCTCCTCTTGCCTGTTGCTGACCGGTGCCGGCTGATAGATCTGTGTCTGCTCGGGATCGCCGATGATGGCATCCTTGACGCCTCGCTTCAGCTGATCGGCATAAGTGGAGGCCGACGCATTCGAGGCCTGACCAATGCCATCCGCCCCTTGAAAATAAAACCCGCGGGACGAAAGACCGTAGCTGATCACGCCGAGAAAGAGCACGATCAGGGCGATGGCGATGATGATCGGGATGCGGTTCAGCCGCTTGTTGCTGCTGTCCTTGTTTGAAGCGCCGCCAAGCTGAAGCGATTGGACCACCCCCCTCTCCTCCCCTAATTGCGCCTGACAGAGACGGGGCTGGCCGGCGATGCGCCGGTCGCGCTAGTGGCGTAAGCCCGCGCGAGTTCAATCGAACCTGCCGATATCGAAACAAGCGCCTGCCCCTCAAGGTCGTCGACGCCATAGGTTAGGGCGACCATGCGTTTCGTCTCGTCGAGCTTCTGCTCCGTCACGACCTCGTAGCCCCATGCCTTCAGGGCGGCTTCCATGGCCTGCCCGAAGGGCGTGGCGTCCTCGTTAAATTTGACCTTGTTGATCCCCGGGCCCACCTGTTCCGCAAGCCGACCGACCATGTCGCCTGCGATCGCACTGGCGGCAGGGTCGGAGAGGTCGCGCGAGACTGAGCTAGCGGTAGGGCCGTCGGTGGCGGTCGTGCAGCCTGCAAGCAGGCACCCGATGACGGATAGTAGGAGGCTTCGCATGGTCACCCTCCCCTGCGAATGGTGATCTTCTGTTTGTGCTTTCCAACACCGGAGATGAGAACCGCGCGGTCGATATTATAGTCCACTACCATCATGTCGTTCTTCATACGGTAGTTGACGACCCGATTTTGGCCGCCTGAGACGACAAAAAGCACCGGCGCGTCCTGACCGGCGATCGAGCGGGGAAACTGGATGTAGGTCTTCAGGCCGTCCGAATAGACGCGCATGGGCTTCCACGAGGCTTTGCCGCTAACCGAATAGGCGAAGGTCAATTGCTCCGACGGGACGCCTGCTCCCGGCGTCCTTCCAGCTTCGAGACGGGCGTTGACATCGGCAAGCTTGCTCGACACATCCTCCGGATAGTCGAAGCCGACGCGCGCCATGTACTGGCTCGTGTGTGATTTGAGCTGGATATGATAGGTCCGGCGCGAGGTCGTCACCACCATGGAGGTGACGAGGCCTGGTTCCGACGGTTTGACGATGAGGTGGATCGCCTGGCCGCCCGCGGCGCCGGACGTTGCCGGTTCGACCTTCCATCGAACGGTGTCGCCGACAAGCACATCGCGAACGACCTCGCCGCCCTGAAGCTCGATGTCGCAGACCTGCAGCGGCGAACACACCACCGACGGCTGAGTTTCTCCAAACAGGAAGATGACCTTTCCATCCGCCCCCTTGGTGACGAGCCCCGTGCCCCCGCGCCACTTTCCTGAGAGGTTCGCGCCCTTTGCTTCGTTTGCGGTCATGCTCTGCGCCTTGGCTTCGTTTGTCGCAAAGACGACGACCCAGGCGCAGCCAAGGGCCGCGAGATATGTTGCTCTTCTCATCGACGTATCCCTGTCCTCAAAGCTGCGCGGTCCACTCGAAGTCTTTCAGATAAAGACCGATCGGATTAAGCCTGATCACGCCCTCGTCCTGTGGTGCCGTCAGCGTAACGGTCGCAATCCCGCGGTATCGGCGTGTTCCGGTTTCCTTTCCCTTCCGATCGCGCTCGAACTCCGTCCAGTCGATCTGGTAGGACTGGTTGGAGAGGGCGACGATGTTGCTGACTTCGATCGCAACTGTCGCGTTCTTGGCTTTCTCGAACGGCGAATTGCCGCGGAACCAGGCGTTGATTTTCTCGGTCGACGGATCGGATGTCCGAAGCAGCGCATACGTCCGATCGATGTATTGCTTTTGAACGACGGCGTCTGGCGTCACCGACCGGAAGCTCGTGACGAAGCCACCGAGCGTGGCGCGAACCACCCGCGGGTCGGCATATTCGATCTGCTGAGGAAAACCCGCGCTGACCGAGGTCCCAAGCTTGTCGACCTCGACGATATAGGGGACGAGTTTGACCTGCGTGCTCAAATAGAGCGCATAGACGAAGCCGATCACGGCCATTGCCAGTGCGATCATGCCGACAACGCGCCAGGCCGCCGCCGCCCTGACATAGGAACCATATCGTTCGTTCCATTCCTGCCTGGCGGCGAGATATGGGTTCTCAGGGGCGCGTTGCATTGCCATCGACCGATCCTTGCGGTGATTATTTTTTGTCGTCGCGGAGCGGCGACGGGCGTAAACCGCCGCGTGCCTGCGCCTGATCGAGTTTCGCATTGGCGAGGCCAAGAAGAGAGCTGGCATGGGCGCCGGGTGAGCCGATCGCCTTTTCCTTGGCCGCGGATCCGACCGCTTCGCCCGTCGCGCTCAATCCCGCACCCACGCCGCGCAAGGCAGCGCCCGCTATGGACGCACCCTCGGCACGCGCAGCACGCGCGGCGGCAAAGCCCGCGCTGGCGCCACCGCCAGCTAGAATCCCTGCGCCCAGTGCGAATGATCCCGCCTGCCCGCCATGGCGGATCACCTCCATGCCGCCGCTGACGGAGACGCCTTGGACGACACCCTGCAGAATGTTTGGGACGTAGATTGATATCATGAAGACGACAACTGATAGGCCAGCGATCGCCAGGCTGGTGATGAGTTGCTGTTCAGCCGCGACCGACACCTCGGCCAAGCCGATGAGAACCTCCGAGCCGATGCGCGCAATCATTACCAGTGCCATCAGCTTCATACCGACTGAAAACGCATAGACGAGATATTTGACCGCGAAGTCCTTGGTGAAGGATGAACCACCTAATCCAAGCATGATCATGCCGGCCAACAAGCCTACATACATTTCGACGATGACAGCGACGAACACCGCGGCGACGAGCGAGAACGCGATGACGACAACAACCATGGCGAAGACGGCGGCAATAGCCAGAGAGTTGTCCTCAAAGAGGCCGAACTGGACCTGTTCGGACATTTTGTCCGCGACCTCTATGCCAGCGTCGAAGATCGCGGCCGGAGAAGCGGAGCCACCTTCCGCGCCCAACTGATATAGGCTGTCCACCACCGCCTTGGCGAGGGCTGGTCCCCGATCCAGGATAAAGGCAAAGAGACCGACGAACATGATCCGGCGAACGAGTTCCGCGAACCAACTATCCAGTGACGCAGCTTGCAGCGCCAGCCATACGGCTGCTATTCCAATTTCTATCCCAGCCAGGATCCAAAAGAGCGACCGAGCTGCCCGTGACACCGTCGACTCCCAATCCTTCGCGGCACTGACCACCTGGTTTTCCAACGTCGAGAGCGCCGATCCTTGCTGGGCGAAGGCTGGCCCTACCGCCACGATCGCAAGGCCGATCGCAAGCATGATCAATCCGAGTGTTCGTCCTGAGTTTACCACCTTGTCCGCATCTCCTGTCCTTGCCTCAGATGCCGTTTCGTCAACGGCTTAAAGAAATCCTCAGGCGTTGTTCGGCGGCTGTCGCGGTCGTCGAGGCAGGATGGGAATGCGTGTCCACCATGATGAGGACCGCTGCGGTGGCCACTCCAACCGTACCCACGCGGAAGGCAATGATCGCGACAGGGCTCACCAGCGCGGCTCCATCATTTGTCCATCTGGGATTCCTCTTCCCGCGGGTTCGAAAAACTTCTCTCTTCTCTTCTGCGCCAGGTCCTTGTCGGTCTGGTTTGCCTGCAGCCAGGTGCCCATCATCGTCATTTGCTGGGAAAGTAGACCGCGCAGCTTCTGCATCTGGGCGACCTGCTGCGCCGCGATCTGGTGGCCGACCTGCAGGGCCTTCATCTGCCCATCCGCGCTTTGGGACATCGAGCGGAGTGAGGCCATGGTGGATTCTTCGGTCTCGAACTGGTCCGCCGTCAGGCTTGCGGCGTTCAAACTGCCCGCGATCGTGTCACGGTTGGTGTCGGACCAAGACTGATAGGTCGAGGAGAAGCTCGTCCCGTCCGACAGACTGGTCTTGAGATCCGCATAGCTCGGGAAGCGCTGTTTGAGGATATCGTCGGCGTTGCCCATGGAAAACGCGATCCCCTGCCCTTGCGAGACGACACTCTGCAGGCGCTTGAGGTCGCTCTCGACTTCGCCCCAGATGTGGTTGGGCAGCTGCGCTGTATTCTGCAGCATGTTTTGGTAGATTTTCAGCTGGTTCTGGATCTGCTCGGCGAGCTGGCTGATCTGGGTAAGCTGGTTTTCGACCTGGACGCTGGAGCTTTCGAGCAACTTGATCAGCTCGGCATTGTTGGCAAGTTGTGTCCATTCCGTTGCAGCGCCCGTCGCGCTGCCGGCGTTTGCAGGATCAGGCAGAACGAGCGCGCTTGACAGGGCTGCGACCATCAGAAGCCTATGCGTCTTTGAGAAGCGATGCAGCATCCTTGATCCCTCTTTTGTGGAGCCAGTGCAGCGGCCATTCAGGGCCATGTTCTTCATGAAGCGCACGGATGTGCTTCAAGTCGTCCTTACTCGAGGCGCCCACGAACGACAGCGTCAGCGGGCCAAGAGCCATGTCGAACAGGCGGCGCCCTTCGGGTGACGCGACGTAATATTCCCGTTTCGGTATGGCGGTCGCGACGATCTCGATCTGCCGTCGGTTAAAGCCGATCCGCTCATAGAAATCGCGGGTCCCGGTCTCGCGGGCTGCCCCATTCGGCAGGCAGATTTTCGTTGGGCAGCTCTCTTTCAGGACGTCGATGATGCCAGAGCGTTCGGCATCCGAGATCGACTGGGTGGCAAGCAACACCGCGCAATTGGCTTTGCGCATCACCTTGAGCCATTCCCGGATTTTGTCGCGGAACACGGGATGACCGAGCATCAGCCAGGCCTCGTCGAGGACGATGAGGCTTGGCGCGCCGGTTAGGCGTTTTTCGATGCGGCGGAAGAGATAGGTGAGCACCGGCACGAGATTGCGCTCGCCCATGTTCATGACCTGCTCGATTTCAAACGTCTGAAATAGCCCCAGTGCGAGGCCGTCGGTCTCGGCATCGAGCAACTGGCCCATCGGGCCGTCGACGGTGTAGTGATGGAGAGCATCCTTGATCTCGCGCATCTGAACGCCACTGACGAAATCCGAGATCGACCGACCCGGAGCCCCGTCCATCAGGCCGATCTGGCGGGAGATGGCGTTGCGGTGATCGGGCGTGATCGAGATGCCCTGCATCGCCACCAAGCTTTCGATCCACTCGGACGCCCAGGCACGATCGCCGTCCGACGACAGTTCGGACAGCGGGCAAAAGGAGAGCCCGGTGTCTTCGTCGCCGCCGATCTCGTAGTGATCGCCGCCGCAAGCAAGTGTCAGCGGCAGCATCGAACGGCCTTTGTCGAAGGCGAAGATCTGGGCGTTCTCGTAGCGGCGGAACTGTGCAGCGATCAGCGCAAGGAGCGTCGACTTTCCTGAGCCGGTGGGACCGAACACCAGGGTATGGCCGACGTCATCGACATGAAGGTTGAGCCGAAAGGGCGTCGAGCCGGTCGCGACCTGCATCAGCGGTGGTGAATCGGGTGGGTAAAACGGGCAAGGTGCCTGCGGATTTCCGGACCAGACGGAGTTGAGCGGGATGAGATCGGAGAGATTGCGCGTGTTGATCAGCGGCTCGCGAATGTTGCAATACCAGTTTCCAGGCAGGCTCCCCAAATAGGCGTCGGTCGCATTCAGCGTCTCGATTCGTGCGCCAAAGCCCTCGGCCTGGATGAGACGCCGGATCGCTTCCGTCTTTTCGTTAAGTCGTTCCGCATCGTTGTCGAACAGCACGACGACCGGCGTGTAATATCCATAAGCGACGAGCTGTGACGATGCTTGTGCGATTGCATCCTCGGTCTCGGCGACCATCGATATTGCGTCCTGGTCGACCGAACGGCTTTGCGTCTGGAAAAGTTGGTCGAAGAAAGGTCGAACCTTCTGCAGCCACTTCTTGCGGGTCCGCTCAAGGCGTACCCTCGCCTCCTCGGCGTCGAGGAAAATGAAGCGCGACGACCATCGATAGCCAAGCGGCATCGCATCCAGGCTGTTCAGGATGCCCGGCCAGCTTTCGGATGGAAGGCCGTCGATTGCCACCACGCCGAGAAAACGGTCCTCCACCTTGGGAGCAAGACCGTGCTGAAGCTCGGCGGTCACGATCCAGTCGATATACATTGGGATATCGGGAAGTCGGACAGGGTGGTTCTCGCCCGTCACGCAAAAGCGGACGAATTGTAGCAGTTCGTCATAGCGAGCAACGCACGCGCCGCCGCGCTCGGCGGTCTCCCGGGTCAGCATTCGCCTGATGGAAATGATATTGGCGAGATACTGTTCGACTTCCCGGATCGCATTGCGGAAGATGAAGAGCACGGTGTCGGCATAGGATTGCTTTCGACTGTCTTCGTCGGAATAGATGTACTTGCTGAGCCTCGATCGACGCTGCTCGGTCGGCCGATAGGTGGCGATGATGGCATGACGGCTTTCGAAATGCCCCTGCTCGCGCTCGAAGTGGGCTCGTCGTTCCTCGTCGATCGCCTGCGTCACCCGATCGGGGAAATGCGATTTCCCAGCCGAGGCGTAGTCGACCGTTGCGAGCCGCACCGCCTCTACCTGGATCATCCAACCGGACCCGAGACGTGACAATATGGCGTTGATCTGGCGCGACACCTCGTTCCGTTCGAAATCGGTGGAGCTTTCGGAATCAGGCCCGGCAAAATACCAGCCAGCCATCAGTGAGCCATCCTTGAGCAGGATGATCCCGTTATCGACAAGCCCTGCGTAGGGGACGAGATCGGCGAAGGACGGCGCCGTGTGCCGGAAAGCGCGAAGGGATACCATCTTTGCCCCTCAGTAACGTCGCCAGGGGGAGGACGTGGCCCTGTAGGAGGGTCTGTAGGCCATGTGGCGGATATACACGCGTCGCATCAGCGGATCGGCCTTTGCCATCATTCTCAACGCTGCGACGATGACGGTCCACAGCGCCGCACCAAACAGCGCGGAATAGATCGTCAGGACGACAAAGATCAGGATGATCGCCGCAAGTCCCGTGATCAGAACCAGTTCCCGGTCCGCACCCATCAGGAGGTTGGGGCGCGAAAGCGCGCGATGTATGGGATTGCGCTGCAAGGTGGTCGCCTCAACCGCCATTACCTGCCCTCCCCTCTTCGCCATCGCGGGCCTTCAGCTTGTGATCGGCAATGCCGATAGAGGCGCCGGTCGCGCCAAAAAGGGCGACGATCTGGGTCGCGCCAAGCAGAATGCCGGCAACGAGCACCACGTACATGAGCCGGCGTGCGAAGTCGTTGAGTTCTCCGCCGAAGATCAACATGCCGCCTGCGATTGCGACAGCAGCAAGCGCGATAAACCCGGCAACCGGACCGGTGATCGATTCTTGGATTTGTTGAAGAGGATCTTCCCAGGGCAGGCCGCCGCCCGAACTTGCCCAAGCCGGGTCGGCAAGGATGAAGGCCAATACAAGCGCGATGGCGGCGAGGTCTATCGAGCGTTCAAGCCGCATGCTGCAGGTCTCCACGAGTCTCGAGCTGATACTCGCCGCCTATAAAGCCATGAACGCGCAGGATGTCGCTGACGCGGCGGCCTTTTGGGGTTCGATCGATCGAGATGATCAGGTCGACTGCCTCGCCTATGACTGCTTGTACCGGTTGCCTGCTCACCTCGGCGGTCAGTTGCTCCAGCCGTCGAAGCGCCGATTGCGCGGTATTTGAATGGATGGTCGCCACGCCCCCGGGATGGCCCGTGTTCCAGGCCTTGAGCAGAGTGAGCGCTGCGCCGTCGCGAACCTCGCCGACGATGATCCTGTCCGGCCGCAATCTCATCGTGCTCTTCAGGAGTTGCGCCATGTCGACACGATCGCTTGTGCGCAATGCGACCGCGTTGCTGGCGGCGCATTGGATCTCGACCGTGTCCTCCAGAATGACCAATCGGTCGTTCGGAGCCTGCTCGGCGATCGCTGCGACGACAGCATTGGTCAGGGTCGTCTTGCCGGACCCTGTCCCCCCGCAGATGACCATGTTCCACCGCTTATCTATCGCCTGGCGGATCATGAGGGCCTGACCGGCCGTCATGGCGCTGCTTGTCAGATAGTCTTCGAGCCGGATGCGCTGCGACGCCCGCCGGCGGATCGAAAAACACGGCGCGGGGACGATCGGGGGCAGCAGGCCCTCGAAACGATGGCCGCCAAGGGGCAGTTCACCGGAGACGATCGGCTTTCGGTCGCCCACCTCGGTATTCAACACGTGTGCAACGCAGCCGATGGCGACCTCGGCGGCGCGCTTGTCCATTTGGCCGGTATGGACGATCCCGCGTCCCAGACGCTCCACGAACAGATTTCCGTCGGGGTTCAGCATGATTTCGACGACGCTCGGGTCGTTGAGGGCAAGGCAAAGTTCCTCGCCAAGGGCGTCCTCGAGTTTGCGGATAAGGCGCGGCAGCGCCAGGTTGGGTATCGACATCGCGGCTGCCTGCTTATGCCGCATGCTGGCGCCGCGCACCGAATGCGGAGCGGTAGGCGTGCGGTCGGACCCGTTCGAAGTTCTCCCACTTGACCGGCAGGATGCCGGCCACGCTCAGCGTCTCGTTGATCATGATCGGCTGACCAAGGCGCTGCATCGGCCAGCCGGCGCGCCGCAAGATTCGCTCGAAGCGAACATCGGTGGCTGTTGCGATTTCGCGGTAACCGTGATGGAGGCACCATTCGAGGATGCCTGCGAACATGCCGAACGTGACGTCGCTCAGGCCCCCTTCCCCGGCCCCACGGGAACCCGCGGTATCGACGCAAAAACGAGAGCTTTCGATCATGGCCGGATCGGCGTCGAGCCGTCCTGCCGAAAGAAGCTGCGGGAAGACCTGCTGCAGCATGGTAGGACCGATGGCCGGCAGCAGCCGTGCGCAGCCGATCACCACATCGCCATCCGATAGGGCAAGAATATAGGTCGGCCCGAATTCGTCGAATTGATCGCGCTCCCGCCCGTTGGACCTGGACACGTTCCAGGCGAGACGGTCGGCGAAAACACGCGACCGCAGCCGGTACATTTGATCGAGAAGTGCTGCGTCCTTGCGCGATTTTGTCGTCTTGAGTGCTATCAGCTTCATCATCCCACTCCGCAATTAGGCTGGTCTGCGGATGCTGGTTTGCGGAAAGCGGCGGGTTGGTTCCAGTCGCAAATCTGCGAGTCGCGCATCGGTCAGGGCCGATGGTGACGCCGGGTTGGGCGCCGGGACGATCGGCCCATATTGGGCCGCACCCGCAAAACTGCGGGTACAGAGACGGGCGCTGGAGGCCGCGGGATCGTCTTAAGCATATGAAAAATATGGTGAAGGCCAGCAACAGGTTGCCGGCAGCGGGTCATTCGTTAAGTTTTCGTTAACCAAAGAACATTTGACGACTCAGGCGAGAACTGCAACCCTTGCGACGGAAAATGCGCGATGATCGGTGAAAAACCGTCGCGAGGTGAAAATGGATCAGATGACGACCCGCAAGCCAACGAGCGAATCCTCCGCTGCGAAGATTACACGCCAAGCGCAGATGTTGTCAGCGCAGTTGCAGTCTCTTCGCACCCATATGTATCCGCCGGAGGCGATGAAATCGTTGCGCACCTTTACCTCGCGCGACGTGGCCACCATGCTTGGGATCGCCGAATCGACGCTCCGACAGATGTCGTTGGACGGCGAAGGCGCAATGCCCGAGAGGCTGGAGAATGGCCGCAGGAGCTACACGCTCGCCCAGGTCAATGAGATCCGTCGATACCTGGCGGTGAAGCGGCCCATGGAAGCCTTGGATTTCTTTCCGCGCCGGCGTCCCGGTGAGAAGTTGCAGGTTATCGCGGTTGCGAACTTCAAGGGCGGATCGGCCAAAACGACGACGACCGTTCATCTCGCCCATTATCTTGCTCTGACGGGTTTGCGGGTGCTCGCGATCGATCTTGACCCGCAGGCATCCTTGTCGGCCATGTTCGGCTATCAGCCGGAGTTCGATGTCAGCGACAACGAGACCATATATGCGGCGATTCGCTATGACGACGACAACCGCCGGCCGATGCGCGACGTCATTCGCAAAACCTATTTTGACGGAATCGATCTCATACCCGGCAACCTGGAGCTCATGGAATACGAGCATGAGACGCCGCAGGCGATCGCAAGCGGCGGCGGGCGCGGCGACGGGATCTTCTTCCGGCGGCTCGGCGCCGTCATAAACAGCGTCGAGGAAGACTACGATGTCGTCGTCATCGACGCGCCGCCGCAACTGGGCTATCTGACCCTGGGCGCGCTTTGTGCGGCGACCTCGCTGCTGATCACCGTTCATCCGGCGATGATCGACGTTGCCAGCATGAACCAGTTCCTGGCAATGATGAGCGATGTCATGCACGTCATCGAGGAGCGTGGCGGTGTTCTGGAACACGATTTCATCCGATATGTCATCACCAGGCACAATCCGAACGACGTCCCGCAGGTGAACGTCGTCGCGCTCCTGCGCTCCCTGTTCGGCGAGGACGTGCTGGCGCCAGCGGTGGTGGACACGACCGCGATTGCCAGCGCCGGCCTTGAGAAGAAGAGCCTTTACGAAATGGCGCGTGGTTCGGTTGGTCGAGACACGCTCACGCGCGCCCTGGATTCCGTCGACGCAGTCAATCTCGAGATCTTCAACCACCTCAAATCGGTATGGGGACGGTCATGACGAATGCCAAAGAACGCTCCAGTCGGATGAAAAGTCTGTTCGCGAATGTCGATTCTGCGGAACTTGCCAAGCAAATCTCAGCTGGGCCTGCGGTGAAGGTCGGATCTGGAGCCGTCAAGTCGATGGACCGGGCCTTCGTTGCCGTCGAAGAGGAGAATGAACGCCTCCGCCTGCAATTGAGCGGCTCGGAAGCCATTGTCGAAATTGACTCCGCTCTTGTCGTTCCCTCCTTTGTCAGGGACCGCCTCGATATCGAGGGAGATCCGAATTTCCAGGGTTTCGTCGAGGGCATTCGGGAAAGCGGCCAGAGACTTCCCATCCTCGTTCGCCCCTCCCCCGACAAGCAAGGCTACTTTCAGGTCGCTTACGGCCACAGGCGCTTGCGCGCCTGTCAGATCCTTGAACGGCCAGTGAAAGCGATCGTCCGCGATCTTACCGACGATGAACTGGTGGTCGCTCAAGGTATCGAGAATACCGAACGCGCCAATCTCTCCTTCATCGAGCAGGCGTTCTTTGCCGCGACCCTCAAGGCGCGCGGCTTTCGGCGGGAGACGATCGCCGCCGCGCTCGGCAGGGCGGATGGCAAGCTGACCTACGTTTCGATGCTGATTGGAATCGCCGAACAGGTCCCCGCCGAACTGATCGGCATCATTGGTCCGGCTCCTTCGATCGGCCGCCCCAAGTGGGAAAAGCTCGCCGCCCAATTCAAGGATGGCAAGGCACCGGCTGCGGCCCAGACGATCATTGATAAGCTGACTTCGACGGCTGTATGGGCCGCTGCCACGAGTGACCAGCGCTTCGCCGCGCTGATGAGCGCGCTCGAACACAAGGCGGCTAGAGGAAACCAGGGCGAAGAGGTCGACCTCGGCGGCGGCGCCGTGATCACCGCGAAATCTTCGCGTTCTTCAACGCTTATCACGATTCCGGAAAGCAAGGTGCCGGGCCTCTCGGCCTGGCTCGTCGAAAGGCTTCCGGCGCTGGTGGAGGAGTACCGAAAGCAAACGGGAGAGACGCCGATGGGGTAGGCTAATTCAGAAATAGGAAAGGGCCCACCGACGGCAATCGGCGAACCCTTGAATCCTAGCCGACAGTACGAAAACGTCCCATCGACATCAGCTCTTACAAACTGATTCTATGACGGACCGCTGGCACAATCAACCCCTGCGTAACAGCCGGGAATGAAAAATTGTGCCCGTCTGCTGGCTTTCATCAACAAGAATCTCGATGGAGCCGCACGCCAAGGCGTTGCGGGCAGCTAGCCCATGACAGAAGCAACGGCAATCGCATCGTTCAGACGCGTCAGTCCGGCCATTCTCGCAAGCGCGCGGATGGCGATGGCCAACGACATACCGGACACCTCGAAGTCGGAGATCTCTCTCCTGTTGAAAAAGGCAGCGCCGATCCTTGGGATCGACGGCACGACCTATCATGTCCTGGACATTCTCCTTGGCCTCTCGCGCGCCGATGACTGGAAAGGCGCCGGGCGACCGATCGTTGCCATCTCGAACGCCAAGCTCGCCGAATACACGCTGCGCTCCGAACGCACAGTGATGCGTTGCCTGCGCAGGATCGTTGAGGCTGGGATCGCCGCCTACCGTGACAGTCCGACCGGCCGGCGTTTCGTGTACCGCGACAATGACGGGATGGTTGCCAGCGGCTTCGGGCTTGATTTCACGCCGGCGCGCGTGCGGCTCGCGGAGATCAGGGAGAGCGTCGAGAACTACCAAAGGGAACTCAAGGCCAGCCAGGATGCACGTCGCGCGGTCACGCGGTTTTCCAGAGCAATCATCGATGCCTGCGAGGCGTTCCCGGAAAAGGCAGACATCTGGAGGAGCGCCGCACAAGCAATCATCGATGCCGTAGCCGGCCGGGCAGACCAGGCAAGCGGTCTCGAATCACTCCACGGAGAGGTTCTTGAGTACGCGGAGCAACGCTTCCGGGAGCAAGATATGTCATGCGCGGGTGACATCCGCGTCACCTCTAATATTAATACAATCCCTAAAAACCTTCCTGATAGTAATCAACGGACCCGCTCAAGTGAGCGAGACATAATTTCCACTGACGTCGGCTACGCCGCCGATATGGCCTATGAAAATAAGCCTGAAGCGGCTGCGGGTGACATGCAATCCCGATTGCGGCAGGCGGAAAAGACGGTTGGTGATATCCAAGGTGTCGTTCTAGCTGCGGTGCCGATTGGTTTGCTTCAGGTTGGGTGCCGCGCGGCGCAGGAATGTGTCAGCGTGGAGTTTGACGGATGGTCCGATGTAGTCGGGGCGGCTGAAACGATGCGGCGCATGATCGGCCTGTCGGAGTCTGCATGGGTAGACGGTGTAGGGAGGGTCGGCCGATATGCTGCGTCCGCCATCTTGGCGACCGTGCTCGAAAAATCCTTGCGCGACCCGGAGCTAATTGCAAAGCCCGGGGGCTATTTCCGTGCAATGGTCGACCGGGCTGTCGATGGAAGTCTTCACCTCTCGAAAAGCCTTTACGGTCTTGCGGAAAGCGAGATGAACACACGGGATAGATAGGCGAAAAGTAACAGCTGTTACCCTGCCCTTGGCCTTGCGGGACGGATTAATCGCGACGAGGTTTTGGGGTGAAGCCGCCGCAGGAATGGATCGAGTTCAGGGGCGTGGCCTCGCCATCTGGGGCGGATGGGCGGCAACGGGGCGGGCGAATACAGGAAGAGTGGTCGTTTCGTCGGGTATCCGTTTTCGCCCGACGTCGATGCAGCCATATCCATCTGGCTTCCGCAACAAGACGGCGAGGGCGGTACAACTGCCCTGAAGTAACTTCAGACAAAGCTGTTGCCGAGAACTGCCATTCCTACTGTCGATTGAAATGGGATCTGCTTGGCTGCCGATCGAGGGCCACCCCTCAGATCTGAATGTGTTGCCGGTGATAGCCCAGCGTCGACGGTTCTGGCGGTTGCGATCTCGCTCTCTGGCTGCGTGGTCATACTTTTCGGGGATGAATTTTTGCGCGTCCTTGGAGCCACTCCGCTCGAGGAAGAACGTGGATGTTGGCGGGCATAGACGAATTCGAAGGAGCGGGGGCGGCCCACGGCGAGGGCATTGGGTAAGGACGTTCGCATATACGTCCATGATGCTGCGGGGTGGCAGCTGAGCGTGCGCGAGGGATGGAGTTGAGTGAGGGAGAGTCGTGAAGAAGGACGTCTTCGAATGTTCATTCAGCAACCCATGCCACCTGTCTCGGCCCGCCTGTGGCCCGCTCAGAGATCATGTGCATTGCTGCTTAAAGGGACCGAACGTCAGTCGGGGCGTGCGGCACCCGCCATGCAAAAGAAGTTCCAGGAAGGCCGGCAATGGCGTTTGCGCGATGGGTGCTGCAGGCCGTCTTGCTGGAGAGATCGACGGGTGGAGGGTAGCCTATCGTCGCTTCTGAAATGAAAGTTGCCTATCCACGGACGGAGAGGTCCGTGGGCAGGATCCGGTCGACACGCCCGTTTCGCGCTGTCATCATCGTGAATGTTTTTGTCGCTCGCGTTGGACCAACCAGGCGATCTTAACGAGGAACCCAAAAGGTAACAGCTGTTACCTTTTGGGCGTTGCGTGCCGACAAGGATGTGACCCTTCTCCTTCTTCAAAATGCTCAATCACCAAAGGCGACACTGCTTCCTGGAGCTCGGGTAGGTGCCGAGCGGTCTGACTTTCAAGGCGTAAGAGACGTGGAAGGGTCCGGCGCGGGGCGGCAGAAATCGGTGCCACTGGCGACGTCGACACTATGGCGTAGCGTGCACTTGATGCTGGAGCGGTGGCAGCGAGAATGACTTGCGGACAGAGGGCCGAGCGCGATCGTGATAGGCGGGGCCTAAAAAAGTAACAGCTGTTACCTTCTGCGACACGGCTTTAAGACACGCAATGATGCAGCGTTTGAACACGCAATCGTTTCAATCGCGGCATGCGCGCGAATTGCTCGATGACTTCACATCCGCCGCATTGCATGACTTTTTTTGGGCCCCCGTGTCGCCTCGACTGGTTCGGCCTCTTCGGTCCTTTGTCCAAGGGGACGCGGCGGTTGGGATCTATCTCTTTTTCTTAATCAGGGCAGATTTAGTGCATAGCGTGCGTGCCGGCGATCGCCGGTGCGCGTGAGCGCTTCTTTCTCCACCAAGTCATGAAGATCGCGCGTCGCTGTCGCTCGCGAGGTCCGCGTTATCGAAATGTAATTCTCAGCGCTCAATCCGCCTTTAAACCCCCCAGGACCTTCTCGGAACATCCGAGCGAGGGCCTTCTCCTGGCGCTCGTTGAATTGCCCGCGGAACCTGTCATAGAATTGCGCCTTGCTGATGTAGAAGGCCACCCGCATCAAGGTGGTCTGTTGTGCATCAAGGATGGTTCCCGCAAAATACACCAGCCATTCGGTGATATCGAGCGTGCGCTGATGCCGTTCGAGCTGATCGTAATAGGCTTTCCGGCCATTCTCGATCGTGTAGGCAAGTGCAATCAAGCTCGGTTGCCCGATATTTTGGGCAAGCGATTTTTCGGCGAGCGCTCGGCCAAGCCTGCCATTTCCATCTTCAAACGGATGGATGCTTTCGAAGTACAAATGGCCTATGCCGGCACGGGTGAGCGCGGGCAAGGGGAGTTCACCGTGCGGCGCCGTTTTGTTGAACCACTCGGTGTAGGCCGCCATTTCCGCCGGGACCTGCCTTGATGGTGGAGCCTCATAGTGGACGGTCGGATTGTCCAGACGGCCGGACACAATCTGCATGGCATCTTCATGCGTTCGATATGCGCCGATCGCTCCAAGATGGCGATTGCCTGTCATCAACATGCCGTTCCAGCGAAACAGGGTTTCATCATTGAGCGGGGCCGACCAAGTGTCGTACACATCGACCATCATTTCCGCGATGCCGCGCTCTTGCGGAGTTGATGGCCGATTGTCGGCATCGAGACCAAACTGGCGGCGCAATGAGGATTGCACGCTCAACCGATCAAGCATTTCGCCCTCAATCGCGGAGGTTTTCACTGCCTCGTCGCTTAAAAGCTCGATACGAAGCAGATTGCGTTCCTCATCGCCGACATGACGGACTGCGCCGATCACTTCCCCCGAGGACAGAAGGAATCGGCTTTCGAGTGGTTCAAGCGGCGCATGATCATAGATGAAATGCGGCCAACCTTCCTGCGTCCAGTTCCACTTCATGAGTTATAGGCACCTTTTCTATAACTCACTATAATGCATTGCGATGAGTGATGGAAATGAATTCTATCGCTCATGCAATGGATCGAAGGTGCTCGCGGAGACCCAGAGAGCACCTTGAAAGGTTAGAATCGACTATATCCAAAGGGCAGCAAACCCATATGTCGCCAATCAAACGCGCCTCGTCGGCTGCGTCACAACCGGCACTCATAAGCGTATGGCCTGAGGACGCGCTTCGTCCAACAGCGCCCTCGGATTGTTGATGACGCTCGCGCCCGGGTTTGGAAGACATTGCGATAGCCGCCACGGCTAAAGTGCACGGATTCACGGTCTTGACCCGCAATATGCGCCATTTCGGGCCCTGGGCGTTCAGGCACTCGATCCGTTTGAAACATTGCCGGAGTTATAGGTGAGGGGGCTTTTCTGGAAGTCCGGCCGCTCAAGTCAGATTGGTCGGGAGACGAGAACCTGGGCATACAGGCATGGGAAAGACGAAGATCATGGGGGCTCCTCTAGGCGATATGCATCTATCTATTCGCTATAAGACTAATCAGAGCTTTGCCTATCGAGGCTAGCGGCATTGCTTCCACATCGTGCTTTAGGGGGAAAGCTTCCTGCCCAGGGTAAACGACGATGCGTCGTGCCGGGTCGAGATCTTCACATGCAAGATAGAAGCCTTTCTCGAGTTTCGGTGTCAGGCTCCGCTTGATTTCGATAGCCCAAGGTCGTTCGCCCGGGGGCGTTAGAAGAAGGTCGATCTCGGCACCAGCCGACGTCCGATAAAAATTGCTCTGAGTTCCGGGCGGCGCTGCTGCAATCAAGGTCTCGATCACGAACCCTTCCCAGCTTGCTCCGGCGACCGGGTGCCCGAGCAGGTCCTCCTGAGTGGTCAGCCCCAAAAGGGTGTGGGTGATGCCGCTATCGCGAACATAGACCCGCGGTGATTTGACCAGGCGTTTGCCAATGTTCACGTGCCAGGGCTCTAGGCGTCGTACGAGGAGTAGATCAACCAGGAGATCGAGATAGGAGGCGACCGTCTTGCCATCGACGCCGAGCGAACGCGCAAATTCCGCGGCATTTAACAGTCCGGATTGGTGATGCGCGAGCATGGTCCAGAAGCGCCGCAATGTCTCGGCTGGAATGCGAGGACCAAGCAAGGAAATGTCTCGTTCCAGATAGGTTCGTATAAAGTCTTGCCGCCAGCGCTGGCTTTCACGATCACTCGCTGCTAGGAAACTATCCGGGAAGCCGCCTCGCACCCATAGCGTATTCAGATCGTCAACTGGCACTTCCAGGCCGTCGATCGGACCCATTTCAAGGTAGGCGATGCGACCTGCCAGCGTCTCACCCGACTGTTTCAATAGATCGATGGATGCGGACCCGAGCAGCAGGAAATGGCCAGCCTTCCTTCCATTTCGCCGGCCCCGGTCGATAAGCCCACGCAAATTCTGAAAAAGATTTGGTAGCCGGTGAACCTCGTCCAGGATAACGAGCTTGTCGCTGTGCTGGCTGAGATATAGTTCCGGCTCGGTGAGTTTGGCGCGGTCGGCATCCGATTCCAGGTCGAGATAGATTGATGGGCGCTGTTCGGCTATCGCGAGCGCCAGCGTCGTCTTGCCGACCTGACGCGGGCCAATGAGCCCAACGGCGGGGCTCGAATCGATCAACTCAATCAGTTTTGTAGATATTCGACGTTCAATCATCCTTGCATTTATGGAGGATAATTCCGCAATTGCAAGGATTACATATTGATGTTTGGGCTGCGTCAGTTGGCGCGTCGCTCGGCGTGTGCGATTTGAGGGTCAGTTCCTTCAAATGACCAGCCTTGCGGCCCGCCCGTTCTTCTGTTCTGCGTTGTTGTAGTAGCTTGCAGCCTGCGCACCGGTTTATGAAGGGACTGCCGCTTTCGCCGAACTGCGACCCAAAACATCACCATTGGCGAGGCAACCGGGCCAGGAGTTCTTTTTCAGCGAGCTTTTCGCGGACCATAAGATGAACGGTGCGACGGAGGCGCTCGAGGGGAAATGCTCGGTCGGGCCCTATCGCGTCAAGCGGATTCATATTGCGGTCGCATGGGGTCACGCAGCAATTCAGGTAAATAGGGCAATACAGACGGCCATCCAGATTAACGCCGTCCCCAGTACCATCGCTCGCCTGGCGACGACGACTTTGTCTGCATCGTCCTCCGCTACAGGTGTAGTCACAATCCAAGGCACGGAACCAAGTGCTGCAAATCCGATGATAGCCAGACCCATCACAAAATAGTCGAATGAATGCCAGGCCCCATGTTCATATACCCCCCAGTAACCCAGAAAGGCCATTCCGACTGCAAACATTGTGGCGGACGCCGAGCAGAGGCCTGTGACGGATCCGGTAGGTGCGCGCATGTTCCTTTTTTCACGTGTTTCCAAGTTCATGACGCGATATCCATGACGGTTGGCTGCCTCTCTGCAAATATGTCAGGAATTGAGCGCGGCGTGAAGCGCGTGTGACTGTCTGGGACGGCCGCAAAATTCCCCGCCTCGGCATGGGATGCTGGGCGATCAGCGGCCACTTTCCTCCGTGACAGAAGAGCGCTGCATCCGCGTGTCGCATACGAACATCACATATCACACCATTTGAGCTGCCCGCCCGCTTCGACGTGTCGCGTTGTTGTAGTAACCTGACGCTTGTTGAATCGAGCGGTGGCGGGACTGCTCCATCGCCTCGGGCAGGGGGATGCCACGGTTTGCCGCCTCGGTCAGATATCCAGATCGTAGCCCGTGCGCGGAAAATTCCCCCGGCTCCAATCCAGCCAGTTCCACCCGCTGCTTGATGATCGCATTGACCGACTGCGGATCGATCGCCCGTCGCGACACAGTCCCCCATCGCCCGATCGCCCGAAACACGCTGCCGCTCTCGATCTTGGCGGCCACCATCCAGGCATTCAGCGCATCCACCGGCCGACCGGTCAGATAGACAACGTCGTCCTCGTCGCCGCTGGTCGTCTTGGTGCGTCCGAGATGGATGGCTAGAGAGGGGAGGGAAGGGCCATCGTCCCCCGGGATTGGCGGCTCGACGGTCAGCTGCTCGCTGCGCAGGCCGGCGATCTCGCTGCGCCGCCGACCACCGGAGGCAAAGGCAACCATCAGGATTGCACGGTCACGGAGATCGCGCAGACTGTCGGTCGTGCAGGTTGCCAGCAGTTTTGCCAGCACATCGCCGGTGACGGCCTTGGCGCTCTTGCGACGCCGCGTCCGGGGGACGGCGCGAACGGCGAGGCGAATGGCTGATTTGAGGGCAGGGGAGGCGAAGGCGCCGTCAAAACCGCGCCATCTGGTCAGCGTCGACCAGTTCGCCAGCCGCCGGCGCACCGTCGATGGCGCGTGCGGGCCTGCGGATCTGAGAAAACCCTGGCTCCGAAGGTCTTCGTCGACGTCGGCCGGCATGCCGTGATCCGGATCGGTCTCGCGGTGCTGCGGATCCCAGAGGTGATGCGCGACGAATTTCAAAAGCAGCGCCTCGGGTGCCGGCCAGGGCAGGGATTGTCCGGTCGCCGCCAGTCCCCAGGCTTCCAGATAGGCAAGGTCGGAAGTCAGCGCCCGCAGCGTGTTGTCGCCCATGCCCTGGTTGACGAGATGGCGCAGCGTCTCGACGTCCTGGTCGGTCAGAAGCTTGGCGAGTTCGTCGCGGCGCTCTATCGGGAGGACGGCGGCAATGGTGTCGAGTTCTTCGGCGCGCCGCTCGACGGAAGTCTGTGATTTTTTGGGTTTGGCCACAGGCGCTCCAGAAAGACGGTTTCGGCGGCCTCTGAGACCGTGATTTGCGCCGACTCTTGCTGATTTGGACCTCGAAATCAATCTACCATCGATAAGAGCTACTTATCGATGGCTAGACCATGAACCGGTAATCATACCATGTGAGGAACTGCAATATTGATATAGCGTTCCTTTAGTAAATCGTTTACCATGATTTCAATGGCTTACGATCTCGCGGAAATCAGCATGACAGCCCCGATGCGCCCGGCTTTCGACGCCGGTGTCGCGCTCACCCGTCTGGACGAGCGGATCGCCCGTTCGCCGGTCGGCCAGGGCTTCCTCGAACGGTGCCAATTCACCGACGCCTGCGCCTCGCTGTGGATCGACGGCGAACTCGGTCACCTCGAAGACCTGGTCCTCCATGACGCCACCAAAGACATCCGTACCCCGACCCACGAACTGACCATCGCCCGCGACGTTTTACGAACTCGCCGGCGCATCGCTGCGCAGTCGCCGGACTGGGCTCTTTCCGCAGAGGGTATCCGAACTTTGCGACGGACGTCGGACATCAATCCGGCCGGCGCTGAGGCGGTGGAGCCGGCCGGCGTCATTCGGCCCGCGGTCACGGCCGATGTAGAAGGTGAGTGGAAAGACATCGACGAAGCCGAAGGGATTCCCGGTGTTGATTATGCTGCCATCGATGCGCTGCTCGCTCGCTCTGACGCCGCGATCGAACGAGCCAAGAAGCCCGGCCGGGCTCCGGCCGATCCGCTGATCTATGATCTCGACTGGGACGAGGACGCGCGGCTCGAGGAATGGCGCGGCGTGCTGCGGCAGGCCCAAGGACAGCCGGCGGTGCTGCAGGCCATCGTTGCCCTCGATGCCTGGAACGAACTCTCCGTCCTTCAGCACGCGCCCTGGCTCGGCCGGTTGCTGGCCGCTTCGATCCTGCGCCAGGCGGGCATCACGTCAGGTGCCCATCTCGCGGCCATCAACCTTGGCCTCAAAACCATTCCCGTCGATCGGCGCCGCCATCGTGACCGCGACACAAGGCTGCTTGCGATTGCGCAGGGGCTGGTTGCGGCCGCCGAGATCGGCATGAAAGAGCATGACCGGCTGGTTCTGGCGCGCACCCTGTTCGAGCGGAAGTTGGAGGGGCGCCGCACCTCGTCGAAATTGCCGGAGCTGGTCGAGCTCGTCATGGCAAAACCGTTGGTGTCGGCCAAGATGGTCGCAAAAATGCTCGAGGTGACGCCGCAGGCGGCGCGGCGGATCGTTTTGGAGCTCGGCCTCCGCGAGATGACGGGGAGGGGGAGGTTTCGGGCGTGGGGGGTCTGAACTATCCAAGTCGACTATCGGAACGACGCATACCGTTTGGGATGATACGTCCGTGATTTCGTTTACGTCAACGCAGGGACGCGAGGACGTGAATGCCAACGGCTTGACAGTCGCCAAATTTACACCGGCAGCACGGCAACTTAGCGGTGCAACACGTCACTTCTACGCGAGACAAGGTCAACGACTCCCAATAGACTATCTTCGACACTCGAGGGGGAGTTATGTATGAGAATCAAGTTTGTTGAGGTCTCCAATTTTCGGAAACTGAAATCGACCCACATCGATTTCGACAAGAAGACCACGATCTTCGTAGGGGCCAATAACAGCGGAAAGACTTCCGCCATGGTTGCCCTACGGTATTTCCTCCTGTCCCCGAACCGGCTTGCGTTGCGAGACATCACCATCGCGAACTGGACCAAGATCGATGCTCTGGGAGACGCTTGGGAAACCGAAGCGGAAACCGATATCAATCTCGATGACCTTCTGCCTGCTCTAGATGTCTGGCTTGACGTTCCCCTTTCCGAGATCCAGCACGTCGTGCATATTCTTCCAACGCTTGATTGGAGTGGAGGCCTCCTTGGCGTGAGGCTGAAGTATCACATTGAGGATATTGGCAGCCTCAAGGCCGAATACCTGCTCCAACGCAATGCCGCCCAGGCCGCCGTCACAAAGGGCCTTGGCGGTGAAGCTGTCAAAATCGACATCTGGCCAAAGAGCCTAACTGATTTTCTGGAACGTCGTCTTCGGGCTCATATTGGAATCGAGGCTTTCGCGCTCGACCCCTCCGCGGTCGTCGCGCCGGCGAAAGGACTGGCAGCACCGCAGATTCTGCCCACCACCGCTTTGCCGCTCGATAAGGCGCCTTTCAAAAACCTCATTAAAATTGACGAAATTGCCGCCCAGCGAGACTTCGCGGATTCGCATGAAAAAAGTCAGAGCGGCGACGAGGGTTCCGAATCCAGCACTCGCCGCTTTAAGCGCCGACTCTCCGACCAGTTGCGCTCCTACTACGATCGTCACCTCGACCCGGCGAAAACGCCGTCAGAGCAAGACTATGAAGCCCTCGGCGCGATTCAGACAGCCGAGCGAAATTTCGATAAGCGATTGGAAGTCGGGTTTGCGGCTGCCTTTGGAGAGCTCGAAGAGCTTGGCTATCCGGGAATGGCAAATCCCAAACTTAAAATCTCTACTCTTTTGCAAGCCATTGATGGGCTGAAGCACGGCTCGGCAGTGCAATATCAGGTCGCAGACCCCAGCGGAGACGGCACCAAAACCCTGAAGCTGCCTGAAGACTACTCGGGGCTGGGTTATCAGAACCTTATCGCTATGGTTTTCATGCTCATGGGCTACCGCGACGAGTGGATGCGTGTCGGCAAGGCATCCTTTGATAGTGGGGGCGGCGCGCAGGAGCAAATTCAACCTTTGCATCTGGTACTCGTCGAGGAACCCGAGGCTCACCTTCATGCGCAAGTGCAGCAGGTTTTCATCAACAAGGCCTATAAACTCCTTCGAAAACATGATCGGCTTGGCGATAAGACCACTCACTGCACGCAGTTGGTTGTTAGCACTCATTCGAGCCACGTCGCGCACGAGGCTGATTTCGCCAACCTACGCTATTTCCGGCGACGACCAGCACCCTCAATGGGCGATACGCCCACCACCACCGTGGCCAACTTGTCGTACATTTTCGGCGAAGGCGACGAGACAAGGCGTTTCGTTCGGCGTTACCTCAAGGCTACGCATTGCGATCTCTTCTTTGCCGACGGCATCATCTTCGTTGAGGGGCAGGCCGAACGCATTCTCGTTCCCCATTTTATACGCCATCAATTTCCTGACCTCTCGCGTCGTTACGTGACGCTGCTTGAGCTTGGTGGCAGTCATGCCCATAGTTTTCGTGAACTCGTTGATGAGTTGGGCCTTGCGACCCTGATCATCGCCGACCTTGACGCCACCGTCGCGACCAAGGTCCCGATCAAGGGCGGAGGCGAAGCCATTCGATGGAAAGCGGCGAAACCAAAGCGTGGGGCTGAACAGAAATCCGCAAACCAGGTGCTCAAGGAGTGGCATCCGTCAAAAGTCCTGATCGACGAACTGATCGCGCTCGATCCTGCTGATCATCAATCTTCCGGTTCGGACGGCTACGAGCTGTATGTTGCCTATCAGAAGCCGGTCAGCGTTTTAGCTCCTGACGGTAAAACTCAGGAAGTCATTCCTCGGACCTTTGAGGACGCGCTTATCCTTGAAAACCTGACTGTCGTCGCAGATGTTGAAGGATCGACGACCAGCGCCAAGATAAAAGCTATCGTGAATGATAACCCCAATGGCGAGGAGCTTGAAGATGAACTTTTCGAGCTATTGAAAACAGCTGAGAAGGCCGCTTTCGCCCTCGACTGCTTGATGTTGAGCGACCCCACCGCGCTCAAGCCACCCCAGTATATTCGGCGAGGTCTGGAATGGTTTGAGCGCGCTGTCGGAAAAGACATCGCGGCGAGTGAACCGAAGGGAGCCAGCGCATGAGTCCACTCGCCATCAAACGTGGTGCGCCTGATACCGACCGCGACGCCGATCTCGCGATCAGCGCATGTTTGAACCCAAACGATCCGAAAAGTTTCTTTCTCTATGCAGGCGCCGGTTCAGGTAAAACGCGCTCGCTCAAAGAGGCGCTCGACGGTTTCCGCGATAGACATGGGGACGAGTTTCGGCGAGCCGGGAAAAAGGTTGCGGTCATCACCTATACCAATGCGGCAGCCGATGAGATCGCTGCGCGCGTTGGCCAGGACACCCTATTCCCGATATCAACCATACACAGCTTTTGCTGGTCGCATATTGGCACGTACTACACCGATATTCAGGCTTGGCTGCTGGCAACGCTCCCTAACGATCTCGCCGACTTACGTGAAAAGCAGTCCAAAGGACGCGCTGGCACAAAGGCTGCGGACGACCGCGAACGAGCGATTGCCGCGACGATCAAACGGCTCGGCTGGCTCAGCGTCCCTCGGCGTTTCACCTACAGCCCTAACGGCGATAACTTCGGTGCGGATTCGCTGTCCCATTCCGAGGTTTTAAAGATCACGGCGACCTTCATCTTGGCAAAGCCCGCAATGCAGGCCGTGCTGGTGAATAGGTTTCCATTTTTGCTGATCGATGAAAGCCAAGACACCAACAAGATACTCATTGACGCATTCTTCGCTTTGGCAGCAACAAACAGGGGCAAGTTTGCACTCGGTCTTTTTGGAGACACCATGCAGCGGATCTACGCTGACGGCCTCCCAGATCTCGGACGGAACATTCCACCGGAATGGGCACGGCCGGTAAAGCGCATGAATCACCGATCTCCCCAACGTATTGTGCAATTAGGCAATTCACTGAGGTCCGCCGTGGATAACCAAATCCAACTGGCGCGCGACGACAGCATGGTGGGCACCGTCAGACTCTTCATCATTGCGGCGGATGCAACCGACAAACCTGACAAGGAGCGAAAGGCGCGCGAGCGCATGGCCGAGCTATGTGGTGACGCCGGTTGGAAAGAGGATGCCACCGTCAAAACACTTACATTGGAACATCATATGGCGGCGTCGCGTCGTGGCTTCGCGCCGATGTTCCAGGCCTTGGACAAGGATTCCCGGCTCTCGACGGGCCTGAGGACCGGCGAACTCGCTGGACTGCGTCTCTTTACCGAGCGCGTAGCGCCTCTCCTTGCGGCATCGACCGCTGGCGAGGAGTTCGCCGTCATGGCTCATCTCCGCAAGAACTCCCCCCTTTTAAAACGGTCGGTGCTAGCCAATAGCACGACCCCGGACGATCCCCTCCTGCCTGCCCGAGTAGCAGTTGGGGCGCTTCTCGCGTTAGACCCGGAGAATCCCTCGACGCGGCTTCTCGATATTCTCGAGTGTGTTGCCGAACATCGACTATTCGAAATCCCGGCAGCAATGCGTCCATTTATCGAGACTGAACCAGCGCCAGTTGCGCCGGAAACGACTGTTCAAAATCTCGAGGATAATGAGGCCGAGGAGGAAGCCGAGACCTCCCCTTCTAGTTTGCAGGCATGGCGGGCCTTCCTTGAGACGCCCTACAATCAGATCGCTCCATACGCCGAGTATATCAGCAATCGTGGTCCATTTGGCACACACCAGGGCGTCAAGGGGCTTCAGTTCGACCGCGTGCTAGTCATCCTCGACGATAGCGAAGCGAGAGGCTTCCTTTTCTCATATGAAAAACTGTTCGGTGCCAAACCACTCTCAGACCAAGACCGGAAGAATGCAGCCGAGGGCGCCGATACAGGCATCGACCGGACTAGGCGACTTCTCTACGTCACTTGTACACGCGCCGAGAAAAGCTTGGCCCTCGTTGCCTATACCGAGAGCCCTGACACGCTTGCTGCTGCGGTGATCAAACAAGGATGGTTCAGCGCCGATGAACTTGAGCGGCTGTGAGAGTCTCTCGATCGAAACAAAGGTGAGCATGCCGCGAGGCGCCTTACTCAAAAGCTAGTAGTGAGCAATATGCCAACCACAGCATTTTCGGCGCATTTTTCTCGTGAACTGGACGTGGAGCAACTTGGATGGCTTTTAGCGGCCAGTGTCCCCGCCGGAAGCCAACAAACCGTTCACGACTTTGGCCCGTACGCGGATTGGATTCGCACGGACATCCGATGCTCATCTTGTGGGAAATCGGGCGCCCAGGTCGTGCGATCAGCAAAGGCACGGGGCGCTCAGGCACTTGTTCGGCAAGCCCATTTTCGATTTGTTGATCAACAAGGCGGCGATGCGCATCATCCATTTTGCGAGTTCTCCGGGGACGATAACGCCGGGGTTCGGCAGCCTGACAGCCTGCTAAATTTCGGGTCAGAGAAGAGCCAGGAAACTCGAAATGTGCGCGTCTTGGTGTGTAAAGGCATTGAACTTGGCCTTTTTAACCAAGCTACGGTTCGTACCATGCGGCAGTGGTTTTTCGATATGAAAGCCGCGAGCCGCTTGCAGGTGTCAGCAACGCCGGCCTCCATATCCTGGGCGCGCACTTTACAGCGCCATCCCCATCATCATCGCTGGCAATTTCATCCTGCTCAGGCAGACTTGCCGGCGTTCGATTGGGCTGCCGCGGCAAAGCACCAATTTACGCAGGAAAACCTGCCGCTCTTTGACTTTCTGAAAGGCGCTCCTCATGAGGATGCCGAATGGAAGCGGGCCAACGCCCTAGCCGAGAAAAACTTGGGGCACGAGGTTTTTAATGTCACCACGCTTAAACCCTATTATGAAGCGAGTTTAACACTCTGCACGTTCGTAGCCAGAAATGGCGGTATCAGCTTCGGGAAGGTGCTCCCAGACTACTATCGATTCAAAGGGGCTCCGCTCCCACTTCTTGCTTTGTGCGCGCTCGTGCTGTTTACGTCAGCTTGGGATATGAACGTTGCCATAGCGAAATTCGCCAAGCTCCTCTCGGCACCCAGCCCTGCTGATTATACGCTCGGCAATGTCATCGGCCTGAATCCGTTTCACGAATATGCGGCTTGGAATTTGGTTGTCATTGCCGCGGAACTTGCCGCTAAATCTCCAAACGGTCTCGACTATTCTGCGCAACTGGCGGCGATAGAATCGCGCCTCCGCGAGCAATACCGGATCTGGAAAGTTGAAAACCCATAGTTATCGCCCTCGTTACAACGCTCTCCTGCGTTTCCGCTTTCATGCGGGGAAAGTTCGCGGTCAATCGGGCGAGTTTCACTCTGGCTGATCGGAAGAGGGATTGGTCACATAGATGATTTGTGCGCCTTGGCTCCAGGCCTCTACGCCGATCACGGCCGCCATGGCAATTTCGCGCGATTTGAAACGAGCCATTATCTGGTCTCGGCGTGCCGCATTTAACCGACCCGGCCCCGCTGTGGAGCCATCTCGCTCAAATAGGATCTCTAGGCTTTCCTCGAGTGTCACGCCTCGTTCTTTGATACTTTCCGAAACCTCGCTGGCAAACGTCTGAGCATTTCTTGCTGGAAGCGTAGCGGGCTCTGAGCAAACGTGTTGACGCGATCTATCATAGACCACGCGGTGATGCCCTGGGCTACCGCCGGTAGTCGCAATCGCCGCGTTTATTTCTGATGGCTTCTGCAGTAGCGACCGCTCGAGGATTTCGCCATTCTGAAATGCGCGATCGAACTCCCACCAGCTCGAGAACTTCGGCGCGACGTAATAGGTATCGGCGCCACTCGCTTCGAACTCTTCAAGTCGCTGAAACTGGTGTGCCGTGGTGTCGACATCGAACCGCCAAAAAGGGCGCGCTAGTGGCGGGATCGGTTGAGCAGGCTTATTTCGATGGAATCGCTTCAGTTCGTGACCGAGCTTGAATTGCAGCACAACAACCTTGCCCAGATCCTTGAAACCAACATCGAAGCCGAGATCGGCCTCATGCAGGAGATTTGGCAGAAAAGGCGTCGGATGAAGCCCGACGCTCTCCAGAAGGCCCTGTGTTTCACGCGTTACGCCATATCCGTACGAATACTCAGACAGCCCTTCATGAAGATTGATCATCAAAGGTCCGAAACAAGAGTCAAGGTCGAAGGTGTGAGTTCCAAGATGTCGCCTCGCCAGGAAAGGAATCATCTGAGAAGCGATAAATAGCGTCCAGCAACTTCACCCGTGCAGACGTCGAACCAGCCATGCTTCTACTCACACACTTCTGTAGCACTTCGTTGCATGATGATCGACAACCTACGCAAGTGTTCAGCACCGTACCACAGAAAGGTCTGCTCCGACTTTGCATCCGGAAGAGGATTGGCCATCTCTGGCATAGGTTAGAATAAACTCGGCGACCGTATGCTAGCAGCTGGATTTCCTTAGAAAGATTTGCCGAATATACCCCTATTATTATGCGTCTGTGGGTTGAATTACCACGCGATCGTCAATATGTCTTGTGTGATTTCGGCGTTAGGCTGCACCTCGCGCACGGCTTTACGCACTTGTAGTCCGCTTTGGGCTTGCTCGACGTATCGTTTTGGGAACTTTCCGTTCTCTTAGTTGACAGCTCCATCGTAAAGATTGAGTTGCAGATAGCCGGAATCTAGCAATGGAGGACTGCCTATGACCAAAAATCAGAAGCGCCTAAACCTTGCTGTTAAAGTTCTGAAAGTGCTTCGTTTCGCGATATCCGTCGTAAATGCCGCATATGAACTTTACAGCAAGGTTGTCAACTATGGCCCACGAGTTCGAAAATTTCCTGCATTCCTATTGGAAAGACGACAAGCCAATCTTCTCACCGAGTGAGTTCGGGCGGGAGCTTGGCAACAAGCTTAAGGCGAAGGTTGAGAAGGCTTATAAGTTCGACAGCTTCGTTTATCATTTCAAGGACGGCTCCCACGTCGTGGCACTCCACGCTCATCGCAAGAACCAGTATTTCTGCCGCGTGGATCTCCAAAAGTTCTTCTATAGTATTAAACGCAACCGACTAAGGCGTGCACTCAGGACCATCGGTATCGAGAAGCCGGAATATTATGCGAAGTGGTCGACGGTAAAAAACCCGTTCCCGGATGGCGGATATGTGGTGCCATATGGATTTATCCAATCCCCGATCCTCGCCACACTCGTCCTATCTGCATCGGCCATTGGCGAATTCATCCGCGGGCTCCATCCCGCTATTACTGCTTCGGTCTATATGGACGACATATGTCTGTCCTCAGGTGATGAGCACGCTTTGTGGGTAGCTTTCGAAGGGTTAAAGGTGGCAGTCGAGGAAGCAAATTTTACCTTGAACGCTGACAAAACTCGAGAGCCCGCTCCTCAGATTGACATTTTCAATATAAGCCTCGAGAGCGGCGATACACAAGTGTTGCCGCAGCGGGTTGAACAGTTCTTTGAGAATGAACGAACACAGGCCGGAATTGATTCATTTCAAACCTATTGCGATATCGTGGCGTCGCATAAGTGGCAGACAGGTGATGGTAGGCGTCGCCGGCGCCGGATGTATTGGCAGCGACGAAACGCAAGGGCGGCCGCAACTCCGGCAGCGGTTGTCGAGCCTCAGGTAGCGCCACTGTCTAACGAGGCCGCAATGAATGCTCTCATGGACAAGGTTTTCGAAAGGAATTTCCCTTGAGTTTGTGGAGCGCGCGATGAAGTCGGATTTCGATGCAATCATTCGGGATGAGGCAACTAACGTTCCCAAGGAGATGGAGTCGTCATAGAGGCAAACGCCGGAGCCATCCCACCACACGATCTTGACTCGGTCTGCTCTCTTGGCCCGAAAGACATAAAGTGCACCGTTGAACGGATCACTGCCGGCATCCCGTACCAGCGAAAGCAAGCTGTCCGGCCCCTTTCGGAAGTCGATGGGATGGCTCGCAAGAAAGACCTTCACGCCGGACGGGATCATGCCGACCGCACCGCTCGGATCACCCGCTGCAGGTGTGCTTCGCCGATATCTGCGTCGGCCCGGATAACGACGTCGCCGATGACAAGCTCGATCATCGCACGTGTGCCAATCGTCCAGGTCCCTGTCCGACCAGCCCGATCTTGCGAGGAGGATCGTTGTCCGTCACGAGCATCACGACGCCAGCCAAATAGCTGCGAGGGATGGATGCCGATGCGATGCGCAATGGCCGAGACGCTTGCGCCGGGCTCCATTGCCTCAGCCACAGCCCGCGCTTTAAAATCATCGGACCAACGGCGCCGAACTTGCCGTGGGGCGCCCTCAAGCCGTTCCGGAACAGCCTCGATCATATGGAAGTTTCTAGTTCCAGAGCTAGGCGCAGACATAGAAGCTCACAGTTTGTGAATCGTCTGTCCGCAATACAGCGGCCAACGCTACCGACGCCAGATGGGGTCAGCTTGTCGCTTACATACCAGGAACCCCTTGATCAAATTCTCGAGCGCAAATCCCGCCAGTAGGAACGCGGCGCGGTTGGCACCATCCCATTGGCCAACGCTGTGTCCCCGGCCGGTGCGGAGGGAGGTCCATCGTGTCCGCGCCGAAGCGCCGACGCGTGGCGGCAGCCTGCCGGTGAAGATTGTCGGCAACCAACAACCATTGATGGGGATTGGCGGCCTCAACGAATCCAAGAGGCGTCTGTACTTCCGGTCTTGGTTCCGCCGATTCGGCCATCACCTCGGTGGCTCCTTCCGACGCCGCTTGATCTTCAGAAATTGGTCCAGCCTGATGCCATGGGCCGTAAGAATATCAAAGTCGCCGCGAGCATAGGCGGCCCTGATAATAGACCGTTTCGCGCCAACATATTCTTCCTCCGGCCGCAGCATGTCGATTATGGTTTTCAGGGACCGTCTGATGTCCTTGGCGTTTTCAAGCCTGTCAAAACTTGTGTTGATTGGCATTGCGACATATCGCTCGTGTTTCCGCACGAGACTGATAAGATCAAGCAGATGTCCTCGTAGCTTGGTGATTTCCGCGAGCCTTCTCTCTACCAAAACCTTGCGCTGAAGGGCGTAAACGTCGATCGACGTTTTGCCTTTGATGCTCGGCTCCCCCTCAAGAGCCGCGGGCTTGGCTAGGCCGCTCTCATCAAAGATGATGTGCTCTTCCGGGTCGTCGATACAGGGATGGATAAGCAGTCTGTATGCTTCCTCAAGCTTGACGTTACCGCTGTGATTGCGAACGCGTTTGGAAGGGTCAGAGAGGGGAAATTGTGTTCCTTTGCCGACGGCCACGCCTTTGGCCTGCCCTGGCTCGCGATGGGCTCGCGGTGCATTGCAGTCGCGGCACGAGATCAGCAGGTTTCTCCAGTCGCCGGCCAACCAGTAGTATCCGGGACGGAGGCTGCCGGCATCACATTCAACCTCTGATTTCGGCCGAAAATGCTCGACATCATCAGGCATTACGTGACCGATACTGCTCTCGCAATAGACACATTTGTGAAAGAAATCGAGGGCCAGGACATCGGCAAGGCCCTTGTCCTTGTACACGGTGAAGTTGAACGTTTCATTGGTGAGCTTCGCGTCGTTCTTGAATCGTGTCTTGTCCGTATAGAACGCGATCGCCTTCTCAAGCTCGTCGGCAGAACGACTGATCATTGCCGCGCCGTTGTCCGATTTGACGGTCGGCTTCGTGTAGACGGGCAGCGAATCTGCCGCGTCGGATCTTTCAATGAATATCAAACCCTGTCTCCGCCGGCTTCGTTGTCCAACTCATCAACCAGGTTATCGAAAATCTCGGAAATTTCTCTGACCGCCAGTTCCTGTACCATTTGGTGTGGTTGATACGGCCTTGTCTTCTGCTCCGCGATGATCTTGTCGATAGCGGCAAGATAGAGGCTTTCACGCCGGGTCGTTCCAAGCTGTCTTCGATCATGAAGCGAGATTGTCAGCGCACTTAGCTCACGTTCCTGCTCTTCGCTTCGCTCTTCCATGGCCAAAAACATGTAGTAGCGGTCGAAATCTTCTTCGGTCTTCGGATCCACCGTTGAATTCAACCCAAAAAATTCCGATGTCAGGAGTTGCTCGACGAGGAAGTCCTCGGGTGAGGGGAGGTCGCTAACGACCTCGATCTGTCCATCCCCCAGGCGCCGCATCACGGCGACTTCCCCGGCTCGGATTCCCCTGAGACATAACGGCTGATGCGTGGTCGCGATGAATTGCACCCCCGGAAGGGCGCGACGCAATCGACCGACGATCTGCATCTGCCAAGCAGGATGGAGGTGCGCATCGATCTCGTCGATGAGCACGATTCCTTCGGCGTCCTCCAAGTTCGGCCAGATCCTGTACAGCATTTCAAGGATGTCGAGGGTCGCGGCAAATACCGTTTGGTAGCCGTCACTCAACCGGCTGACCGGTATTGAGGAACCGCCGCTTGTCCTGACCGCGATCTTGCCCGCGCGCTTGAAGAAAGTGTCCTCCTCCTTGATCGCAAGGAGATCCCGCAACACGCGCACAGCCCGATCGAAATAATTTGCGGGGAGCTTTGAAAGCCATTGCTGGGCATCGATCAGCGGAACGAACGGATCGAAGAGATTATCGATCCGGGCGTATTCGTCGGGATCATTGGTCAAGGCGTTGTCTCGCGGAAGCAGGCGGGTGGCGCCATAGGCAACAAATACAGTCTGTGGAATCCAGGAGGTTCCTTCGACGGTACCGCTGCGCGTTATGATCGTTTTCTCCCCGCTCGGTGCGAAAAACTCCAGTCGGTTTCTGAAGACGGTTAGCCTGTGCGGCTTGTCGAAACCGCTTAGCTTGATTTCGACATGGCCGGAGCGCGCACCGGACCTGACGAGGTCACGCAATTCAAGCGTTCCGCTCTTGATTAGGCCGACGACGTTGGCCGAACCTGCCAATACCAGCGAGACTGCCTGTAGCGCCGTGCTCTTGCCGGTGCCGTTCTCGCCAAGCAGCATCAGCCAGCCTCCGGGAGCGGATTCCATCGCTACGAGGTTTACGTTGATTTCGGAAAGTGCGCGAATGTTGCGTATCGAGATCTTCTCGATCACTCGTCGCTGCGACTTGTAACGCCGGATGCCATCTTCTGTGGAAAGCGAATAGTCCGCCATTCGCTGGCGAAAGTCCCGCGAGGTTTTTTCGGCTCGCTTCTGCCGCGCAGGCGTCGCCGTGCTTGAGACGGACTGAAATGTCTGCAACGAGCTGAGCACGGGGACAACCTCGCTGCTCGATTGGCCATGGGCGCTTGTCAGTCGCCTCAGGTCGGCCTGCATGAATTGCCGCACGATCGCGGCGTAAGGAGCCTGGTAAGATGCCATCTGTTGAGCGTCATCGCGCATTCGATAGGCAATATCACTCTCGAACGGCCCTTCGGTTGTCAAAAGCTTTTCGGCCGTCTGGAATAGGTCACGGTAACGGCGAAGCGTTTCGGCCCGCTGCTGAACGAGGGCCGGACGATTGAGGCCGAGGAGCGAGATTGTGATGTTGCCTCTTTCCGTTTCGCTGCTGACATATCCGCTTTCGGAATAGACGAGATGTGTTTCCGGTCGGTCACGGGTCGGATCGAGAAGCAGAGGCAATTCCCCGTCCAGATCGTCTGCGGGTGACATCGCGCGTGACCCAAGGATCGGAAACCGGTTCCCCTTGCCGATCATCTCCCGAATGCCATCCGCGCCGACTTGCGAGCCCGTACGATTGCAGAAGTGGCAGGCAATCAGGAGGTTGTTCCAGTCGTTGGCGAGCCACCAGTAACCGGGATGGTCGGGTGCTTCGACCACTGATGATTTGGGTCTATACTGTTCGATATCGCCGTCGGAGCTCATGAAGGGGCTCTCGCAATAGGCGCATTTGTTTGAGAAGAGTGCCATGAGAGCCGGCTTGAATTGCCGATAGACCGTGAAATCGAACCGTCTCTGCCTGCTCGGGCTGGAAAAGAATTCGGCAGCGCGGCGATTCTCCAAGCCCACCTTCATCGCCAGGGCAGTTCCATCGGAAAGGGGATTGGTCACGCTGTTGCGGTCAATAAAAATCATACTTGGTCCGGCTGGGTTTGAAGCAAAGATTAACGCCCATGTTTCAACGCGAGCGCGTCACGGAGCGCCTGGATGTGGTCTTCTGTCTGCGCTGGATCTTTCATCAACCAATATTTTGTGTGGCTGAAGAAGGGCGGCCATTTCCAGCGTCGCCCCGGCTTTTTCGATGGAAGCACCCGGATATCGCGTATGCCGCTTACCGAGGCATTATTTGCCATCAAGCCGAACTGGCCCGAGAGAGGGCCCGAGATGATGTCCCCCCAGACGATCCCGAAATGACGTGAATAGAGATTGGTCCACCGCGTATAGGCGAAATGCGCGGCATGATGGGGCAGCCTGAAGTGCGTACCTTCAAGGTCGGGGGCCGCGCCGGATAGCTTGTACGTGAAATGGCGCAAGCCCGTCGACGCGTCGAATTCGAGAGAAGGCGGACATGTCGGGAAGACCCGTTGATCCTGAGCAATTCGCAGGCACTTTTTATCCTTTGCGAGAAGGAATTCCGCGTGCGTCAGTGGTGAGCCCAGGGTGATAAAATCACTGACCAGCCACGGATTTCCCTGGCTGTTCAGCTCCTTGCGGCATAGCTCCTGCTGACGTTGAAACTCGTCCAGGTCCAGAGCAACGGGATCCGGGGCATCTGCTCCCTTCGCATTCGGCAGTCCGACGGCGCCGCGTATCATGCTTTCAAGTGCAGCGCGCTCGGGCTGAACGGCAATCGCCGCCTCGGCGGATGTGACGGGAAATTTTGTGTTCAGACGGGCAAAGCAGTGAGCGAGTATGTCGTAAGCGATGATCGTGCCGAGCGAATGAGCGACCACGACAATGCGGTCATATTCCGATCCCATATAGTTGCCGTTGTCATTGCGCCCCATCAGGGTTTCCAGCAACTCGACACCTTTTTCACGAATTTCCTGCCGACGGGCCACATTGGGCGGATCCGCCTTAACATAGCGCGCCACGTCACCGAAATATTTGAGGAGGAAGGTGCTGACAAAGGCACCGATGACGAGTGACACGAGACCGGTCAGCATTGGCAGTCCGACCGACCACAGTAGATTCGGAGAGGCAACAGGCTGCGTGGCGCAAGCATCAAACAGACAAGCTCTTAACGTGGCAAGTGGAACCAGCGTTACCAAGCTCCCGAGCCCTACGGCAATGCTGATAAGCCAGAGCACGATCCAGGCCGGCAACACGCCGCCTGGCACGTGCCAAGGCCAACGCCACAGAAGATCAAACAGCCAGGCCTTAACCTGTTCCCAGGTCGTGCCATACATCAGGTGAGCCCAGTAGAACTCGTAGAAGTCGGTCGAGCCGCTCGTGTCGAGACTTTCGGTGGTGATGCGTCGCAATTCATAGCTGCGGTTTCGCCGGTCCGGCTTGCTCCAGGTCGCATTGATCTTGCGCGGCTCTCCCGTCGCGCTATCGGGCCGTTCAGCGCGTATCAGGGTGCTGTCGTGTACCCAGACGGCATCGACAAACCCTTGTAGCGTCTCCATAGGAATCTGCTCACCCATTCCGTGCAGAATAACCACGGCCTGCTTCTTGCGCATGATGAAAACAACCTCCCCGGGTTTGACGCAAACCTGTTCCGCTGCACGAGGATCGCCCGAAATTCCCAGATCGTACCGGTTGCATTTCGGTTTGCAACAACAATTCAGCGTTCGGCTTTCAAGGAAATTTACGGAACCGGAAGAGCTTGCGATACCTTGCCTTGCAGTTCGAAATTTCGTGCCTCCCTGACCATGGAAGCGCCGCGATCGCGGCGGCAGTCGCCTGATCCACTAGCGCAAAGATGGTACGGCCAGGTCGAGCAACACCATGAGCACCGCCATCTCTAGCCGAAGTAATCTCGCCAAGCCATACGGACCATGCCTGGCGGGGTTTCGGCACCATCGGTTGCAAGAGTGACAGGAGAGTCGTCGTCGAGCGTTGTTCTCGCCCGGTCGTTCCAGTCTTGGAGAAAAACATCCTGGAAGTACCCAGCGATTTCAGGGTCATGAATGATAAGGCCCGCGTCACGGTTTCTCAGGACGCCGTCCGATGACCAGTTGGTGCTGCTGATCAGGACGATCTTCCCATCAACCACGATGCCCTTGTTGTGAATGTTGGACTGGGTCCGGAAAACACTGTCATTGAAGCCGTTCTCCGCGAGCTTGCGTATCTTGTCCGCTGCGTCGGCACTGCCGACAATGATCCGGACATCAAGAGCAGGCTTGAAGCTCAGATCAGCGAGCATTGCCAGCATGTCACGAAATGGCTGATCTTTTACCGCCTCGCTGTAGTTGATGTAGGAAAATTGCAGATAGATGGACCTTTCGACACCACCGATGAGGTCAAGTATCCGCCGCAGATAGTTGTCTGGTGTAAGGACCGGTTGAACGTGCACCGACCTGGCTGAGGATGGAAGCCGCTTCGGGGCGACCGGCTCGACAACTGAGGCAGCAAGTTCAAGGCTCGGGAAAAGTGATTGCAGCGGTACGAAGACGTCTGGAAGAGACTCGAGGTCCTCCACCGTCAGAACAACCCCGTCGTCGCCAGCTGCGACTTCTGCCTGGGAGCCATCCCGATCATAAATGATGTAGCGTTCGAAAAGCTTGGAGAGTGCTTCGTCCTCGACAATGATGTGCCATTCACGATTGCCTTTCGAATACATGCCCCTTGCATCGGACTCCTTGGCAATAGGGTCGATTTCCGGCTGGCTGCGGGTGCTCCAGTTGCCGCTCGAAAGCCAGAAGGCTTCGGAATCCCTGACGGCGACCTTCTCGTGATAAGCCGATGCGAAACGGCGGTCGGCGCCACACTTGACGATCCAGCCGTCCAATTGTGCACCGAGGCTGTCGCGCAGCTTCTTGCGGATCATGGTTTCCGCCGGCACCATGCTGTCATCCCAGGTCAGGACGGCTTTGATTCCACCCTCCCGGACCGTGTCGATGAAAATCTTGGCGATATAGTCGGCATTGAAGTCGTACATGGCCGTGGTCAGCGTGTCGCGAGTGGCTTCGAGAAAAGGCTTGAGGACCGGCCATCCCGCGTCCGGGCCGACATGGCACAGCATCGGCGCGGTGACGTCGAACGGGTTATCGATCGGATTTCCTTCTATGAGTTCATAGGTCAATTCCGAGCTTGATGCGGCGGTGATGCTCTCGGCAATCGGCTCGAAGTCCTGTAGCTCCATCAACTGTCGCTCGGGGCTGGCCTGCATCACGGCGACACGAAAGGCACCCAATTGCCGTGGCGCGCGTTCCTCGCGGATAAGATGGCTGGCGGGCTTCTTGTGAGCTACGAAAACAAGGATTGCCGGCTCCCGCAGGATTCGGCCATCGACGACAGGAAAGCCGGGTTCGGTAGAGACAAAACCGGGAATGCTGTGTAAGGCAGCTGCGTTTTCGTCGATCACCTGCTGAACCGACTGCCGGGTAGTATCGTCGAGAAATCGCATCAACGCTCTTCCTATCCTGAGATAACGGGATGGATCTCGGTGCACTCAGCAGATGATGCGAAGCCTGTCGAGCGCGATGACGCCGAAATATGCCGTCGTCGGCCCTGGTTACTCGATAACTGGAAGGGCTTTTGATAGCGACATAGACTCGATGGCTGGATCGTCCGCCAGCCGTTCGAGATCGCCAGCACGAATTTCGCCGGAGACGATGTCCCCGCTGATGCGGGCGCGGGGCCGGACATAGCCCGGCACGGAATGGCCATTGCGTAATTTGAGGAGAACCAACACATCCTCCTCCGGGTCGCGAGGCTTTGCCTGCATCGACCCTGGCATGCTTTCCAGCTTTTGGAGTGTTTTGAAGTCCATTGGCTTAGTTGCTCGCCGTTCAGATAATAACTAATATACGGCGTCGGCAGGCTCGAAACAAGAAGCAGTTTAAATCGGCACATTGTCTCAGCTCCATGTCGCTACTGTATGGATTTTCCGCATGCCCGACCAAAACCATGCCGCGGATCCCATTGTCCGGCGTCGGTCGCTGGCGGGTTCTTGAGCGCTTGCGTTGTAAGCTGTTGCCGCACTTGGTTTATGGTGAGGCTCTGGCCCTTGCGCTTGGCCTCGGCGAGCATCAGGGCGATGAGGCCGGAAACTGCCGGCGCAGCCATGCTGGTTCCGGATTTGCGCGTGACGCCGCTGCCCGTGCGCGAACGTGCCGCAATGACGGCGTGGCCCGGCGCCGAGACTTCGGGTTTCTCGCGTCCGTCGCGAGTAGGTCCGGAACTTGAAAAGCTCGACAGAGGAAGACTCGGCTTGTGCGCGTCGTAGGAAGCCACCACAATCGACGACCGCCCAGTCGAGATCGATCCGAGTGTGTGGGTCGGCACTGGCGTGTTGAACGAGGCTTGGGTAACGTCGTCGCGCTCGATCCAGGCGTGAAAATCTACAGGTTGCCCATCTAGCGACCGCAACCGCACGGTCCAATCGCCATCGGAAAGACCCTCTGCAACCCAGATTGCGATGACGTTGTCATGGTTGTTGGGATCATTGAGCCGATTGCCGACAAACATCGAAACCTGTCCACCCGCCCCGACCGGGAGGTTCGCGTCGGGATCAACGGGCCCGAAGGCTGTGCCATCAGGAGCGATCAGCGTGACGCTCAACCTCCGGGCGCCGTCAAACCAGACCTCCAATTCGCCACCGCCTGTGCCGACCTGTTGCATGACGATGTCAAGCTCGCCCGCGCCGTCTACCGTGCCCTCGGTGTGGATGCCGTCCTGTTGTGAATTGCTTGCCGCGATTACCACGGCACGGTTTGGTTTTTCGGCAACCAGCGCGTCCAGACCCTGCTCGACGAGGGAGGAGCCGTCATGCGGTCCACCATTCGTCCCGAGGCTGAGATTGACGACGCATGGTCGATCGCCTGCGGTGTCAAAAATGAATCGCACCGCTTCGAGGAGTTGTACGGAATCCCCGAACGACTGGTTGACGACAGATGGTCCCTGCCAGGCGATGTCGGTGGTGGAGGCTTCGACGAATACCAAATCGGCAGCCGGCGCCATTCCCGGTTGGTTCGATCCCAATCCGTTGCCGGCAGCAATATCCATGACATGTGTGCCATGGGTACCGGTTTGCGACGGGTTGTCAGGCCTCGGGCCATAGCCGAGCGCGTCATAGGGGTTCGCTTTTCCAAGGGCAGCATTAATGCTGGCAGAATCATAGAGCTGGCCGTAGCCGAACGGGCTTCCAACCTGCGCCACTGCACCCTGGTTCCAGATCGCCAGCAGGCGCGTGCTGCCGTCCGCGCGACGGAAGTTGGCATGCATGAAATCGCACCCAAAGTCGACAATGCCGATCACAACGCCCGCGCCCCCCGCGGGGTCCACGCCTGCAGCGGCGAGATCGGCGGCCGTGACCTGCATTGCCGGCAGGGTCGCGGCAAGAGTCGGTTGGACCGGTTGGGATGCCTTCAGGCTGATCACCGACGGCTGGGTGCGAACATGTTCGATTCTCTCGATCGGCAGCCTTCCGGTGACAATCCAGCACTCCGGGTCATTGTCGGATATGGGGTTGGCTTTGCCCAGCATGGCGCCCGGAATGACGTCTTCCAGATTGATCCAGTCATCAACGGAGTCGACGCGCGCAATGACTGCAACTTCATTACCCGCCGTCGATGTGAGCGAAAGCCCCGGCTTGCCCGAAAGGCGGTTGATGATGGCGAGTTGCAGACGAGGGTCCATTGACGCGGTAACGTTTAGCGGCAGGCGCTTGAGATTCTGAAAATTATCGACCAGCGTCGGCAATGCCGCGCTGATGCGGGTGCTCAGCTTGTCCGACTGCACGAGCGGCCTGAGGACCTGGACCGCTGTTGTAAGCGCAGCGCTCAGGTCCGGCATGCTCGAGAAAGATCGCGAGGCCACCTGCGATGCAAGCGTCATTGCCAAATGACCCAGCCAGTCGCCAGCCGCAGGCGCGGTAATCGAAGGGGTTGGTCGGGGAAGATTCCCGGGCGCCGCCGTCGTCCCGGCCCCCGCCGGCAGAGTGGCGTTCGCGCCGGCATCGGCGGTCTTCTTCCTGCTTGTTTTTTTGGTCGAGGATTGGGATGTGGGTTTCTTGGTCATCGACTTCCCCTCTTTGACTTTATCTCACCTTGTTGACTGCCTCGTAATGTTCAGTGTCGTTGCTACGTCCATGGTGCTGGTGGACACCGTTGTCGGAGTCGCCGCGTCGCGCCTGCAGTCTGCGAGCGGCGGGTGATTGCTCTGACCTATATTCATCGCCAGACCCGTCAGCTTCATGCTGATCGCATCGGCGATCTGCCCGCCGAAGCGGATTGGGTTGTCGTTGATGGAAATGTCGCTCACGGTGAAGCCCTTGCCATCGGGCACTGCGTAGACCATTCGAACTGGCTTGGCCGTCGTGCCGCGGGCCACTTTCCAATAAAGCGACGCGTCGGATCCGTCGGGTGTTGTCCATCCGGAGGTGTTCAGGCCGGCAAAATATATCCCAACTGGATTGGCAAGCGTGATATCGGCATTGGCGCGCGCCAACGCATTGATCCCGCCGCCGATGGTCGGGTCGCTATGCCGTTCGGGCTGGCCATATCGTCCGCAGCGGATGAGGTCCTGATCGTTGGTCAACAAGGTGCCTCCCGGGGCCCTTGCATTGCTGGCGCCGGCGGCAAGCTCGATTTCGGCACCCAGCGTATTGTTCGGCTGTATGAGGTGCATCGCCCCGCGGCTTGTACTGTTATTCCATTTGTTTCTCGCATTGTAGCGACCGCCCGTCAGACGCAGGTCTTTCGCTTCGACCGCGGGATCGACGAACTCTTGGTAGAGGTCGAGCACTTTCTGAAAATTCGTCGCAGCCAGGAACTCCCAATATTCCGGACCTTCGCAGGTGAAAGTCACGCTGTTGATGCGCCCGTCGGCGCGCCGCGCAACACTCCACTCGCAATACTCGTCCTGCGCATCGCGCGATAAATCTGCCGTTCGCCATCTTTCCTCGTCGGTCGCGGCATCTATCGACACAAGGCGGGGAAAAGCTGTCCAGGTAATATCCTTTTCAACGGCGTCGGCAGCGGGAGCAACCAACGATGCATTGAAGAAACGCGGTCTCGGCGCGTCGAAATCGAAGAGATCCGGCCGCCCGGCTTTCGCTTCATCCAGTTGCTGTGAAATCCAGTCGCTCCAGGCATCTGCCTGCTGGCTGTTGAAGTCTTTGAGAAATCCAGGCGGGTCAAACGATGGCATGGTTCTGATCCTCCGTTGGCGGATTGGGAATGACGCGCGCTTTTTCGGTCATCTGCAGCGGTACCGGGATTTCAAGTTTGGCGGCGACGGCCAAGGTGAGCCCAAACTCGGCTAGCGGGCGTTTGCGGAACTGCCGCCGCCTCGATTCCGACAGGCGGAAAATCTCGTCGAAGCCCGCGGCAGTCGTCAGCCTCTGAAGCAAGTTGGTCCAATAGCTTTCGATCGCCGCTACCATCGGATCCTGCCATGCAGCAGGGTTTGCGCTCCATGTCGAGAGGAATTCGGCCTCGACGCTGCCGGGCTCCGCGGCTTCTGAGGATGCTTGGACTGCGGCCACGAAACTGTCGTTGAGTGTCTGGCCACCATCCAGGGCTACTTCTTCAGGAATGTAGCGATGCAATTTTTCCCTGCGTGGAGAGAAGACAGGATTGGTGAAATCGACCATGAGAAGAGATGCAGCAAGCCGCCGCGACAAGGCGCCACGACTGATGAGCTCAGCCAGCACGGTTCGATCCTCGAAAGCGGGTTCGGGAACGGCGAATGCGAAGGGCGTATCGCGTGCCAGCGTCACAGGGCCGTCTTTGAGCTGAACACCGTAAGTCGTCAGGCAGTCGAGGTAGAACGTTCCCGGCGATTTCGGGCGGCTGATTGTAGCCGGTAGTCCGAGCTCGTCGAGAAGACAGTCGGAATTCAAGAAGAAGCTTGTAGGCAGTCGCAGCATCTCGCCGTCTCCCAGAGATGCCCCCTGTTGCGGGGACGTGACCAGGTTGACGGTGGTGGTGCTCAAGATGTGCCGGAAGAAAAGTTTCGCGTCCTTGAGTATGCCGCCGGATATGGTGCGATCAAAACGTGACCGTGTCCAGCGAGAGACGCCGGCGCGCACGATCAGTTCAAGATCCTCTCCGCCCTTCAGCTCGCTACCGTGATAGAGAGGATCGTTGTGTAGCGGATCGTCTGGCGCCAGGATGTTATCTAGGATCGGCGCCGACTGGGAATGCCAGTGCATCCACGGCAATTTGAGTTCTTTCATGACGGGTGCGCCGCTGACATGGCTGTCGAAGGGCCCGAGGCCGCGCATTTGAGGGTCGAATGCTTCCCAGGAACTTCCGGCCCAAGACCAGATGCCACGTCTGCGCTCATAGAAATTATAAGCGCCTGAGACTGGATCCCACGCAAAGACCTGAAGGAAAATCTCCGCAGAATTAAAGGGTGGTGCCGAGGAAATGAAGAGTTCAGCTTCCTCGCCGCGATGGCGCGTCACGACCAATCGCAGATGCCGGTCGAGATTGGCTGTAGCGGCGTCCCAGGGAATCTGCCCGCCATCCGCAACGCGATAAAGACGCTGACCGGATACTTCATTTGGCCCTGTTGCCTGATTGAGGAGGTGGAGAATGTCCTGCAGCGTCAGTGGCCTGAAGCCTGCCGCCAAGATGAGCTGCGCGAACGGATCGTTAACATGCTTCGGGATGTCCGCCGTATCGATCGCTTCGGGCAGGTCGTCGCGTCCGAGGAAAAAACGCACGAAGGACGCTTTGGGAATATCGATCAGCGGATCCACTGAATTGTCGAGCGCAAGGCCGGATTCGGGCTCGCGGTAAGGATAACTGCGCGTAGGAAAACCGCGTCCAGTTGCGAATTTCATCACAACTCCTCCCACAATCAAAAGTTTGAAAGTGAAGTTCTAAATCTATTCTATGCAATCTGATATTGCAAATCGAAGAAAATGTGCGGCATACCGCACAATTGCGCAGAATTTATATTGCCGTTAGCGTATGAGGGGTCTCGAAAGCGAGGCTTCCACTACCGCTGAACGGCTTGGTTCATAATCGACTGGCGATCCGCCATAGTCTATCCGTTATTCCGGCGCCGAAATAGCTTGCCCGGCGTCGGCTACTCGGGCTGATATTCTCGACCGATCGAGCATGGCTTGGATGCCGGATCCGCGGGCGGCTAGAAATGCTGCCGCACGTAGGCCCACAGACCAGGAGGACGACGCCGACCACTATGCTGAACGGACACCAGACATAGACCCAGATCGGCGACACGCATCGCCCGCGTCCGATGTCAGGCTGTTCCTGCCGACGGATCGATCGGCCGGAGCGTCGCCACGGTGACATGGGGCCAGCTCAGTCCGTTGAAGTCCAGTATCACGCGCTGGGTGTACTGAAGCTGCAGCAGCGGCTTGCCATCCTTGTCGGTGCCCTTCTCGATCCAGAAGGTCGCGCTAGCCCGGGGCATGTTGGCGTTGGGTCCGCCAGCAGGCGGCGTGCCCTTGCCGACTAGGAAGGCAATGTTGGCGGCGCCGCCGCCGACGTCCGGCACCGAACCAGGCAACGTCGAGTCGCTAGACAGCACCAGCACTACGGTCTCGGTGATCGTCTGGCCCGCCAGCACGTCTTTCAAGAACAGGTTTGGGTCGTTGAGGTGGGCCTGGTCCAGCCCTACCACCCGCGCCAGATCGGTCCGAGACGCCGTCGGGATCGACAGATCCTGCTCATCAAACCGAACCAGATCGGTAGCCCCGTCGTCGACGCTACCGATCTGGAACGGAATTATGGAGCTCGGATCGATCCTCGGCTGCGGCGCGGTGAAAGACTGGCCTTGCATATTGATCGTGGTGCCGTGCGGGATCGACCCCATGCGCACCACCGTCGGCACTACTCCCGGATTTTCGGTTTCCGGCACGTTGTTGAAAACGCCTGGCTCGAAATGCTGGCCCGTGTTGTCGAAGCTGTCGTTGATCGTCTGCAGATAGGCGACTCCGCCCAGGAATATGTCCTTTTGCAGCAGGCCCCTGTTGGCGATACCGGTCGGGCCGCTGATGTCGGTGAAGGACAGCGTCTCGTCGGTCATGTTCAATTGGAGAAAGTGTGGCTGGTTGCCGAAGCCGGGCGTGACATCAGGCTTGTTTGGCCGCCAGATCATGTTGAACCCAGGTCCCTTCCAGGTTCTCTGGGCATTTCCTTCCGGCGTATCACCGCACAGTTCGCGCAGCAGACCCAGGAAATCGTCCTGGGAGATCGCCTGGGCCGTAGTCATCGGCACCGTAGGCGAGCCGGAATGTTTCTGATTGAATTTGAAATCCGTCTGAATTGGCATCACAACTCCTCGCGATAAATAATGCAGCGGAAAGATTCTATGGGGTTGTACGGCGGGACTACTATACTTCCTGCCCAACCAGCGTGCTGATGAGCTTCGCCAAGTTCGGAGCACCGAGACCGGTCACAAGGTCATAACCGGACTTTGCTGTGTAAGCCCCATTTGTTCCGTGAGAGATATCCCGAAACGCTGCCGTCCCTGACAGAGGATACAAGAGCGGGTTCAGATAGGGCAGAGCTGGTTGTCCATTCTTGTGGCGCGCTTCATTTATCAGCGCGCAGAAGCCCGCCCACATTGGCGCGCTCCAACTTGTTCCACCTATTCCGGTCGGCTGTCCGTGTAACACCAGAAAGGCGCCGGTGTTTGGGTCGGCAGCTGCACAAACATCTGGAACAAGGCGATCCGTGCCCGGAGGAATTCCTACGCCAGCCTGCCAAACGGGTCGCGAGAACAAGACGCTTCGACCCCCTCCACTGGCCGCCCATCCAATCTCTGACGAAACCGAGCCGTCAGGTGTTAGTTGAAGCGTCGTGCCGCCCACTGCAACCACGGCGGTATCCGTCGATTCGTATTCAGCTTGCAGCGGCCCGGTTGGACTGTGCCCAGTCGGGTCCGGGTTGGATCCCGCATCTCCGGTAGACACGAACACATTCACACCTGCTGCGGCCAATTTCAAGAATCTGCTATGCTGAGCTGCGACCTCCCCGTCTGGTCCGCCCATGTACGTCTCTCCCAAGCCGAGACTGATCGACAGCTGCCGCAAGCCGGGATTTGCCGGCACATCGGCAATGATACGGTCCAGAGCCCTATCAAGGGCAGAAAACTGCAGCGAGCCGGAGGCGTAGATTCTTATCTCGGCTTCCGGTGCAATCCCGCCAGTCCATGATACGTCAAGTGTCTCCTCTCCTTCAGGCGGCGGTAGGGGTGTATTGCCCACATTGATTTTCTTTATGCGAGACCCATCCCATTTGAGTCCGTTCGCTTTCCAAAACGCTTTCAAGTCGGCCTCGGCCGGAAATGTATCGATGAGAACCGCGATCTGCTGACCGTTTCCAGTCAGGCCTAATCCATGCGCGCCGTAGGCTCTTAGAATCTCGGCGATTAGGTACGGAGGAGAATTATCGATGTTTGGTTGAGGTGAGCCGGCCCGGAGACGATTACGATTTGCAACTCTGGAAAATCGCTTCCTAAAGTGCTTCTGTGCTCGACGAAACGGCTGAAGTCCCAAGATCGCGTGCACGGGTTCGCCAATCTCGGCCGGCAGACTCGGGGGATTTTGTGCCGACATGTAGGTGATGCCGTCACGTGTCACTGGTACCATCTTAACCTGGAGGACCTGTTCCACTACCGGCACCGCAGCTCGGGCATATACCGCGCTTTTGTCTGCCGCCACGTCAAGAATTTCAAAGCCTTGAGACTTCAACCACTTAATTAGGGCACCTGCGTTTTCCGGATCGCCACCATATTTCGATTGGAGTTCGTTTGGGCTAACGGTTTCCCCGGCTCCAATCTTGTTCTCTAGTTCCTTCCGTAAATCTGGCGCTATATCCATTGAGAACATAACGTCCACCGGCGTAGTCGACGCCGGCTCAACCGCGTTTACCATCAACCCATTGTGGGTCAGGCCAGGATGGTCTGGAAGCGGCACGACACTGTTCGAGAAAACCTTTCTATCAGCCATGAGACGCCCTCCTGAGTGTACCTACGCGGTTCACACTTGCCCTCGAATTTGACTCAATCTCGCAGAATTTGTTGACCGTGATGCTAGTTCCTGATGCTCATTTTCGATGGCGGTTCCACGCTTTTGTATTAGTCGGCGCTGTCATCCTCAAACAAACTTGCGTTAACTGATGGATGCCGCAAAGTAATGATCAAATTTCCGAAACACAGGAAGCTTCCGGCCAGCCGGCTGTTACGAACGGCCCCAATAACTCATTTGCAGAAACAAGCAAATGATCAGTCGTGGCGTTAAACGCGCTGTACCGGGTGAGACTTACGATGTATTCTTTGGATCTTATCCGCGGACAAGCGGTCAGGTGCATGACGCGACGAAGGTTTCAAACCCATCATCTGCTCCGTGACGAGCAATCATATTATGCTATGATCCGCATTCGAATGCAAGCCATAGTAGTGATTCCTGTTGTATTTTTTCACGACCTAATATTTCGTAAGTTATTCTGCAGGTTAGGTTTGGCGATTCCGTGTCTATACAGGCATAGATAAGCTTCGAAAATGTCGACCATCCTCTGCATAAACGCTGACCGAGCCTTATCAGACCATCCTGACAAGCTTAGGGCTCGCGGAGAAGTCCGACCCGGGAACATACTCCCGGTCCGGGCCAGGTGAAGGTGTGCTCTTCCAGCCTCTTGTAGGCCAGGACGATACCGGAGCCACCCCAATAGATCAGCTTCAGCCGATCTGCCTTACGAGACCGGAAGACGAAGACAGTTCCGGTGAACGGGTCTTTGTGCAACTCGTTCTTTACGAGCGCCGCCAATCCGTCGGCTCAGCACAGGTGCTTATCAAGGCCAAGTGCCCCACTCCAGCCCCGGGCAAAGAAAACTGAAGCGGAGTCGCTCGGAAAATCAATCCTGCACTGCCGCGGTCTGCTGGCCGGGCGCGACGAAGTCGCATCCGGTGCCACCGGGATCAAGGCACGACGAAATTTCCGATGCGTAGGTGGAAACGCGCGTGTACACGCCGACCCGCAACGGCTGCTGAGTGCAGTCGAGAGATCCATCAGGCAGGGCACCGCGCGAAACTATCCCGACAACCACCTGTGTGTTATCGGGTTGGGGGAGGATCAAGCCACCACCGCTGTCGCCTTTGCATGCGTCGGATTTGTAGACGTTGTTGGTATTGCCTGCGCATATCATGCCAGGCTTGAGGGTATCTCCGAAGATCGACTCGTCCCACACCTTCAACTCGTGACACTCGGCGGTGGTGAGTGATGGTATGTCGTTGGAAAATTGCAGCCGGACCGGGCTTTTACCTGGCCCAATGTATCCGAAGCCCGTAATCGTATATTGCAGTCGAGCCTCACTGCTCTCGTGCCCGCTGCTTTCAAACCCAGCTTGATCCTGGATTGGTATCCAATTAAGCGAAGCGCTTGGCGTAATAGGAGTGTTGAGCTCCAGCAGACTTACATCGGCTTCGTTGGTGGCACGGTTGAAGTGTTTGTGAATGAGGATTCTCTGGATCGATATCTTGTCCGTGTACCCCTCCAGTTCGACCGTACCCATTTGGATCCGGTAATCTTCGGGCCTTGCGGTATCTGGAAAGCAATGCGCCGCCGACAGAATAAACCGATCGCTTATCAGCGTGCCGCCGCACAGGTGCCCGCGGAAATTTGTGGCATTGGCTTTGCCTACGGAGACGGACCAAGGAAACATTCCCGCGTCGGCACGCCTGCCATTTATGATTTTGGGGACCAGCGACCCGGTGCAGTCCACGGTCTCGGCCGGGCAGGATACCGTGGGAACGCCTTGTCTTAAGGCTTCCCTGTCCAGGATGTCGGCATACTTGGCCTCCTGTGATGACGCGGTGGTCTCGAGCAACATGGATGCGAACGCAGCCAACAGGATCGCGCGAACACTTGGCATTCTTGCTCCTCCTTTAACGCGAGCCAAAAAAACGCAGGCGCACTCGATTGCCGAGAGATTGCCCGGCATCGACGCCCACCGTCGTAATCCGCTTTCCGTCGATTCCTGCGTCAATCAGTTGAATTCGAGCGTCCTGGGCGCGCAATCGCGCTTCTGCCAAGGCAAGGCGGTCCGTTCTGACTGTGTTATCCAGCTCTCGGTCTATAGCTGCAGCTGCTTGGTCGGTCTCGGCCTTAGCCTTCCGATTTTGATATTCGGACAGGTCGGGCGGGCGGTATTCGACTGCGATAGATACCCATAAGATGTCCTTGCTCGATCGCCTGACGTCTTCAGTTATCTTTGCGATGGAGTGATCGGCCAGCTGGGGGCCGTCGATGATGACCTCACGGAGCGCGCGGTTCAGATTGTTGAACGAGGGCTGTTTTCCGCCACGATAATTGAAGTCCGTCCAAACGCTGGACGAGGGGGGGCCAACGGCTTCCTGGCCAGGTGCGATTTCGGCGTAAAGCTTTCCGCTGTTGTCGTCGAAAAATGTCCTGTTGATCTGTATCGACGAAGAACGGCCAAAGGTGAACGTAGGAAGGGCAGTAACATCAGGAACGGGTCTGGAGGTTTGGCCAGTGTTGACGGCCAGTGCGCCGGCCGCGCCAATAATGTCGATGTCGAAGTTCTGTTTCGAGCCTTTGGCCTCATAGCGAGCGGTATAGGCGTCGCCGATTTCTCCGGGTTTGTCTACATACGCGATCGCGTTCTGCAGCAGATCCCTGTCAACCGCTGGAAGGCCAATCGTGTTTCGCGGGAAATTGACGTCGAACCCAGACGTTGCGATGGCCACCATCTTCCCGGTTAGCTGCGCTTCGTGAAAGGCGTAGTCGATTGCATCCGCAGAGGTGAGGCTGCTTCCGCCAGCGTCCTCCGGCTCGCCTGCATGATCGTCGATGTATTTCCATCCGGCGGACGAGAAGGCGCTACCTGGATTACGAACCATAAAGGCACTCACGATTGACCTCGAGGGTTCCGTAATCGCTGTAAGCCATTCTTGTTTTTGACCCGCTACAAGTGTGGGATCGGGACTGGCATCGAACGTGAAGTCCCTCGAACTGAAGAAGCGAGGTGCGATTTCGTTTGGTGCAATCCTTCCCTCAGAGGCCAGGCGGAGAACTGCGACGGCGAGTTCCGGCTGCAACTCACTGATCCGGGGCTTCTTTCTCAGGGCTTCGAGAAATATCCCGCTGTACACGCTCATTTCATCTGGGGAATCGGTGCCGATCGCAGTCCCTCCAGCGTATGTTGGGACGCCAATGCTCCAAGCTGTCAGGGAGGGCCCGGTGTAGCTGAAAGCAGGCAACCTCGGCTCACCATTGAGGAATGTTCCGCCAGGCGTTCTAAACTGGAAGGGAGGTTGGGTCCTGCAGGCGTCAATTATAGCGACGGCGTAATCGATACGGCGTTTTGCGAGTCCGGCAATAACGTCGTCGACGCCGACCGCGTGCTTGAAGAGCAATTGTTGGTCGACGGTGCCCGCCGGGTAGTCCAAAGGGACAAGCCAGTCCTGGTTGCCGTAATGAAAACCGTGGCCAGAGTAATAGAGGACAACCACGTCGCCCGGCTGGATTTGCGTGAGTGCGTCTTTCATGTACTTGTAGAACTGATCGACAGACTTGAACTTGCCTGCGCCGTCCATGTCCCAGATGCGGTATTTCGCATTGGCGAAGTACTCTCTCATCTTCTCGAAGTCGCGAGCCGCGCTTTTGATTTCCGGCAGTGCTTCGTAGGCGTCGTTGCCGAAGATGAAGGCGTGATAAGTTGGGGGTCGCTCCTGCAAATATTTCGGTTCGACCCCCTTCGACGCATTGGCCAGCACAAGAAAGGCAAGCGCTGCAAGCGCGAAGACACGTGCCTTGCTCAACCACTGCTCCCGAACCGCGCGTAAACACTGCCCCCGAAAATTCTCTAGATTCCGCAACGTCATAGCGCTCAACCTCCTGCAGCACGATACGTGGGGTTGGGATCGTAGAGGAACGAGACCTTCTGAGAGCGCAGCCAGTCGAGAACTGGCCGCGTTCCGACCGTCGTGTAGATTCCGCCGCCTCCACAATATCCGCGGTAAGGATGAACCACTCCTGCAACTGCGCGGGAGACGATGCCAACCAGCGTTCGCCTGCTCAAATGCAGCGGGAACAAGCCGGACGGGTCCATGATGAGGTCGCTGTCCATACGATAAGCCGGACCTCCGCTGTCTCCGCCACAACTATCGGGAGCGATGCCTGGGGTATTGGAGTTTCGTCCCAACGAAAACTCCCTGAAGGGCGCGCAGTAGCTCATAAAAACATGGCCAGCGATACAGTGGCGTGAGAGCACACCAACGTTCGCACCCTGTAGGTTCTTTGCGACTGCACCAGTTTCGGTTCGCCCGAACCCCAGAATAAATATGCTATTCAGCAGTTGTTGCGAGAGAACCTGTACGCCGGATCGAATGACTGGAAAGCTCAGCTCTACCGCTACGCCATCATCCAGCTCGAAAACATTTCCCTCCTTTGCCGCGGGTGGGACGATCCGCATCAGAGCCAGGTCGTGTCCAACGCCGGTGGTTTCGGGATATGAGCAACTATAGCCTGGGAAAAGGAAGGGGCCGCCTTCGATCCTCAGGATCGAAAATGCCGTGTCGCCGGCCCTTTCAACAGGGGCGGTCTGCATCGTAACTTCGTATGCGCGACCGCAACCGCAATGGCCGGCTGTGAGGACCGCATCAGGTGATAACATCACCCCGGTGCATGCGTGGCGACCCCTAGCGTCACTGAATTCGATCTTCACCACTTCGGAGAAATTCGACAGAACCACGTCGACGCCATTGGCGACCCTCGCCGACGGCATTTCCTGAGACTCCGCTTTGAGGTCAGCCACCGCGTTCGTGTCGTCGGCAACCATTGCGTCGCCAGCTTCGGGATCGAAGAGCGCTGCTTCTCCGTAACGGACGTGCACTCCGGCGCTGTCGTCCTGTGCAGACGCCACTCCGAAAATCGCCAGAAAAGCCAAGGTGAAGGCAAGACGGCAGCTGGCAATCCCAGGTGAATTCATTGCGTCTCGGCCTTGTCCTGACAGTATACGTTCGGGTCTTCCACCGCGCTGAGGTCAGCATAATCGAGGCAGGCTGCTCTCGTGCGTGCGGACGAGGTTCTGGGAAGGCCATCTACGTCGAGGCCTTGTTTGAGGTTAGCCTGTTTCCTTTGTTCGGCTTCCAATTCTGCGTACGCTTGCAGAAGAGCCTGGTTTGCCCTGATGAGCGCTTCCTGGTTTTTTGCCTCGTTGGTTCCGATGATAAGGGCCTTGGCCGGAATTCTCACGACGATACTAACCACGTTCACAAACGCTTCCGACACGGCCTTCAGCTCGCTCTTCTTATCAACTTCGACACTGGCGAGCATCCCGTTTTGGAACGTTATCTCGCTCTTGCGGGCGGTGAAGAAGCCGCGGCTCACCTGCAGCATGAAAACAGGCGCACGGTTAGGCAACTCGACAATCTGGCGCTTCCAGATGCGCCATGGCTTCCCTGACGTTGGATCGTCACGCTTGAGGATAACCAGAGTGTGGCTCAATGCAGGCTTGTAGAGGATGCCGAACCGGCCTTCGCCTGCAGTGTAGCTCGCGGAACTAAAGACCTCTTCCGCGTCCCCCTTGAAATTGTAAGCGACGAGCTGCGGAGTGGATGAACATTGATTTCGCATCCAGAACGGAACAAAGGGATCGCTTTTGGGATCGATGTAGATGCAATAACCGCTTTTTTCGAGCGCCCGGTTTACGCTGGTGATGCGATCCAGATCGAAAGGATCGAATTGCATCTTCATGTGAACGACAGTCGCCGGGTCGGCGACCAAAAAGTCTCTATTAGCGAGCCGGGATTCTGCCGCTACTGCCAACGCAATGCCTCGTGCGGTATCCTCTACGATGGTTTTGCTCTGATCCTCGACATTGCTGTAGACACTTGTCAGGAGTCCAAGTTCGTTGCGCTGCGCGCGGACCACGTCGGAGTACGAAGAATTAGGCTTGAAGTCGAGGCAGTACTGGTGGCGTTCGTCAGGCGACATGACCACGGATAGTCCGTCGGTACCAGTGTTGTCGGCGACGGTCTTCATGTCGTATCGGAAGCCTGTCATGCCTATCGTCGGCTTTTTCAGAACAACGAACGAAAGCTCTCCTTTGGGAAGAAAATAGGTTCCCATATTTGCGAGGCACTCGGACGTCCCCGACGTTGCGGATACCTCCAATGCCGACGACGAATATACCGACGAGCAAGATTGCACCGTGCCAAGAACTGCAAGTAACGCGACGACTTTCGGGATCAAAAAATAGCTCATCGCTAGCTCGTTTTCAGGAGACCGCAGAACGAACCGAATTTGTTTTCGTTCAGGGGTTTAGCCGAAGGCGAAATCGGGCTTGGGTTCGGAAACTGCAGATTGGCTCCGAGCGGCTCCGGGCTCGTAGCCCCCCCCCCGTAGTATTGTCCGGCCTTCGCCTGGAGGATCTGGTCCTGAAGCGCGAGGATATCTTTTTGCTTGGATATCAGTGCTGCAGTGGTGGTCTTGCTGGTGATCTCCTGTCCGATCGTCGCCGCAGGCAGGGAGACAAGTCCGTAAACAATGTCGAGTGGTATGCTGAGGCCTCCGGCGACCTCGCTGCCTTTGGCAATGCAGACGTCTAGAAGGTTTCCCCGATCAAACGCGAGTGCGGTTCGGTATTCGGCGAATATCGTCCGGTTTATGTGCAGAACGAGTATCGGAGACAAATTCTCAAGCATGACGCCGTCAGTCCATCGAAGTTCCCACGCTTTATGCGCGGGGGGATCGTCGCGCACATAGATGTCAAGCGGATATCGCTGGCGAGGACGGTAAAAGACGCCAGTCGGCAATGTTTCTACTAGGTAGCGTTGTTCCTTCGCCGCACGAAGGAACGGCGGCCCCGCGCCGTTTGTGAAAGAAATGTCCGGGTTGTCACAGTAGCGGTTGGGGGTGTAACGGCTCTCGTCCACCGTAAATTTTCCAAGGGTTATGCAGAAGCCGTATTCGGCAAAGCTTTTGTTGAGTGATGCCATCGCCGAAAGGTCGAACGGGTCGACTGTTTGCTCTGTCATCATGACGATTTCGTCGAAGTCGCCGGTTAGCCTGTTGAAAGAGAAATTGTAATCCCCGGATGAGAATATAAAGATCGCCCTGAGAAAGTTTCGGATGATGTCGCCTGTCTGATCGACGTTCTTCGAAGCGATGAGCGACAACAGGCCTGATGCACTGATGCCCGCCTTGTTGAAGCTATCGGTGCTGCCCGTTCGCTTGTCGTAAGCGACGGTGATGTTGTCGTCTGAGAAAGAGTTCTCCAAAAAGTCCAGGCAGTAGATGTGTTTGGGGTCGGGGTGTGCCTCGGGCCTGGACATTTCCAATCTCGGTCTGCCGACCTTTACGCCAGACTTATATGGCTGGGTGACCTTGAACGTGATTGTCGAATAAGGCAGGGCGTATGAGCCAAGGCCGGAGTCACACCGTCGCGCTTGGGAGCCGTCCGGACGGACCTCATAAGTCACCGAGGAGTCCATGACTTGGCAATTTGCCAACACGAGTAACAGGACCGCAACGGCGCAAACCTTGAAGCTTCTCGTGACGGAACCGATCATTTCGCTGCTCCGCACACGATAGAGCCGTTGCCGCGAAGGACGACATACTGGGCTCTGCTCTTTTTCAGGAAGGGTGACGTGGACAGATGCGCGGCCGGGTCATAGTCTTTGGCAAAACTTGCTTCGATGTTCGGTACACATTGGTAGTCCACGTACAGGCCACGGTCTCTGAGGTCGGCCGACGGGGCCGGATTGAAACCGCAAACGACGTCCTGATAGTTCTGATCCAACGTGCACGAGCCAGCCCGGTCGCATTTGCCACGCAGGTACGAAGTGGCGTCGCACCAGCGCGAGGCGCTGACCCTTCCGGTATAGGTGTCGCCGAACTTTGCCTCGACAACACGCACCACCAATCCCGGCTTGCGCAGGCCAAGTGTCAGGATAGTCTCGCGAAGCTTGTTCAACGCCTCGCTGGACTCATCTCCCTGCAGTAGCAATGTCTTCAATGCCTGTGGCGCGGCTGCAAGCGCACCGTTAAGATCGGTTGCGGCGCGAGTGATAGAGCTTGACCGATTGCCGTCTACCTTTTCCGCGAGGCCGTGCGAGAGTTCGAAGAGGCGGTTGGTCAGCGTCTCCGCTTTCGCCTCCGCATCTGGGATTTTGGCGAATCTTGCCGAATCCAGCTGCGCAAGTGCCGCTGAGAGTTCGTCCAGCTTTGCGATTAGCTCTGCCCCGTCCACGGGCGTGGCGGTCCCGTTGGTCTGCGAAAATGCCAAGGTATAATTCAGCAAAGTCGCGAGTGCGACCGCCGTCATTCTTAACAAATATTTCATGCAGCCCAACCCCTCAGTAGGACGCTGCAACTATAGATTATCTTTTTGCAAATTTGCAAGACGTCGGCATAAAAAAAGCAATGTCAACTGTGTTGTCTGTGGAAGCGCTAGTCGGAAGACAAGAACGACGGCGTGAACATAACGTACATCTCTCAATTTTATCCTCTGAATGCTAGGAGAGATGGCGGGCTTCCAAAATATCGTGGGGTGGCTATTTAGTGCGAGACTTCACAGTTCTGTAGGAACGCGGGGTTGCCGACCCATATATCCTGCTCATCTCTTGAGTTTTCGAAAGATAACCGCCGTCAAGCGCCCCGATCATCAACATCGGCTGCTTTAACGCAGATCTGGTCTAAGGGCAGGTGGTGGCGTCTACGCAATGAACAAGTCGGTCCTTTTGGGGTTGTCCGCCGGATTGGCAAGCTACTTGGCCCTATGCCAGTCCATGTCGTCTGGTGGAGGAGGATTTGAAGACAGGACACTTCCTGCGAGCACGCAGCGAGTGGAAAATCTGCCCGATGGGCGGAGGCCCATATCGCTATCTGCCGCTTTCAAGCGATGCGGCCTCCGGGGTCGGGTGGGAGGTGAATAATCGATAAGTTGAAGGCTGGGTGTCTACTTTAACTTGACTGTTTGGGTGGTTGTGTGAGTATTCAAAGTTGAGCTGCTCTTGCTTGGCTTGATGGAATTGGGTTGAAATCCGCAGGAGGTGGTATGGAACAAGTTTTATCGGCACTTTATCCGGTCGCCGCACAAGTAGCCCAGCCATTGGCGCTAGCAGGTACTGTGTCTCTATTATGCTTTGTCATTTTTGGAAAGATCGTCGAAGCGCTCAAGCCGGTAATTGAGAAAATAACCGGTACTGGAGCCTATAAACTATTAATGGCCATAATAACTTCGGCTTCCTTACTCGCGCTTGTCTCGATCGTAGGTGGAATAGCATCTTATTTGGTCAAGTATGGTTATGAAACCTATTATAAGCGTACTGCTTTGATTAATCGCGGATACAACGAACTCGATAATCAGATGGCCGAAAACGCTATTAGGATTGCGAACGAAATCCTGTCTGAATGGCCAGACGAGGTCCAGGGTTTCAACATTCGTGGAAGCGCGTATTTCTATCAAAGATCATTTGAGCTCGCGGCAAACGATTTCAAACACATAATCGAAAACCAATACGGAAGCATCGGGGACTGGTGCGAGGCAAGCAAGCTTGCGGTTACCCAAAATCTCATAGCTGCCATGGGGGCGTCAGATAAAGTCACTGAGGCGCTATCCTACTTTGCAGAGATTGAGACCTGCACACTAGGTAAAGACGCGATTATCAATCATGCAAAATTGCTGATGGTCTCGAATCAAACCGCCAGCGCATCGGAACGGCTCAAGTCGGTGAATACTGAAACCCGACCGGACTACCGCGACCGTGTCAATTTCGAGTTGGGTATCCTCTCGGTGCAGGCCAAGGGACCTGATTGGCTTCCCCAAGCGGCTTCGTACTTCAATGACTCAGCATGTCTCGACGATGGGTTCAAACGGTTGATTCAACAAGCCACAACAACACCGAAAGCCGACCCGCCCGGAAATCTCGTCCAGGATTTTGGATACGAACTGAAAGTGATGAAAAACGGACTTTCAGATCAAGAACGTCACGCAGTGGCCGAAGCAATGAATTCGAAGCAGTGTAAATCACAGCCGGGAGCAATCAATTGATGAAAGTTATGGCGATCATTATGCTTGTCATCGCGGGGCTTGTCGTGAGTTCAAGCGCCATAGCAGGCGGTGGGGACGGTGGGGAATATATCTGCTGCCACAGGCCCGTCTAACACGCCTAGTCAGGAAATGGAGCCATGCTTCACGTCGCCGGCTGGGTCGAGCAAACGGGGTCCCCCGCAGCGACGGCCACGTAACGCTTCGTCGGCGTGCTGCATCTTTTTGACTAACCCGCGCTCGACATTGCCACTGGGGCGGTAATCGGTCATTGCTACAAGCGTCACCTGGCCACTAAATTCCTCGATTTCCTGAAGCGGATCGATGCCGAAATGCCTAATGGGCCGGAAGTGCATCTGGTGATGGACAACTATGCGACCCACAAGACGCCTAGGATCAAGGCCTGACTCGCGCGCCGCCCACACTGGCATGTTCACTTCACACCAACATCGACATCCTGGATCAATCAGGTCGAACGGTGGTTCGCGGAGTTGACGCGAAAGCAGTTGCAGCGCGGCGTACACCGTTCCACTGCAGAACCGGAAGCCGACATCGACGCCTTCATCGAAACTCACACCGAGAACCCCACCCCATACAAGTGGGTCAAATCCGCCGACCAAATCCTGGCCTCGGTCAAAATGATTCTGCCAGAAGACAATGAACCGAACTTCGGATTCAGGTGACTAGTCTCAGACGGCTTCATTGCTTTTGCTGGAGAATGGACCCGTTATCTGTAGAAACGCGGCTTTGAACTGAAGAAAATTAGGGCATCGATTTCAAGATGGAGTTTGGTGTCGTGTAGAGCAGGGAAGATTCGACTACATCGCGTAACGGCAGCCATATCGCAGAGGCGGACGAAGCCGAAATCACTCCTCACCGCATCCAAACGCGCGCACTCTATTAGCATGGGCTCTTCAGGGTATTCGGTGGCGTCGATCGCGCCGATCGCGGCATCGGTGAAAGGAAGCAATTCGTTGAATGGCGCCGCGTGGAGGGAGTCCAGATCGCTGGATGCCGTCTGATATGAAACGATCTTCGGGTTGAGCACGCCAGCGTTCGCCGACGAGCTATTTCCAGAGTCCGAGGAACAGTGGCAGTCATTCGATATCCACGTCGGCTAGGAAGTTACTACGTCGCTGGCACGGCGAGGGCTTTCGAGGCCAGCGACCGGGGTGTTGCCATAAAGTTCACGTTTCAGGCCAGGAAGATCGCATAATGGATCGTCGGGAACCTGTAAAAACGTCTCGCGACGAACTGCTGGTAGCCGTTTCTTTCAAGAGCGTTGAGCGTAGACCGCCTCAGCTCCCATTCGATTGGCCACAAATTCTGCTCCCGGAATGGTGCGGTGGATCTGATATGAGCATGTCTATAGACTGGCAGTCAGCTAACCGTTATTGCGGGTATACCAGCAGTTCACCAAACCATCCCGCGGATCCTCCAAGGCCCTCCTATATTGAAAAAAGTGCAACGCAGTTTTGCCGTCGAGTACAAAAGCGGCAGGCGAAAGCTTGATACCAGGTCGAACTCGATCTGGGGCAATATGGATCTAAAGTCCGTCGCTCGTGACCTGGAGGAAGAGGCATTGCCGTTTCTGTCGGGTAGCTCTCTGAGTGGCAAATCCAACAATGAGATGTCTTTACCGGAACCAGATCAAGCCGAGGCGTTGTTGACACCGCCTCTCGGGGCGTCAACAACAGCATCAGATACACAGGAGATGAGCATGGCCGACGAGACTGATACGGCAACCAGTGCCGATGCGCCGATCGTTGTTGAAACGCCTATTGCCCCGAAGAAACAGCGCAAACCCCGCGCCAAGAAAGCGGCGGCACTCGAGCGCGCGTCAGCTGGCGCTATGGCAGAGCCAGCAGCTGCTCTGGCCGGCGCCGGTGGTGTGAAGAGGAGAGGGCGCAAGGCAAAGGTGATGGAAGCTACGGCGAGCGCCAAACGCGCACCGGTGCGCCGTGCTCCAAAGGCAGTGCAGACAGCGCCGGCCGCGCCGATGACGGCCATCGATGAGATGGCGGATCTCTTGCAGTTGGAAGAGGAAAACCAGCGGCTGCGCAAGCTTCTGGCTGAAAAACTTCGCGCTGAAAATGCCGATCTGCGCAAACGGCTCAAACTCGAGTGATATAAGCAGCCGGTCAACCGCCGGCCGCTTTTCCATGCTTATCAAGAGATACAATTTGGCAACGGTGAATGCTGTTGCCGGAACTAAAACTTGCAGCCTGCTTGCGGGATAAAACGCGAGGGTCGGATAGATGGCGTCTCCCTGGAAATTTCTTGCGCGACTGGTCTCACCGGGACGCGAACAAAAGCGAGAAAACGGCTCGACCGAGAAGGTTTCGCCGGAGGCGTTGACTAGTTCTGGTTCAACTGAAACGCCTGCCGAGGACAGCCTGAATAGCGATGGTCGGCCGGCAGGCGAGGAGCTACCTCGTCACGGTCAACCCGGTGCAATTTCTCTCAAGCCTGTGCATTCCGAAGAAGCCGAAAACGACGTCCACGACAAGGTCGACGGCGAAGTCGCCGAAATCGTGGAGGTCGCTGATCCCGCTACATCCGGTGGTACTGGTATTGACGTCACCGCTGTACATGATGCCGCTAGGATCAAGCGAACTGCCGAGGTCGCACCGCGCGAGCAAAGGAGCTGCGGCAAGGAAGCGGTGGCGATTGCGAACGATCCCCAGGTTATCCACACTGCAAACGAGATGAGCCTCGATGACGAGATCAGGGTGCTCAGGGATCAGCTGGCCAAAAAGCTAACGTTGCAAAACGCGCAGTTGAGAAAAATGCTAGAGCGGTTTGAACGATGAGCGGGGCGCTGCCTGCCCTTTTAAGCTTGTTGCGGGTGAACAATCTCAGATTTGAATAAGGTGTCGCCGGTTCGAGTCCTTTCAAGGCGTGCAATTCGCTGCTCTCGAAAGCCACAGACCGACAAGCCCTCATCCTTCATGCTGCGCGATCAGCTGGCGCGGGAACTAACCGCGAAATGCGCAATTGAACATGATGCTGGGACGGTTGGCTCTCTGAGAGTTTTCTGATTTCAGCGCTAATCCAAGGTCAATAGGCATGCAGGTGCCGTCAGCCGACGCGTGGCGACCGGGATGCGCCGGATAGCCACGCGTCGGACGCGCATCTTGCTCTGATCTTGGTGACGTCATCCGCAAAGTGAATGCGCGCGACCGGAACAGCCTGCTAGAAGCGCGTCGTCAGCGCCGTCAGCCATGCGGGCGAGTGGGATACGATGACGGCTTCAGCCTTCTTGTCGAGCCCGGTGACAATCAGCAGGCCAACAACGATCAACAGACTGCCAAGGAGAAACTTTCCGCCTTGGCCGGCACCCAGCAGCCAGCTGCGCGAGCGCAGCAGCATATCTCGGGAAAGAAAGCCGAGCAGCAGAAGCGGCAATGTCGCACCCAGACCGAATATCAGCATGGTCGCCGCGACCTGGCCAAGATTCTTGCCACTGGCAGCCAGCAGTGATGCTGCGCCAAGCGTTGGCCCGACACAGGGGCTCCAGACGGCGCCGAGCAGCAGGCCGACAAGAAACTGGCCTTTCAGCCCACCTGCATCGAAATTGCCATAGCGTTGCTCGGTCCAGTTTCCGAACGGGCTCGCAGCACTGGCAAGATGCAACTGCAGCATGGGCGCCATCAGCACCGTGCCGATGCCGATCATAATCACCCCGCCGATCATGCGAAAGACGGTAAGGTCCAACCCGATCGAAAAGCCGATCACCGCGACAAACAGCCCGATCGTGACGAAGGCTATGCCAAGCCCAAGGGAAAGTGCCACCGGTCCTAGCTTGTGATGGGAGACCGCTGCGCCGAGAACGACAGGCAAGAGCGGCAGGACGCAGGGTGAAAGCGTCGAAAAGATGCCGGCGAGGAGAGCGAGCGCTGCGGTGGCAATCATCGGTCAGTTGACGAGCGTCGACGCGAACAGTGCCTTGATCGAATCCTGATCCGTGTCGCCAACCGAGCGCCCGGTTTCTTTTTCACCTTTATAGGCGATCAGCGTCGATTGCATCTGCGCGCCAAAGGACCGGACGATATCCTTCTGGCTGTCGAAATCGACGTGGAAGATGACCATCTGTTTGTAGGCCGGATCGGCGACAAGCGATTGGATGATCGGCTTCTGGGCGGCGCAGGTCGGGCACCAGCTTGCAGCGATGTCGATGACGATCGGCACCCCGGAGGTCTGCGCAGCTTTAAACCCGGCTGCCTCGTAATTCTTTACCTCGGCAGCCAGCGCACCTTGCGTCGTCATGATGGCAAGTGTCGCGGCCGAGACCGCCACTAGTATCGACAAGACAGGTTTCACCCGGAGTTCCTTCCCTAGAGACAATCAACGTCCAAAGGGTGCGGCTGTCTGGTGCAGATGACAACTGGAAATCCGATTAATGACGGCATCGTGAAGCGGCGTATGCCCGATATCATCACGGTACCGTGAGCCTGTAACAAATTCTCTCCCGGCTGCGAAGACTCCAAAGAGTGCGTTCGAAGCATCCATCAAGGAGCAGGAAAATGAAACGATCGAAGGCCGTATCCATAGCCAGCCATGTCGTGTTGGCGGTCATCGGATTATCCGGATCTGCGTCCGCTGCGGATCGACCACTCACCGTGGTCGAGCTCTTCACCAGCCAGGGCTGCTCGTCCTGCCCGCCGGCGAACGCCAACCTGATCAAGCTGAGCAAGCGCGATGATGTTCTCACCCTGAGCTTTGCAGTAACCTACTGGGATTATCTCGGCTGGAAGGACAGCTTTGGCAAACGGGAATTCACCGATCGCCAGGCTGTGTATGAACCGGCGCTCGGCCAATCAGGCTCGTACACACCGCAGATGGTGGTCAACGGCAGGACGACAACTGTCGGAAATAACCTCGCTGAAATCAAGCAGCTCGTTTCACAGGCAAGTCCGCTGACATCACCTTCCCTGACAGTTGGCAAGAGTGCGGTCGCAATTGGCAGCGGGCGAACGCCCGATGTGATCGCTGATATCTGGTTAGTCAGCTACGATCCCAACCTTGTCGAAGTGCCTGTCGCTCGTGGCGAAAACAGCGGTGAGACACTGCCACATATCCATGTCGTCCACGACCTGACGCGGCTCGGTGGTTGGAACGGAAAAGCTGTTTCCTACAACTTTACGCCCGTATCCGGCCGGCTGAAAACCGCCATCCTCGTTCAAGGAGCGCGGGGCGGAGCCATTCTGTCAGCGGCCACTGACTAAACTAAATGGAGTTTCATTGCAGAGATTGCGCCCGTTTGGTGACGTATCATCTGCAACGATCGATGGGTTGGAACGATGTCGCGCTCGACGCTCATCTCCGCCAGGCCTCCGTCGCCTCGAATCCCATCGATAACATCGCCCTGCCGATCATTGCCATGACGCGGGGCCGCAAGGGGACGGCCGGTTACGCGAGCATTTCGGAACTGTGAAGATCGAAGATCCGCGCATTCCGCTGTTTTAGGCCGCACAATGCGTCAGGTACGGCTTGCCGATCCGCAGGCCAACAAATCGACCGAGGATCGACTGGCTGGTCGCATCCATATCGGATGTTCGGGGTGGTACTATTGGCATTGGAAAGGAAGTTCTATCCTGCGGATGTTCCGTCGAGTGAATATTTCTCAATCTATCAGGGCAGCTTCAAGACGCCGCGCCTGGTTTCGTCTACACCATCAAGGTCTGCGAGTTGATTACCCATATCAAGCGGTTCGAGCAGAAAGTCTGGTGTGGGTCGAGCGCATGAGGCAAAGCCGGGCTAAGACGGTTTGGGTCTACTTCAACAACGATCGCGACGGAAATTCGATCAAGAATGCCAATCGGTTGTCGGAGCTAATGGACGTACCAGCCAAGTAGGACAGCTGCGCGGGTCTGCACGCCGAGATAGACGACATCGAATACGATAAGGAGTGGAAAAAATGCAGGCCCTCCGCTACTGCATATGAGGGTTAATTGCCGTCGCCGGCCTGACCATTGGCGGCATCAATGCCTACGTCAGCGACGGGGAAAGCCGATAGATCTCGTCGCGGAGTGCATCTCTCTCTGTCATGTCATCCTCATAGCTCTGCCGGCGCCTTCTTGTGCTGGAAAGCAGTGATCATGGTAATTCCAAAGGGCCTCGGACAGTTCCGATGAGGCGGCCGATTCAGATGAGAGGCCGAGTGTAGTGCCCCGGCGAAAGGAATTCATGGCTGTGGGATTTGGAAAAAATTCAACGATCCTGCAGAGGGCTTTCACAGAGCGGGAGGAATTCTATGATGACGTCGACGTGAAGGAGGTCGCCGCCCATTGGGTGCCGCGATCCTCGCTGGATTGTTGAGGGTGTTTAAACAGAGGGCGCTCAACCCGTCGCCGGGGAGCGCCCTCATCCATCCCGGGCGACCTTGCGCGACTGAGGGGATGTCGCTGCGGCGGTCATCAACATCGGGTGTGACCGATACATGAGAATGGCGTGCGGCCATTGCAAGATATACAATCACGCGATCTGCGGGCGGCGGCGACGCCGTTACGGTAGGCGACATGCCTGAGATCGTCCAGCGGGTGCGCGCCCTCGTCCAAGCTAAGGCTGTCTTCAGCCTCACGAGCGATCCGCAACGCGAGACGCTGACGCGGCTGATCGACTTCAATTTGCTTGATAGAGCCATAATTCCTCTCATTGTCACGGCCGTGGATATCGAGACCGGTGAAGAGGTGGCCTTTGACAGCCGAAGAGGCTCGCTTGGATCACATCATAGCCAGCACGGCCTTTCCGGTCGTCTTTCCACCTGTCACTATTGGCGGTCGGACATTCTTCGATCCGGGATCGTATAGAATTCCCCTTTGCTGACCATGTTCTCGAGGCAACCGCAAGAGGAAGTTCTGTGCATCTGCCTCGATCTTTTCCACCGTGGGAACGATGTGTGTTGCCGCGTCGCGAAGCCGATCCGTGGAGGCCGCAAAAGACGAGTTGGCCACCGGAGCCGAAACAAGTGGAACCTTTGCCGAGCTTGAATGTTAGCGGCATCTGCACGGCAAGAGTGCCCTCTTGCCACTGCTTTGCCCCGTAGGCTTCCCGTCCAGATGTGGGCGGAAATGGATCGGAACGGCTGACGTCACAGCGTAACGTGAGCCAACGCGGCGCCCACGATCGATGGGAGTGCTGCTATCTCGGTCACCCAGCTCTTGCCGGGCAGGCGCCCAGGGCGCCTACAAGAAGTAGGAGGAGGATCGACAATGGACCAAGGATCACCCCGGTGGCTGCTTTCGTCCCATGTGGCTGCTGTCATCATCGTCGGCCTCATCATCACCGCGGGCTCGATCTCAACGTGGTGGTCGAGCGGGGGCGACGGGGCGGCACCCACTTCAAGCGAACTCGGAGAACCGCGATGATCAAGAAGGATAGCAAGACCGCTGCCGAAGTGCGCGGTCGAATCCAATCAGGAGACAGTGGTGACATCAGATCGGGATTTGACCCTGCAGCCGCGCCCCTGGAAACGGATGCTGAGGCCGCAGGTCAGCCGATGAACCCCGAAGAGATCGAGACGGCGCTGCATACTCAGAACTGGGGAGCGGCCGATCGCCAACGCAACTACGATGTCGCCATGCGTGAACCCGGGAGTGCAGGGACCATACCCCAGACGACGCGCTCTAACCCTTTGCGCATCTTCATCACCACGCTGGCTCTTGTTGCGCTGGCAGTGGCGATCGCCAGCTGGATCTACAGCTGACAACCTAGATGTAGGATGTGCCTAACGCACGTAGTCTCAAAGATGGCGAGGGCGACCCCACAGGCACCAAGCTTACCGACACAGTGGGCAAAGCTGGCTGCGCCAAGAGAAGCTTCCAGTGACCTAACAGCGTTCAACCGTTTCGGCATTGCTACGCGACCAGAACGGCTCCCATAAGGATTGCGCAAACGAGTCCAAGGATGTTCAAGCCGAGAGTGACGAACTCGCTGATCCGCTGACGGTGGGGGTGACATTGCTCGGCATTTCCGAAGACGGCAATAGCCCCGCCGACCGTCCAGCAGGTCAGTGTCAATGTCCCAAGAACAAGTGCCAAGTTCATCCCTTCGTTCGTCCGGTCTTTGCGTGTACGGCACCAAACCGGTACATCAGCGGTTTGTTCCTGCCGTCGAAACTCCGTCCGGTAGAGAGTACATCTACGCGGCTTCGTAGAGTTACGAGCGTAGGGCTGACGGGAACGTGCGGGAAAAGCCTCTTGGGCCAGCGGCGATTTGGACAGCTCGTGCGGTTCGTTCATGGTCGATTAGTTGGCGCGATCGTAGCGAGGCAGATCCAAATTGCTCCGCAACAGACGGCCCAACAGAAAGTCTCCAACGATGGGAAAGCCGAAAAGAGAACTAATGATATTGCGCACGGTGATTCCGAATGTGGATTTCGGAACGAAGGATGAAGCAAAGCGTCTCGCGGCGCACTGTCTATCCTGTAAGAATGGCATCATCCGCGTCTGATAATTCGCAAGACCGGTCAGCGGATTATTTCGGGCGCGCGCGAGCTCGCCCGCAAGCACAAACGCCTCGCTCATCGCCAGGCCCGAACCCTCGCCTGCTAACAGCGACACACAGGCCGCTGCGTCACCGACGAGAGCAGTGCGGCCCTTGGTCCAACTGTGCATTTGAATCTGGCTGACGCGATCGAAATAGATTTCCTCTGTATCGTCCATGCGCTTCAATATCTGCGGGGACTCCCACCCAGCATCGCTGAAGGCATCCCGCAGAGCTTCTTTGCGCCCGACGTGCGTCAGCGGTATGTCCCTATTTGGGTCCTTGTAGACAAGCAGGAAGAGCGTCCAACCATCCCGCATGGAAAATCGTGAGATTTGTCGGCCCGGTTCGGCATAGCTGACGTAGGTGCGTTCATCACGCAATGGATAGCCCTGCAGCTCAAAAGCTGCAGCCTTGTAGCCAAGATAAACCTCGAATTGCCCCACCGGTCCAAATTGTAGCTCCCGGACACGTGAATGGAGGCCATCGGCTCCGACCACGAGGTCGAAGGTTTCGTCGCCATGGCGATTGAAGCATACATGCACACCGGCAGAGCCTTCATCGATCATCGCGATGCTGTCATCGAAGATCGTTTCGACCTTTCCGTCTAGCGCTGCATAAATGACTGCCGCCAGATCACTTCGCTTCAAACTAACAAAACGTCCGCCGAGCTTCCTTCGTATTGCGTCGGTGGAAAATGCACTACACTGCCGTCCTTCGCTGCCGACGAAACGCACTTGCTCGACGTCGTATCCGAGCTCGTGAAGACGTGGCCGAAGTCCCATCATCGATGCCACGTCGTATCCCGCCCCCCAAAAGTCAACGACATAACCTCCGGACCTCAGCCGCGGAGCTTGCTCGATCAGCACGGGCTCATGACCGTAATGACGGAGCCAATACGCCAATGTCGGTCCGGCGATGCCGGCTCCGTTGATCGCTACTTTCATCAGACGGTCACTCCCTTTCTGATCTCCGGCGGAGGGTGCGGTGTCAAGCGCCTTGGGGTCTTGTCCGGTGGAGCACCGCTCCAGCACATGGGGGTTCGGTTGCCCACAAAGCCATCTGGAATCTGCTTTGCACGGACGAGCATTTGACGCAGCGATCGACAGCGTTCGCACTGTGAATCGTTGAACGACGATCTGCGCATCTTAAATATATACGAAATGCTCCTTTGGAAAACATGGAGGCTGGAATGTACCCAAGCAGCCACACAGACGAGCTTCGCTGGACCGCGCCCGTCGCAATACGCATCGGAAGGCGCTCATCTGAATTCATTCACGGTCCTGCAGAGGCGATTGACTATCTGGAACACAGGTGGCCGTTTCTTGACGGACCTTGTCTCGACGCCGCGAAGCGCCGTTGTGTCGAGGCTATGAACAGCTTGGCGCACATCGAAGTGGCCAGGGAGGCCTTTATATCTGCGGCGGCAGAAGCCAACGTTTTGACGTAGGCATCGAAAGCGTACGGCGGAGGTTGAATCTGAGCTTGTCAGCCATGATTGTGTCTCTACGTGCAAAAAATTGGATGCCGTTAAGTCGCACTGCCGCTTCGATGGGCTCCTGTTCAACTGGGCCTTGCTTTTGGCGGAAAGCCAGCATCGGCTGTCACGTCGACGGATGTTCCCGTGAGCAGCTACACCTTGCTCCATGTCGTCCGCAGGCGCATTCGCGCTCGAAGGGAAAGCGCTGAATGTTAGACAGCGGATTAAATCGAGATCGGTTGCACCGCGGCAGCCAGGGAGTAGCCGACTTCCCTCACGATCGGTTCCGATGCCCCGATGCCTTAACGGCGGCGGGGTCATTCACCAGGAAGAGCGAGTTCGCCCTTGGTCTCGTTACTGTCCTGATGATGAGGAATGAGCGGTGCGATCGAACCAGCGATTCGGTGAGGCACGCGTTGCGCCTATTCACCATGTAGATCGATTTGGGCCGCGGTGCATACGGCAGCCCAAATGCGGTCAGAACACTCTTCACTTTGATTTATCTGTAAGGCGAGTGGCAGACGGCTCTCACGCCAATACGTGGAACATAAGTGTTGTCGTACGCGCGATAAGTCCGGTAGTGGGCTGCACACCAATGGACGTGGCGCGAAGGCAGGCCAACCGCCGGCCGGCCCGAAATGGCGCCGCCAATAATCGCTCCTGCGCCGAAAGCAGCCAAAGGATACCACCATCCGTCCCTGTGCCGGCGATAACCTGGGCGGTAGTGCTTATAACCGCGATGCCCGTGATACCAGCCGCGATGATCGCGATGGTGATACTGCACCTGTTCAATCTGCGGCGATACTACTGGCTTCGGGCCGACCCATAAAGGACCCGCTTCCACGGGCTGCAAGCCCGCGAATGCCATAAACGCGGCGAGACCTGAAATACCGAGCTTTTTCACAGTGATTCTCCCTTAATCGTATGCACTGCCGCAGCTAGAGCGTATTTTCCGTAAGAGAAGGTTTGGCAAGGTAAAATCAAAGTGAACGCATGCCGTGCACGATTCCCAATCAAGGCTAACAGCCTTACATGCCGCAGCTGGCGCCGACATTGAATATCGCCGCCCCGCCAGCCACCGAAATGCCCGCCGTTCGCTGCAGAAGGCAAGATCGGTGGCTCCTTGACTGAAGAACATGAATCGGCCCGCGCTGCCTCATGCGTTGGACGCGATCCACGGATGGAGATGCTCATGCTCAATAGGAGCGCAATTCTTTAAAAAGAAGTCTTCGATGGGGCCGATCCAGGGATCGATATAGCACTTCATTGGTCAGTGTACGGGGTTAGAAAACGTGGCCGTCTTAGTGGCGCCAGCTGTGCGAGCTGATCGTGACGGTGCTGATTCCATCCTGGTGTTTGGCCGGCAAACTTGCAACCACCAAGAGTGCTACGTCTAAGCTCTCCCGTTGCTTCTCTGCGTCGCAGATCATGTTCTTCGCTGTAGCGTCTGAGCGTGTGGCTTTCGGTCAGGAGACCGATGACCTTGCGTTCGCTGGGGGTGTTGACGACGGCCAAAGCTTCACTCTCGGCGCTATCGAAAAGGCCCGCAGCTTGCTTTGAGTTCATCTCAGGCAGCAGAAAGTCATCCCTCCAGCGGATGAATTCGCCAAGCCCGTGTTCATCGTCGCCTTTCTCGACCGGGCTGGGATAAACGTCAGGGAGCAGGACGATACCGCGATACTGCCCCCGATCGCCCACCAGGACCACGCGCTGCGCGGATCCCAGCGGGAAATCGTGGCGAAATCGCGAAAGGCGCATGTCGACATCTGCGGTGCGAACATCGTCGCGCATGAGCCTTTCGACAGTGATGCTTCTAATCCAGCCGACATCGTGAGCACTTCGAACACTCTCCCCCCGCAAATGGAAACGCCACGTCGCAAATGAATAGCCGAACGTCGAGCGCACCACCAATGAGGAGGCGATGACCGCGGCGAGAACGAGAGCAGTGATCGGAAAAACGCCGGTAATTTCCAGCCGAGGAACGTCATAGTCATCGGTCCACCAATGACGGCAACCGCAAGCGAGCTCATGCCGACAACAGCATAATCCAGGGCAGTAAGTGTAGCGTGATCGAAATAGGGGGTGGAATAGGCAAAGATTTTGCCAAGAAGCGCTCCGTAAACCGTGAGGCGAAGAAAAGCACTCCGCGAAATCCGGAACCAATGGATACCGCCAAGGCAGCGGACTTTAAGAGGAACAGTCCCAGAAGGACCGGAATGGCAACCTCGTGTGAAGGGCACCGTGTCCTGCGGAGAGAACCTGCGGAGAGACCAGTGCCAGAAGGCCAACGACAGCACCGCCGAGCATAGGTCGATAAGCTGGGGCTATCGAACTCCGACGCGACAATTGTTCGACGAAGGAAACGGCCTGCGACACCAAGTTTTGGACGGCGACCAGTATGCTGTCCGTAAGAGATTACCGCCCCCATGGAGAACATTAGCCTCGATCGGATCTACCAGGGTGCTACCAAGATTGCCGTCAGTGCCAGAATGGGTCGCATCGGAGTTGCAACCGGTCATTGCCTAGAATGCCCTTCGGCCAGTTTGCGCCCGCCATCGCCATTTCAAGCCTGGAATATTTGCATAACGCCAAGTGCGCCGATATCATGGCAGCGGAAGGGGTCTATTCCATGTCATTACTCATTTTGATCACATCAGGAACAATCGCGCTCGCCGAACCCGCCAGTCCGCCGTTGGTCCTTTTGGCAGAGGCACGGGCGCAGGTGGTTGATTGCAGCGATGCCGTCGATGAGATTCTGATGAAAACGCAGGGACGCCTGCTGTCGATACGTCCCCATGCCGACCGGTGCACTGTGGTTGTCTTGATCACCAGGGAGGGCGAACGACCCCAAAAGAAGATCTTTCGGGTCTCGCCTGTGACCGATCAGAGTGAGCCGCATTAAATTCGGCGGTCAAGCCGGTTTTCTTTCGGAAGAACGGATGGGAGATCGGACAATGGAAGAAAAATTGCGCGCTTTGCCGTATTCGCACCGGTGTGTGTCTCGATCGTGCTTGCCTTCATCGTTTTTGCTTTGCGCAGCTACGCCCCGGTCATCACCGGCCGTTATCACATCGAAAGACACTATGGACACAAACGCGTTGAGAAAGGGCGGAGCCGTTGCCGTGCAGATCGAAGCGGTTAGTGACGTTCAAAGGAAATGAATTGCATGATGACGGCCCCGATCAGGACGCCGGCCAGAGCGCCAAATGCCTTCAGCAGCGCGTGGTTGAGTTTGGGATGACGCCTGCGTGAAATGAGCTGGGAGAACTCTGAGGTAACGGCGCCAAGAATACAGAATATCGCAACTGCCCGTCGGTTGTTGGGGTAAGCGAAGGCAAAAAGCATCGCCAGTAGGACGAAAGTCAACACACGATCGACGTGCACGGAGACGACCGTCGGCGCCCGCCAGCGCGGCGGTGCAATCGTGACCAGACCAATGATAGCCAGTGAAGCCCATGCTATAGCACGAGCGATGTCAATAGTGTTCATAACCGCAGGTTACCAGAAAATCGTAAACTGGCAATTTCACGAGATGGCAAGCTTAACCTGAAAATTTCCACCTATAATGCTCTGTTCTTGGCGCATCGGGATTGTCGTTTCGGTTCGGAACTCTAGGTCAGTAGCGATTGTTCAATTGTAATTGGACGGGCACTTTTTGAATAAACTTCGACCAAGTCTGCTTTTGTTGCTATGCGCGACGATCCCGGTTCTCGTCGTCGGTGTCGTCATCGGAGAATATTTCCTAAGACAGCAGCGCGCGGCGATTGACCGCGATATCGCCCAACGCGCAGATTTTTCCGCCACCGGGTTGGCGCGTGCGCTTGAGATGCAACGTCAGTTGTTGTCGGTGGTTTCGGAATCGCCCCGATTGGACCCGCCGCTTGAAAGGAAGGCTTTCAAGGAGATCGCCCATCGCTTGCTGGGCCGAATACCGGTCTGGCAAATGCTGCATATCAGCGACCTTCACGGCAACATTGTGCTCTCGGTACCCACGCCCGAGGATGGCGCGTCGCATTCGACGGTGAATGATATGGAAAGTTATCGACGAGTCATTGAATCGCGTACTGCCGTCGTTGGCAGCGTCGTGCGGAGAGAACGGGAAATACCGACTTTCCCGATCCGTGTGCCAGTCGAGCGAGACGGAACGATTACCTCTATCCTTACTGCATTGATCCGACCCGAAGAGATTACCAATATTCTCTACGCTAATGGATTGGCGAAAACGTGGACGGCTTGGATCGCCGACGGCGACGGAAGGCTTGTGGCAGCAACGGGCGCCGCCCCCGCCCTGATCGGGGGTCCTTTGAATGCATTTGTTCGCGACACGGGGTCAGAAGGGTCAGGCATTGCGGGGGTGAAGATTGTTAGCGGAGAGGATGTCCGAACAAGCTCCGCTTCAATCGAAGGCTCGAATTGGACCGTCCACGTTGGGATGCCTCTGGCGGAATATCAGGAGATCGGCCGGACTGAATATCGGATCTTGCTGGCCACAATCTTCCTGATTGTAGGCCTTCTCGTCGCAGCAGCGTTCTTGTTTCAACGTGAATTGGCCGCCCGTCGCCGGCAGGATCTCGCCCTTGCCAGTGGGCAGCGAATGGAAGCGCTTGGGAAATTAACCGGAGGTGTGGCACATGATTTCAATAACCTCTTAATGATTTTCCAGGCGGGGATTGAAGGAGTCCGACGTCGCAAAAACGACGAGCAAAAGCTAAATGTGACCCTCGATATGATGTCAGAGGGAGTGTCCAAGGGAAAGGCGATCACGCACCGGCTCCTTTCCTTTTCCCGGCGCTCCAATCTCGATGCGGAAACATTTTTTATTCAAGACAAGATCGGTCCGCTGGAACATTTGGTAAAGCAGGCCGCAACGGACCAGATCATTGTAGACACCGAGGTCGATCCAGATATGTGGCCGGTCACTGTAGACCCCCAGGGATTCGAGGTGGCAATCATCAATTTGGTGACCAATGCCCGTGAAGCCATGCCTGACGGGGGTCGACTTCGTATCCATGGACGCAACATAAGTGAGGGTTCCAGAGAAATAAAACAGCTTCGCGGTCCCTGCGTTGCAATTTCCATATCCGATAACGGTCCAGGAATACCGCAGGCAGACATTCACCGGGTCTTTGAACCCTTCTTTACTACAAAAGGCGGTCGGTCATCCGGTCTGGGGCTTAGTCAGGTCTACGGATTTGCTCAGCGATCAGGTGGAGCCGTTGTCGCAAGCAGCTTACCGGATCAAGGTGCTTCCTTTGTCATCTACCTTCCGAAGGCGGCTGGTCAAGTCGCTCCGTCAAGCTCAGCGACCGTAGCCAATCCTTTGCCGCGTAAGGTTCTCGTTGTAGACGATACGCCGTCTTCACTCGAAGCCTCGAAGATGCTCCTCGAAATGGAGGGGATCACCGTTGCTACCGCGCCAAGCGGTCAGGAGGCCTTGACCGTGCTGGCGTCGGAGCCGAATGTCGAGCTGGTTTTGAGCGACATCATGATGCCGAACATGTCTGGGCTCGAACTGGCGATGGAGGTTCAAAGTCGTTATCCCAACACGTCAATCATATTGATGACCGGGTACAGCGATGCCCTTGAACAAGGTGCCAGAACACAGTTCCCAGTTCTTTCGAAACCATTCAGCAGAGCAGGCATGCTCGGGGCTTTCGCGGCAGCGGCGTCGCAAAGAAATTCTGCATCGGTGGTAAGGCTGCATCCCGGTTAGGTGATGGCACAAGAAGAATGGTAGACCATATCGCCCCGGTCGAATGGACGACGGAAGCATTTGACCCAGGATCCTGTCATCGCAGAATAGCCGCAAGACGATTTGCGAAATGTAGGGGACCGGCTCGTCGTGAGCGTTGCGATAAACAGCGCAGGTAACAAAACCTTCCGCCACGCCGCTACTCGATCGCCAGACGTATAGATTGGCCATAGGAGGCCCGCATGCGCGACGATCTCTTAACCGCCGATCATCTCGTGTTGATCATTCCCCAGCACCTCCAGAGCAGTAGTGAGGCGGGCGACACTCCGCTCGAGGGCTCTGGCCCAATAGAACACGCCCGAACCTAACTCGCCTCGAACATGACACCTCAGGCGAGACATCTTAGCAGAAATAGGAGAAATTGGACGACACTCGCGTTCTTCCTGCAGATGGGACGCTGGAGAATTTGGGCTCTCCATCAAAATCGCGCCGATAGCCCTTTCGGCGCGGCAAGGGGTTGAACCGCCGGGCCGGAATGACTTATATCATATCGTGATATTATTAAAGCCCGAGCTCGACCTTCACCATGCCCGATGTCCCGAACCCCTTACGTTCTGACGAAGTGCTTGCCGACCGTCTAGGCCTCACGACGCGAGAGCTTCAGCGATATCGCACGCAAAAGCTCGTCACGGTTTCGTCCACGGCCCCGTCTGAGAGGAAGCCGGCCTCATGGTCACCTGCAGCTTGGGAACCGGGTCTGGGAAGGCCTTGTCGTAAACGGGTCTATCATCTTCGATGAGGTTACTGCGCGGGAAAGGCGCGGCAAACCGACGGTTGGATCGAGCCGCGAACGTTGATTTCGACACTTCAAGAAGGGAAAAAAATGAAGAAGCTTGCCAGCCTTGTTGTCGCTGCATCGATGCCATTGACCGCCCATGCCGCGGCCAGAATGGTGTCTCAAAGCGGCGATTGGGGCGTCTATTCCTTTATGAGAAACGGATCTCGGGTCTGCTATGCGCTCTCGGTGCCGAAGGAATCTGCGCCAGCCAATGTGGACCATGGAAAAAACTATTTCCTGATCGCGCCGGCGCAGAAAGGGGGCGGCAATGAACCTGAAGCCATCCTCGGATACGCGTTGAAGAGTGGTTCGACGGTAGAGGCTTCGATCGGAGAGCGGACGTTCAAGATGTTCGTGAAGGGGAACAGCGCCTGGGTGTCCGACGCAGCGCTCGAACCGGAATTCGTTGATGCACTTCGGTCTGGTAGCCAGTTGACGCTCCACGCGACGTCGGCGCGAGGCACTCGTACGACCTATGCCTATTCACTGACAGGCGTGACGGCGGCGCTGGAGCGCATTGCCCAGTGCAAGTGAGGGCGATCAGCCAATTCCAAATGGAGCTCTCTGCTCGGGTGTCGCAACTTCCTTCAGGCGATGCTTGGGCGTCCTCCCACGGGCTGAAAGGAGCAGATCCAATTCCTGTTTTGAGTTGCCAAACCGCTGAAGAAGCCGCTCCGCCTCGTGCCGGCCAATGCCATAGCAGCGCCGTAGGCTTCGAACGTCATAGAAGGATTCGTCTTGTTCGGGCAGCATTTCAAAACCTTTCATCGATGGTCACAGCGCCACGGGTTTCATGATCATCCACAATGCCATCGCCACCATCATCAGGTTTTCCGTAAGCGAGACGACGCCGAGGGGCACGTTGCTGTCGCCGCCAACGCAGGCGCACTTCAGTTCGCGTTTCTCGATGTAGACCGCTTGGAACACAGACCAAGACCCCACGGCGCCGATAAAGAATGCGATCGGGGCGGAAAGCCAGACGAGTGCGCCGGCAACCATCAGCACGCCCGCGAGCACCTCGCCGAAAGGATAGAGATAGGCGTAGCGGACCCAGCGCCGCGCGAGCAGATCATAGCCAAGGAACATATTGGAGAAGCTTTCGACGTCTCGAAGTTTTAGAATGGCGAGCACGCACGTGCTAAAAGCGATGAACCATTTGTAGATCCGGACGGTCATTATCGAGCCTGATGCCCAATTGGCGGCGACGGAAATCAGCGCCGTCGTGACGAACACTGCCAAGACTGGCCAATAGGACGTCGCCTGCGGATCTCTGACGTCCTTGCCGAAAAACCGCCGCAGAGCATCGTTGCCGCCGATGCGGGCATCGTCGATGAATGTCTGCGGCGTGGTCTCGACCCCATGTTCTTTCTGGAAGGAATCCGTCTCTTCGCGCGTCCTTAGCCAATGGTCCTCGACCTCGTAGCCTTCGCGCTTCAACAGATCGAGGGACTTCAGCCCAAAAGGGCAGATATGATCCTTCATCACCATGCGATAGAGAACAGCTTCTTTCTTCGAGGTCGCCATCAACATCGGGCCGGACTCCGGTTATCAGGCGCTTTGCGGCGGCGGCTGGAATATTTCGCGTCGCTCTCGCAGTTCAACGTCCTCATGTGCCCACTTGGCGAACTCGTCCAAAGTCTCCGTCCTGGAGAAGGGGATGCCGAAACGGAATGCACGGTAGGTGACGACGCCGTTTTCGATCCGCGATACGCAGCGTGGCCGATTGGCATTGCGCGAAACGTATGTGCGTGATGGCTCGACCAGGAAAGGTTGCATGAGAGTAGCTCCTTCGCAGGAGTAATGACCGCGGCGCGCAACGGTTCCGAGTCAGTTAGAAAATGTCACGTGATGATGTACCGGAGGTTCAGAGCTGCAATAAGACTAGACGACGCCGCCCCATATCGCCGTGACGAACAGCACGACGGCCGCAAGAAAGAGCTTGCCCTCAGGTGACATCCTCAAGCTCCGACGTCGCTGTCATGGGTGGTTCTGCCGCATTGCGCCGGAGATCAATTCACCGCCTGTAGCTGTTGAGCCTGCGAAACCTCCGAAGGCGTCTCTCCGGGGATGGAGGCGATGGCGAACATGACCGCGACATAGCAGGCAAACACAGCGGAGAGGAAGGCGGTCTTGGTCATTGGCTCGCTCCTTATATCATGTGGTGACATTCTTTAACTGTTCGCCCATATTGTCAATCCTGAATGCAGCATGAACAAAAAGGGGGCACATGGTTGGGGAGAAAATTCTGATCGTCGAAGACGACGTGCTGATCGCGGCTGATCTTGAGGATATTGTAACGACACTTGGCTATGAGATCTCGGGGATAGCCGACAGCTTCGAGACCGCGCAGCAGCTTGCACCCTTCAGCACGATTGCCCTGGTGGACGTCAACCTGAGGGACGGAGCGACCGGTCCGCGGATCGGGCAGTACCTCGCGAGCGATTTCGGCGTCGCCGTCGTCATGGTCACGGGAAGCCCTGAACTGATTGAAACCGATCTTTCAAAGGTGATCGGCCTGATATCGAAACCCGCCCACCCCAACTTGATCCGGGACGTTCTCGAATATCTGAGGACAATCCGCGAAGGCGAACGAGGCGTTCCGCCAGGAGGAATGCGGCTCTTCGTCTGAACGGGCTGGGGAGGGGACGACATGATCGATAGACGCGCCGAACTCGGTCTCTGGACACTGCGGCTGGAAACCATTTTGATCGGTCGGGGAGTGCTGAGCGCTGACGGCGAGCTTGTGGCCGAGATCGGATCGCGGTTTCCAAAGGATGTTGAAGACGCGCTGGACGGATTCATCGAGAACCCGATCGAGCTGATGGGCCTTCTGAAAATATGCCGGGCCGCACGCGACGGCGGACCGTTGTCGCCTGTGGTGCGGGTAGCCGCTCACCTCATGACCAGAGAGGTTCTGCAGGCATTGCAGGATTCGGAGGCTGTTGGCGATTTCAGATCATGAAAATGGCCCGCCCGAAATCATTTCGGACGGGCCTCGCGAGGACCGGATAACTGATCACTTCCGGCCTGAACTCTAGCTGTCGGTGACTGCGGCATCTCCTCCCGATTGCGGCAGTTCCTTCATCTTCACGAGCTGGTCGGCGCAGGAGTCGGCCGCGTTCGTGATAGTACCGTCGATCCCCGCGATTTTGGCCCAGCCTCCATCGGTTATGAAGTCGTCACGCTGCCATGACGACTTCGCCTGCAGGGCCTTTAGGTTCTCCTGTGCGTCCTTCGCCGTCACAAAGTTATGGACGCAGATGCCCGCGACCAGATCCGCCTTCGCGTTTCGGACGGCGATGTCGGTCATCACCCTGGCCCTTCCCGACGTCGTCCATCCTCCCCAGGTGAAGCCAAGCGCCATCGTCAATGCCGAGGCCCCGACGATGGACCAGGCCCATAGGGTCTTGGACGGTCGGTAGTTGGACCAGCCACCTTCGCCGCTTTGCATAGCTGTTCTCCTCCTTTTATATCACGCCATGATACAATAATGCGTTCGGAGGTCAAGCGCGTCGCGATCAAGAAATGGTGAGTGACAGTCAGGCCAGTTCCGTCACCTGACGAAGACGGGATAGGGATTCAGCCAGCAGCGGCTCATGCGCAAGCATCGCCTCGACATGAACCTTCGCCAGAGATTCAAGCGTCCGCTCGCCGTTTGCGGTCAGGCCGATCAGCACGCTGCGCTTGTCGTCTTCCGCAGGTATCCGCTCGGCGAGACCTGCCGAGCACATCCGATCGACGAGCTGGACGGCGCTGTTGTGGTGCATGAGCATCTGTTCGGCTAGATCGCGAAGCCTGATCTGCCAGCCCGGAGCAGTCCGCACTACCAGGAGAGCCTGGTACTGCTGTGACGTGACGCCCGCCTCGGCAAGGGCCGCCTCGCTGAACGACACGAAGCGCCTCATGGCCAGCCGGAACCCGGCCAGGCCTTCATAGACGTCGTCAGCAAGGCCAGAAGTCCGGCGTCCCGATCGAGGCATGCGAATAGTCCTTCTCAAATGTCATGATATGAACGGCGGAGCACGCTGGAAGAAAGGTCCCGAGCTGAGCCGATACGTTAGGTATTGATAGCAAGGGCATCGACGGATAGCTCACTCGCCATATTCACCCGATGTTGCTAAAAAGACTGTGCCAATTTCGTGACTGCGCGAGAAAATTATATCATCGTTCGTCTGGGTCTGAAGCCCCGCCACCTGAGACAGATCAACCGAATGACGCCTTCAAAGGAACGGCCAACGCTCACTGGTTTGGCGGTGGAATACTGAAAATCGTACTGCCGAAGCAGAAGAGCGACGGATTGTGGATTCGAGCGGTTTTGGTGGTCGATCGGGCATGGCCTGGTAGCCATCTCAGCGGTTCGAGCGGGTCGCCCAAAGTGACAGTTCAGGGTTGCACTCGCGATCGGTCGAGAAAAGAGGCCGTAACTGTCAACGCGCCTTCGCCTAGGTAAGCTAGGTGAAATCGAACACCACCCATTCCAGACGTCTTTCCTCATAGACGCTTTGCGTCGGCGCGAGCGAGGAGGGGTCGGCGAAGCATCCCAAGGAGACGGCTACGAGCTCTTTCCTGAATTCCGGTATCCACAAAACCGTCGAACCGCATGAAGGGCAGAACCTGAATTCGACCGATTTTCCGCTGTCGCCTGACCGGATGTAGCTAGTCGACACGCCGGACGTCTCCGTTTGATCGGCGTGGAAGAAGACGGCCACTCCGAACGCGCTGCCGGTGCGACGTTGGCAGGCCCGGCAATGACAGGCAGAGATTTTGACGGGTTCTCCGTCGGCGGCTATCGAAAGCTCGCCGCATGAACAAATTGCCACTCGCCGCATTTCGTGCTCCTCCTATTGTGCCACGGTCGCTACTTCGGCGTCTGCCGCTTCCGTTGCTCGATGGGAGTGGGGTGCGAGACGCCGGACTGGTTAGGCCTTCCGTCGTCGACCCCGCGAGACCAGTGGACGGATCGAGCGCAGCCCACGAGGCGTTTTTGGCGCCGGGAGCATACCTGGCCAGCCACAGAACTGCGCAGGATCGATGTGCGTGTGTCAAGGCACG